>NZ_JBHJWG010000070.1:0-28161 GCF_042266305.1 Kitasatospora sp. NPDC056076
AAAATCACCCGTTACGCCGCTCTCCGCACCCACCCCCTCCACCGCCCCCTCCCGCAGCGCGTCCCTCTCGCCTTGGGCGGGTGAGGGGGTGAGGGAGGGGTGGGGGGCTTGCGGGTGGGTGGGGGTATGGCGAAGCCGCCGCGGCCCGGGTGGGGTGGCGGCGGCTTCGGTGGGTGGTCAGGCCTTGCGGAGTTGGAAGGCGAGGCCGAGGGAGTCGTCGGTGAAGGTGTCGGAGGTCCAGTCGGCTGCGCCGGCGGCGAAGTCGGTGGCGAGGACCTCTTCGGCGACGAGGGGGCCGTGTTCGGCGATGGCCTCGGCGGTCTCCTCGGAGGTGGCGCGCCAGCGGAGGACGATGCGGTCGGCGACGTCCAGGCCGGAGTTCTTGCGGGCTTCCTGGATCTGGCGGATGGCGTCGCGGGCGATGCCGAGGCGCTTGAGTTCGGGGGTGATGGCCAGGTCGAGGGCGACGGTGGCGCCGGACTCGTTGGCGACGGCCCAGCCCTCGCGGGGGGTTTCGGTGATGATGACCTCGTCGGGGGAGAGGGTGATCGGTTCACCGTTCAGGTCGACGCCGGTCTCGCCGGTGGCGCGCAGTTCGGCGGCGAGGCGGGCGGCGTCGGTGGCGGCGACCGCCTTGGCGACGTCCTGCACGCCCTTGCCGAAACGCTTGCCGAGGGCGCGGAAGTTGGCCTTGGCGGTGGTGTCGACGAGCGAGCTGCCGACCTCGGCGAGGGATTCGAGGGTGGCGACGTTGAGCTCCTCGGCGATCTGCGCGCGCAGGTCGGCGGGCAGCTCCTCCCAGCCCTGGGCGGCGATCAGCGCGCGGGAGAGCGGCTGACGGGTCTTCACGCCGGACTCGGCGCGGGTCGCCCGGCCGAGTTCGACCAGGCGGCGGACCAGGGCCATGTGGCGGGAGAGGTCGGCGTCGATCAGGGTCTCGTCGGCCTCGGGCCAGGTGGCCAGGTGGACGGAGGCCGGGGCCTGGGGGTCGGTGGGGACGACGAGGTCCTGCCAGACCTGCTCGGTGATGAACGGGGTGAGCGGGGCCATCAGGCGGGTGACGGTCTCCAGCGCCTCGTGCAGGGTGGCGAGCGCGGCGGCGTCGCCCTGCCAGAAGCGGCGGCGGCCGCGGCGGACGTACCAGTTGGAGAGGTCGTCGACGAAGCCGGAGAGCAGCTTGCCGGCGCGCTGGGTGTCGTACGCCTCGAAGGCCGCGTCGACCTCGCGGACCAGGGTGTTCAGCTCGGAGAGCACCCAGCGGTCCAGCTGCGGGCGGTCGGCCGGGGCCGGGTCGGCCGCGGACGGCGCCCAGTTCGAGGTGCGGGCGTACAGGGCCTGGAAGGCGACGGTGTTCCAGTAGGTGAGGAGGGTCTTGCGGACCACCTCCTGGATGGTGCCGTGGCCGACCCGGCGGGCCGACCAGGGCGAGCCGCCGGCCGCCATGAACCAGCGGACCGCGTCGGCGCCGTGCTGGTCCATCAGCGGGATCGGCTGCAGGATGTTGCCCAGGTGCTTGGACATCTTGCGGCCGTCCTCGGCCAGGATGTGGCCCAGGCAGACGACGTTCTCGTAGCTGTTCCTGTCGAACACCAGGGTGCCGACGGCCATCAGCGTGTAGAACCAGCCGCGGGTCTGGTCGATCGCCTCGGAGATGAACTGCGCCGGGTAGCGCTTCTCGAACAGCTCCTTGTTCTGGTACGGGTAGCCGTACTGGGCGAAGGGCATCGAGCCCGAGTCGTACCAGGCGTCGATGACCTCGGGCACGCGGGTGGCGGTGCCGCCGCAGTCGCGGCAGGCGAAGGTGACCGCGTCGATGTACGGGCGGTGCGGGTCGAGGCCGCTCTGGTCGGTGCCGGTGAGCTCGGACAGTTCGGCCAGCGAGCCGACGCAGGTGAGGTGGTTCTCCTCGCAGCGCCAGATCGGCAGCGGGGTGCCCCAGTAGCGGTTGCGGCTGAGCGCCCAGTCGATGTTGTTGTTCAGCCAGTCGCCGAAGCGGCCGTGCTTGACCGTCTCCGGGAACCAGTTGGTGGCCTCGTTCTCGCGGATCAGCGCGTCCTTGACGGCGGTGGTCCGGATGTACCAGGACGGCTGCGCGTAGTAGAGCAGTGCGGTGTGGCAGCGCCAGCAGTGCGGGTAGCTGTGCTCGTACGGCAGGTGGCGGAAGAGCAGGCCGCGCTCCTTGAGGTCCGCGACCAGGGCCTCGTCGGCCTTCTTGAAGAACTGGCCGCCGACCAGCGGGACCTCGGGGGAGAAGGTGCCGTCGGCCAGCACCGGGTTGACCACCGGCAGGCCGTACTTGCGGCAGGTCGCGAGGTCGTCCGCGCCGAAGGCGGGGGACTGGTGGACGATGCCGGTGCCGTCCTCGGTGGTGACGTAGTCGGCGTTGAGGACGTAGTGGGCGTCCTCGATCTCGACCAGGTCGAAGGGGCGGCGGTAGGCCCAGCGCTCCATCTCGGCACCGGTGAAGGACTCGCCGGTGGCCTCCCAGCCCTCGCCGAGGGCCTTGGCGAGCAGCGGCTCGGCGACAACCAGCTGCTCGGTGCCGTCGGTGGCCACCACGTAGGTGACCTCCGGGTGGACGGCGGCGGCGGTGTTGGAGACCAGGGTCCACGGGGTGGTGGTCCAGACCAGCAGGGCGGCCCGGCCGGCCAGCGGGCCGCTGGTCAGCGGGAAGCGGACGAACACCGAGGGGTCGACCACGGTCTCGTAGCCCTGGGCCAGCTCGTGGTCGGACAGGCCGGTGCCGCAGCGCGGGCACCAGGGGGCGACCCGGTGGTCCTGGACCAGCAGGCCCTTGTCGAAGATCTGCTGGAGCGACCACCAGACGGACTGGACGTAGGAGGGGTCCATCGTCCGGTAGGCCTCGTCGAGGTCGACCCAGTACCCCATGCGGGTGGTCAGCTCGGCGAAGGCGTCGGTGTGGCGGGTCACCGAGTCGCGGCACTTGGCGTTGAACTCGGCGATGCCGTAGGCCTCGATGTCCTGCTTGCCGGAGAAGCCGAGCTCCTTCTCGACGGCCAGCTCGACCGGGAGGCCGTGGCAGTCCCAGCCGGCCTTGCGGGCGACGTGGTAGCCCTTCATGGTCCGGTACCGGGGGAAGACGTCCTTGAAGACGCGGGCCTCGATGTGGTGGGCCCCGGGCATGCCGTTGGCGGTCGGCGGACCCTCGTAGAACACCCACTCGGGGCGGCCCTCGGACTGCTCCAGGCTGCGCTGGAAGACCTTGTTGTCCTGCCAGAACGAGAGGATCCGGTGTTCGAGGGCGGGGA
The DNA here is from genome assembly GCF_042266305.1 of Kitasatospora sp. NPDC056076. Classification (NCBI taxonomy): domain Bacteria; kingdom Bacillati; phylum Actinomycetota; class Actinomycetes; order Kitasatosporales; family Streptomycetaceae; genus Kitasatospora; species Kitasatospora sp. NPDC056076. The sequence goes on from NZ_JBHJWG010000070.1 coordinate 3,270, forward strand.
GATCGACCTGGGCGGGGACGGGGTTGTAGGTGTTCATCGCGGGTGTCTACCTCCGGCGGATGCTGGGACTGAATCCTCCGGAGGGACGAGACGGCCTTCGCCGACCCGCGGTACCACCCTCCTTGGCCGCGGTGGTGCGGTGCGGCCCTCTTGTTTGGGTTGCTGCCGGGTCTAGTGGGCCGCCGTGGTGGCGGCCGTTCTTCCGGCGGCTCCGGGGTGATCTTCCCGCCGTGCACACCCCCGGGCTCGCACCGTCCCCGGGTCGCTGGTGGCTGCGTACGTCGGTACTCGTCCCATCTGCGCCTTGCAGGGCCAGTGTATCGGCCGGGCGAGACGGTTTGTCCAAAGGGATTCGGGGGAGTGGGTTGCGGGGGCCCGTCCGGGCCGGTCGGCGGGGGCGGTTAGGCGGGGGTGGGGTGGGCACAAGTCTGTCAGCGCGCGGGGCGTGGCGGCTGGGGCGGCTGCCTGGGTGGGATCATCCTGAGGCGCCGGTATGTCATGTTGTGACCGGTTTTGATCGGGATTATCGTTCCGGCACTGGAGGCCGCCGGGAACCGGCGGCTCGGTTCGTTCGTAGATGGGGTCGAAGCCATGGCTGAGAAGGCAACCGGCGCGGGTACCGCCACCAAGCGGGCACGCAAGGCCGTGGCGGCCGATCCAGGGGAGGGGACCGTGACCACTACCGCACCTCAGAAGACCAGCACCGACACCGTCACCGTGCCGCGCGGCGCGGAGTCGGTCGACCCGGCCACGCTGCCCGTCCGGCCGGGCGAGGACCCCTGGACCTCCGAGGAGGTCCACGAGCTGCACGACGAGCTGATCAGCGACCTGGAGCGGCTGCGCGGCGAGATCGACGCCGCCGAGGCGGCGATCTCCGGGCTGATGCGCGACTCCAACGACGGAGCCGGCGACGACCAGGTGGACGCCGGTACGAAGAACATCTCGCGGGAGAGCGAGCTGGCGCTCGCCAACAACGCGCGGGACAGCCTCGCCCAGACCGAGCGCGCGCTGGAGCGGCTGGAGGGCGTCGGCTTCGGCACCTGTGAGTCCTGCGGGCAGGCCATCGGCAAGGCCCGGATGCAGGCCTTCCCCCGGGCGACGCTCTGCGTGCAGTGCAAGGCCAAGCAGGAACGCCGCTGAGGAAGCCCGCCGACCGGACCGGCGGGCCGGGCGACCGGGGCGACGCGGGGGGTCGGGCTTGCCGTACGCTCGACCCCGTAACCTCGCCTGACCCGTCGGTACGGACGCGTTCAGGCCCTCATCGGCTCACATCGGCAGCGGAGCGGATCATCAGTACGCAAGGTTCCCCCCAGACCCGGGACGACGCCGTCCCGAACCCCGCCGATGGCGTGGAGGTGGCCGTGGCCGAGTCCACCGGGCCCGCGGACGGCGGGGCGGCTCCCGCGGGCGACGAGTCCGTCCCCGCGGCTGACGGTGCGGTCGCCGCCGGTGCCACGGCGGTGGAGAAGCCCAAGGGCCCGCGCCGGGTCGGGGTGCTGCTGGTCGTCGCCGTCCTGGCGTTCCTGATCGACCTGGCCAGCAAGCTGCTGGTCGTCGCCAAGCTGGAGAACCACGCGGGGATCAAGGTGATCGGCGATGTCGTCACCCTCCAGGTGATCCGCAACTCCGGCGCCGCCTTCGGCATGGGCCAGGCGCTGACCGTGGTCTTCACCATGATCGCCTCCGCCGTCATCGTGGTGATCTGGCGGATCGCCCGCCGGCTGTACAGCCTCCCGTGGGCGATCGCGCTCGGGATGCTGCTCGGCGGCGCCCTCGGCAACCTCACCGACCGGCTGTTCCGCGCGCCGGGCGTCTTCCGCGGCCACGTCGTGGACTTCATCTCGGTCCAGCACTTCGCGGTCTTCAACCTCGCCGACTCGGCGATCGTCTGCGGCGGCATCCTCGTGGTGCTGCTCTCCTTCCGCGGCAGCAACCCGGACGGGACCGTCCACCAGCAGCCGGAGAAGAGCGGGAAGTAGCCCTCCGGCCGCCGGCCGGAGCAGCGAGGGGGAAGGGGTGCGGCGGGTTTCCGGCATACTCGTACGGGTGAGTACCGCAGCGCAGATCCGCAGCCTCCCCGTTCCCGACGGCCTGGAGGGCGAGCGCCTCGACGCCGCCCTCGCCCGGATGTTCGGCTTCTCCCGGACCAAGGCCGCCGAACTGGCCGCCGACGGCAAGGTGACGCTCGACGGCGCCGTGGCCGGCAAGTCGGACCGGGTGACCGCCGGTTCCTGGCTGGAGGTCGAGATCCCCGCCCCCGCCGCCCCGGTGCAGATCGTGGCCGAGGCGGTCGAGGGCATGCGGATCGTCCACGACGACGACGACATCGTGCTGATCGACAAGCCGGTCGGCGTCGCCGCGCACCCGAGCCCCGGCTGGACCGGCCCCACCGTCATCGGCGGACTCGCCGCGGCCGGCTACCGGATCTCCACCTCCGGCGCCGCCGAGCGCCAGGGCATCGTGCACCGGCTGGACGTCGGCACCTCGGGCCTGATGGTCGTCGCCAAGTCCGAGCGGGCCTACACCGACCTCAAGCGGCAGTTCCACGACCGGATCACCGACAAGCGCTACCACACGCTGGTCCAGGGCCACCCGGACCCGCTGAGCGGCACCGTCGACGCGCCGATCGGGCGCCACCCCAGCTCGGACTGGAAGTGGGCGGTGACCCGCGACGGCAAGCCGTCCGTCACCCACTACGACCTGATCGAGGCGTACCGGGCGGCCTCCCTGATGGCGATCAAGCTGGAGACCGGCCGCACCCACCAGATCCGCGTCCACATGTCGGCGCTGCGCCACCCCTGCGTCGGCGACCTGACGTACGGCGCCGACCCGACGCTGGCCAAGCGGCTGGGGCTGACCCGGCAGTGGCTGCACGCCGTCTCGCTCGGCTTCGAGCACCCGTCGGACGGGCAGTGGGTCGAGTTCAGCAGCGAGTACCCGGCCGACCTGCAGAAGGCGCTGGACATCATCGCGGCGGAGAGCTGAGATGACCGTCTCGGTGCGGGTCCGGGTCGCCGAGGGCGAGGCGGACCTGGAGCTGGTCCGGGCCATCCGGCGCGAGGTGTTCGTGGTCGAGCAGAACGTGCCGGAGGAGCTGGAGTACGACGCGTACGACGCGACCTCGGTGCACGTGCTGGCCGTGGGCGCGGACGGGGCCGGGCTCGGGACCGGGCGGCTGATCTTCGGTGACGAGGCGCTGGAGCTGACCGGGGGTGTCGAGGGCCGGGTGCTGCTCGGGCGGCTCGCGGTGGTGGCGGCGGCCCGGGGGACGGGGCTCGGGGCGGACCTCGTCCGGGCGATCGAGGCGGCCGGGCGCGAGCGCGGGGCCATCGAGGTCGAGCTGCACGCGCAGGTGCAGGCGCTCGGGTTCTACGAGCGGCTGGGGTACGCGGCGGAGGGGCCGGTGTACGAGGACGCCGGGATCCCGCACCGGACCATGACGAAGGCGATCTAGCGGCGCGTCCGTCGGACGGGCCCTGGTGGCGGTTCGCGCAGATCCCCGCGCCCCCTTTCGGGGCGCGGGGATTTTTTGTGTGCGGGAGGGGGGCGCGCGGGTCAGTCGGGGGTGGTGCGCAGGCGGGGGAGGGCGTGGGGGTGTTCGTCGCGCAGGTGGGCGATGAGTTGCTCGCGGATGTCGAAGCGGAGTCGGGCGGCGTCGTCGGGGGTGCGGGCGGTCATGGTGGCGCGGACGAGGATGGTGCTGGGGGTGGTGTCGGTGACGTCGAGGGCCCACTCCTCGCCGTCCCAGCGGGGGTGCCGCTCCAGCAGGGTGTGCAGGGTGGTGCGGAGCTCGTCGACCCGGGTGGTGTGGTCGAGGTGGAGCAGGACGGCGGCGAGCAGGCCGGGGTCGCGGCGGGTCCAGTTCTCGAAGGGCCTGTTGACGAAGTAGGAGACCGGGACGACCAGTCGGCGGTAGTCCCAGAGCCGGACCACCAGGTAGGAGAGGGTGATCTCCTCGACGGTGCCCTGCTGGCCGTCCACCACCACGGTGTCGCCGATCCGGACGGTGTCGCCGAAGGCGATCTGCAGGCCGGCGAAGAAGTTGCCCAGGGTGCTCTGGGCGGCGATGCCGGCCACGATGCCGATCAGGCCGGCCGAGGCGAGCAGGCTGGCGCCGACGGTGCGCATCGCGGAGAAGGTCAGCAGCATCACGGCGAGGGTGACCACGACGATCACCGCGCTGACCACCCGGCGCAGCATGCCGACCTGGGTGCGCACCCGCTGCACCCGGGCCGGGTCGTCGGAGGCCGACTCGTACCGGCGGAGCAGCGCCTCCAGGACGGCGGCCGCCACGCGGACGGTGAGCCAGCCGAGGGAGGCCATCAGGAGCAGCAGGAGCAGGTGGTGGGCGCCCTCGTCCTCGGTCAGGTGGAAGATCCGTTTCAGCGGGTTGGCGGCGAGCAACAGGGCTGAGACGACGGCGAGTTGGAGCGGGATCCGGCAGCGGCGGAGCAGCGCCCAGACCGGGGCCTCCGGGTGGCCGGCGCTGATCCGCTGGAGGGCCTGGTCGACGGTCCAGCCCACCGCGAGGGTGGCGGCGACGGTGGCGAGCAGGGTGATCAGCGGCCAGAGCACGGGGGACCTTCTCGGTGGGGGAGAGGCGGGTGAGCCGTACGATACCGGCCTTCAACGGGCGGAACCGGACGAAAAGGGGTGGCGGCTTTATCGGACGCCTACCCCGGCGGCGGATACGATCAGCCCCCATGGAGCTCGGTGGGGCATGGCGTCGATGGCGCGGACGGGGAACGTCGGTGCGGCGCAAGCTGCTCGCCGGGGCGGTGGCCCTGGTGGCGGTCGCCGGGGTGGGCACGGCGGCGGTGGCGTCCGGTGGCGAGCAGTCGGTCCGTCAAGAGGATCGTTTCCTCAGCATGCCGGAGACGCCCGGCAGCACCCAGCAGGTCCAGGTGGACACCTCCTTCTTCACCACCGGCACCTCCCCGCGCCCCGCCGTCCTGCTCGCGCACGGCTTCGGCGGCTCCAAGGAGGGCGAACGGGACCGCGCCCAGCAGCTGGCCCGGCAGGGCTACGCGGTGCTGACCTGGTCCGCACGCGGCTTCGGGCACTCCGGCGGGAAGATCGGGCTGAACGCGCCCGACCGGGAGGTCGAGGACGTCAAGCACCTGGTGGACTGGCTCGCCCAGCGGCCCGAGGTGCAGCTGGACGGGCCCGGCGACCCCCGGGTCGGGATCACCGGGGCCTCGTACGGCGGGGCGATCTCGCTGCTGGCCTCGGCCTACGACCACCGGATCGACGCGGTGGCCACCCAGATCACCTGGTGGAACCTGGCCGACGCGCTGTTCCCCCAGGGGGTGCAGGGCTCGGGTGCGGCGGACGGCGTGTTCAAGAAGCTGTGGGCCGGGATCTTCTTCACCACCGGCTCGGCCGGGGACCTCGGGCCCTCGGGTGGTGCGCCGCGCAGTGGGGCCACCGCCGGGAGCGGGGCCCCGGCTGGGAGCGGGAGCGGGGCCGCGGCGGACGCGGCGGCGGACGGGCAGGTCGGCTGCGGGCGGTTCCTGGACGCGCTCTGCCAGATGTACGACCGGGTGGCGACCGCCGGGCACGCCGACCCGGAGGCCGTCGCGCTGCTGGACAGGTCCAGCCCGTCCTCGGTGGCGGCGCAGCTCAAGGCCCCCACCCTGGTGGTGCAGGGCCAGCAGGACTCGCTGTTCCCGCTCGACCAGGGCGACCGGATCGCCCGGGCGGTCGCGGCCAACGGCGCGCCCGTCTCGGTGGACTGGTTCGCGGGCGGGCACGACGGCGGGACGGACACCAGCGCCCGGGTGGACGACCGGGTCACCGCCTGGTTCGACCACTACCTGAAGGGGCGCGGCAACGACACCGGTCCGCAGTTCCGGGTGACCCGGACCGGCGGCGTCGACTCGACCGGCTTCCAGGCCGTGCTGCGCGGCGCCGACGCCGACCGGTACCCCGGGCTCGGCGGGACGGGCACCCGGTCCGTCGAGCTGACCGGCGGGGAGAAGCCCGTCGCCAATCCGCCCGGCGGGGCGCCGCCGGGGATCTCGACCCTGCCGGGGATCGGCGCGCTGAGCCAGGCGGCCTCCCTCGGGGCCGGGCTCTCGCTCGACTTCCCCGGGCAGAACGCGGCCTTCGAATCCGCGCCGCTGGAGAAGTCGCTGCACCTGACCGGGCAGCCGACCGTACCGGTGCGGGTGAAGGCCGACCGGCCGGACGCGGTGCTGTTCGCCAAGCTGTACGACGTCGGGCCGGACGGCAAGGCGGTGCTGCCGCAGCAGTTGGCGGCCCCGCTGCGGGTGACCGGCGCGGACGCGGACGGCGGGAGGACGGTGACCGTCCAACTGCCCGCGGTGGACCACGACTTCCCGGCCGGGCACCGGCTGCGGCTGGTGCTGGCGTCCACCGACCTGGCGTACGCCTCGCCGGCCGAGCCGGCCACCTACCGGGTGGCGGTGGCCGGGGCGCTCGCCGCGCCGACCGTCGAGGAGCTGGTCACCGAGGCGGCGCCGCTGCCCGCGCGGACCTGGATGCTGCCGGTGGTCGCCGTGGTGGTGGCCGCCGGGCTGGTGCTGCTGCCGCTGGTGCGGCGGCGTCGGCGCACGGTGGCCGGTGGGTCGTCGGGGCGGTCGGGGCGGTCGGGGTCGTCGGGGCCGGAGTTCGATCCGGAGCTGGCCGGGGTGCCGCTGCGCATCAGTGGACTGAGCAAGCGCTACAAGGGCTCCCAGGACCGTTACGCGGTACGGGAGTTGGGCTTCCGGGTGGAGCGGGGCCAGGTGCTCGGCCTGCTCGGCCCGAACGGGGCCGGCAAGACCACCACGCTGCGCATGCTGATGGGACTGATCCGGCCCGACGCCGGGGAGATCCGGGTCTTCGGGCACCTGATCCGCCCCGGGGCGCCGGTGCTCTCGCGGGTCGGCGCCTTCGTGGAGGGCGCGGGCTTCCTCCCGCACCTCACCGGGCGGGCCAACCTGCGGCTGTACTGGCAGGCCACCGGTCGCCCGGAGGCCGACGCCCGCTTCGACGAGGCGCTGGCCATCGCCGGGCTCGGCGAGGCGCTGGACCGCGCGGTGCGGACGTACTCCCAGGGCATGCGCCAGCGGCTCGCCATCGCGCAGGCGATGCTCGGGATGCCGGACCTGCTGATCCTGGACGAGCCGACCAACGGGCTGGACCCGCCGCAGATCCGCGAGATGCGCGAGGTGATGATCCGGTACGCGGCCGCCGGCCGGACCGTCATCGTGTCCAGCCACCTGCTGGCCGAGGTCGAGCAGAGCTGCACCGACCTGGTGGTGATGGACCGCGGGCGGCTGGTCACGGCCGGGCCGGTCGGCGAGATCGTCGGCGCGGGTGAGCTGCTGATGATCGGCGTGGCCGCGGGCTTCGACCCGGAGTCGGTGGTCGAGAAGGCCGGCGCGCTGGCCGGGGTCGGCTCGGCGGAGGCCGTCGACGGCGGGCTGCTGGTCCGGCTGGACGGACTCGCGGCGAGCGAGCTGCTGGCGGAGCTGGTGCGGCTGGGGGTCCCGGTGGAGAGCGCCGGACCGCAGCGGCGCCTGGAGGACGCGTTCCTGTCGTTGATCGGAGGTGCGGCGTGAGCGCCGGTACGAGGGATCGGGTCCCGTCCGGGGACGGTGCCGCCGCGACGGACCACGCGCAGGGGTACCGGGCGAGCCGGACCCTGCCGCTGCGGGTCGAGGCGGTGCGGCAGCTGCGGCGGCGCCGCACGATGGTGATCGGCGGGGTGCTGGCGGCGATGCCGTTCGTCATCCTGGCGGCGTTCCAGCTCGGCGGCACCCCCGGGCGCCCCGACCGGACCACCTTCATCGACCTGGCGACCGCCTCGGGCGCCAACTTCGCCGTCACCATGCTGTTCGTCGGCACCGGCTTCATGCTGGTGATCCCCGTCGCGCTGTTCTGCGGAGACACCGTGGCCTCCGAGGCCAGCTGGTCCTCGCTGCGCTACCTGCTGGCGGCGCCGGTGCCGCGGGCGCGGCTGCTGGTGCGCAAGTTCGCGGTCGGGCTGGCGTTCTCGGCGGTCGCGATCGTCATGCTGCCCGCGATCGGACTGGTCGTGGGCACGGTGGCGTACGGGTGGGGGGACCTCAAGCTGCCCGCCGGGGCCAGCCTGCCGGCCGGGGAGGCGCTGCCCCGGATCGCGATCGCGGTGGCGTTCGTGTTCCTGAGCGAGCTGGTGATCGCGGCGCTGGCGTTCTGGCTGTCGACGGCGACGGACGCGCCGCTGGGGGCGGTCGGCGGGGCGGTGTTCCTGTCGATCATCACCGGGGTGCTGGACGCCGTCACGGCCCTGGGCGACCTGCGGGAGTGGCTGCCGGCGCACTGGCAGTACGCCTGGGCGGACGCCCTCCAGCCGCAGTTGGAGTGGGGCGGCATGGTGCAGGGGGTGTCGTTGTCCCTGTCGTACGCGGTGGTGCTGCTGGCGTTGGCGTTCCGGGGGTTCGCCCGCAAGGACGTGGTGTCGTAGCGGGGCGTCGGGGTCAGGGGAGGGCGGGGCAGGGGCCGCCGGCGGGGGACGGGGTGCCGGACAGGGCGTCGAAGAGGAGGCGCCACAGCGGGTCCCCGCCCGGGGTGCGGGTGCTGTCCGCGCTCCCTTCGGCGCCCCCCGTACGGGTGTTCAGCAGTCCGCGGATCACGGTCAGCAGCAACTCGGCCACCAGGGAAGCGCAGTGGGTGGGGAAGCCGCTGTCGCGCTGGGCCCGGCGGACCAGGTCGGTCAGCGAGACGTGCATCTCGGCGAGGACGTCGTCGGGGGAGTTCGCCAGGTCCGGGCAGTCCGCGGCGAGCCGGAGCGCGGCGCGCAGCCGCAGGTCGGAGCGCAGCCGGTCGGCCAGGGCGACCATGACGCCTTCGAGGGCCGCGGCGGGGTCGGTGCCCGGGGTGTCGTACTCGGTCCGCAGGCTCGCCCAGGTGCTCCGGGACTCCTGGATCAGGGCCCGGGCCAGCGAGGCCTTCGAGGGGAAGTGGCCGTAGAGCGCGCCCTTGGTCATGCCGATGCGGTCGGCCACGGTGTTCAGCGTGGTGCTCTCGTAGCCCTGGGCGGCGAAGATCTCGGCTGCCGCCGTCAGGACCTTCTCCCTGGTGCGGCGCGCCCGTTCCTGCTGTGCCATGCCACTGCCCTCCCTCGTCGCGACAGCCCATACATACCATCGGGATGGAATGTTGTTGCAAAGCTTCCTCCCGAGGATCGGGTGCCCCCGGGAGTGCCTCCCGGACCGTCGGGCCGGGTCGGTCGCCCCGCACCCGGCGGGGCCGACGGGCCTGGGGTGGGGGGTTCGCCGCCGGGTGCGGGATCATGGGTGGGTATCCCCGCACTCGTTCGTCGAAGGACCCGAACCGTGGCCCAGATCGTCCTCTTCCACTCCGCCCACGGCCTGAGCCCGGCCGTACGGGCCGCCGCCGACCGGCTGCGCGCCGCCGGGCACACCGTGCACACGCCGGACCTGTTCGAAGGGCGCACCTTCGACGACAACGAGGCCTCCCAGGCGTACCAGGAGGAGATCGGCAGCGGCGACGAGCTGCTCCGGCGCGCGGTCGTCGCCTCCGCCCCGCTCTCCGAGGGCGGACTGGTGTACGCCGGGATCGCGCTCGGCGGCGCGATCGCGCAGAACCTGGCGCTGGCGGACGAGAAGGCGCGCGGGCTGCTGCTCCTGCACGGCACCTCGGACCTGCGCGAGGACGCGGTGACCTCCGTCCCCGTCCAGCTGCACATGGCGGAGCCGGACCCGTTCGAGCCGGAGGACTGGCTGAACGCCTGGTACCTGCGGATGCTGCGGGCGGGCGCGGAGGTCGAGGTGCACCGCTACCAGGGCGCCGGGCACCAGTTCACCGACCCGGACCTGGACGACTACGACGCGGAGGCGGCCGAGCGGGCCTGGGCGGCGGCGCTGGACTTCCTGGCGGACCTGGAGGCGTAGCGCCGGTGGCGGTGGGCCGGGTGGCCGTGGTCCGGCGGCGGTGCTCCGGTGGTGGTGCTCCGGCGCCTGTGGTCCGGTGGCCGTGCGGGTGCGGTCGGGAGTGGGTGCGGTCAGGGCCGGGCGCGGTCAGGGGCGGGCCGGGCCGCGGCGGGGGAGGGTCTGGCTGTAGACGACGCTGGTCGTGGTGGAGCCGAAGCCGGCCAGCGAGTCGATCAGGGTCTCCAGGTGTTCCATGGAGGTCGCGGCCACCTTGAGGGTGTAGCAGTCGTCGCCGGTGGTGCGCAGGCACTCCAGGATCTCGCGGCGCACCGAGAGCAGGTGGTGCAGCGGCTGGTGGCGGTTGCCCGGGTACTTGAGGCGGACCACGGCGAGCACCGGGTAGCCGACCTTGGAGAGGTCGACGGTGGCGTGGTAGCCGGTGATCACGCCCAGCGACTCCAGGTTCCGCACCCGCTCGGTGGTGGCCGACGGGCTGAGGTTGACCCGGCGGCCCAGCTCGCTGAGCGAGATCCGGGCCTCCTGCTGGAGCTGGTCGATGATCGCCCAGTCGGTTTCGTCGAGGTTCACGGCCATTTCGCGATTCTACCGGGGGATTCGTGGCCGGAGGCGGGTTCTGCCGTGATCATTGGGTTCCCTGCCGGATGCGGCCGGGAATAGCCTCATGGCATGCAACTAGGCGTCAACGTACCGAACTTCGGGCCGGGGACCGACCCCGGCATGCTGCGCGACTGGGCGCGGGTGGTGGAGGGGCTCGGGTTCGACCTGCTGATGGTGTCCGACCACGTCGCCGTGACGGCGGACGTGGCCGAACGCTACCCGGAGCCCTTCTACGACCCCTTCGCCACCCTGTCCTGGCTGGCGGGGGTGAGCGACGGGCGGATGCGGCTGGGCACCACCGTCCTGGTGATGCCGTACCGGCACCCGCTGCTGGTGGCCCGGATGGCCGCCAGCCTGCACCGGCTCAGCGGCGGGCGCTTCGTGCTCGGCGTCGGAGTCGGCTGGGCACGGCAGGAGTTCGAGGCGCTCGGGGTGCCGTTCGGGGCGCGGGGGCGGCTCACGGACGAGTACCTGCGGGCGGTGCGGGAGTCCTGGGCGGAGCAGGGGGAGGGCGCCGCCGCCCCGATCTGGGTCGGCGGGCACAGCGAGGCGGCGATCCGACGGGTCGCCGAGTTCGGCGACGCCTGGCACCCGCTGCGGCTGCCGATGGCCCGGATGCGGGAGGTGGTGACCCGCCACGAGCTGCCGGGCTTCGCCCCGCGGATCGCGCTGCGGCTGACCGACGGGCCGCTCGACGACCCGGACCGGCCTGCCGGGGTCGGCAGCCTGGCGCAGGTCGTCGACGACCTGCGGGAACTGCGCCAACTCGGCGCGGAGGCCGTGGTGTTGGACCCGTACCATGCGGACCCGGAGCAGACCCGCCACCCCGAGACGGCGTGGCGCGCCCTGACGGCCGTGGCCGAGGAATGGAGGAGGACGGCGTGATCACGACTGCCGACGAGGCGCTGCTGCGGCGCGCGATCGGAATCGCGGCCCGGGCCGTGGAGTTGGGCGACGCCCCGTACGGCTCGCTGCTGGCCGGGCCGGACGGGACGGTGCTCGCCGAGGCGCACAACACCGTCCGGCGGGACGACGACATCACGGCGCACCCGGAGTTGAAGCTCGCCCGGTGGGCGGCCCGGGAGCTGGACGGGGAGGCGGCCGCCCGCACCACCCTGTACACCAGCTGCCAGCCGTGCGGGATGTGCGCGGGGGCGCTGGTCCGGTCGGGGATCGGGCGGGTCGTGTACGCGCTCACGACCGAGCAGTTGGTCGCGCTCAATCCGGCGTCGGGGGCCTGGCCGGTGGTGGCGCAGGAGGGGCCGGCGCTGTTCGCGGAGGCGCGGGTGCCGATCGAGGCGTACTACCGGGGGGACTGAGAGCGGGAGTTGGGGCGGCGGCCGGTCGGGCCGGCGGCCCCTCGGGGTGCGAGGGGCCGCCGGGGTGGGGGTGCGGTGAGCGGTCAGTCGTCGTCGGAGGGGGCGCCGGTCCGGGAGCCGGACGCGGGGCCGGACGGCGGGGTCGTGCCCGTCCCGGAGCTGCTCGGGTCGGGCTTCGGCGGGGCCGGGTCGGGGATGTCGGCCATCGGGAGGGACTGCTTGGGGGTGCCGCGCAGGGCGTCGTTCATGGCGTCCCGCCAGATCGGGCCCGGGCCGTCGGCGCCGAACACCTCGGTGTGGTAGTCGCCGTTGATGGTGATGTTGCGCATCTCGACGCCGCCGGCCGGGCCGCCCAGCCAGACCGCGGTGGCCAACTGCGGGGTGTAGCCGTTGAACCAGGCGGCCTTCTTGTGGTCCGAGGTGCCCGTCTTTCCCGCGATCTGCCGGCCGTCCTTCAGGTTGAGCGCGGCGCCGGTGCCCTTGTTCTCGGTCACCCCGTTCAGGACGGTGTTCATCGCCCGGGCCGTCGAGTCGGAGAACACCTTCTCGCAGTGGCCGGGCGGGGCGGGGACGTCCTTGCCCTCCACCGTGGTGATCCTGGTGATGGCGACCGGGTCGCAGTGGGTGCCCTGGGCGGCGAAGGTCGCGTAGACGTTCGCCATGGTCAGCGGGCTCATCTCCTCGACGCCCAGGGCCATCGCCGGGACCTCCTCCAGCGGCTTGCCGCTGGCCTTGGCGGTGATGCCGAACTTGTTGGCCATCTGCTTGACCGCGCAGAGGCCGATGTCCTGCTCCATCTGCACGAAGTAGGTGTTGACCGAGAGGGCCATCGCCATCTTGAGCTGGTACGGGCCCTTCTCGTTCGCGGACTCGTTGGGCACCACCGTCTTGGGACGGCCGTCGTTGCGCCACGTCCCCTCGCAGGTCTTCATCGTCGGGTATTCGAGCTTGTTCGGCGCCGAGTACTCCTGGGTCGGCGGCAGGCCCGCCTCCAGGGCCGCGGCCGCGACGATCGGCTTGAACGTGGAGCCGGGCTGGAAGCCGTTGCCGCCGCCCATCGCGAAGTCGACGTTGAGGTTGACGACGGTCTGGTTCTTCTCGGTCGCCAGGCCGTACGGGCGGGTCTGGGCCATCGCCACGATCTTGCCCGTCCCGGGCTCGACCATGGTGGCGGCGGCGGAGACGGTGTCGGTGACCTTCACGTTGCTGCTCACCGCGTTCTGGGCGGCGGCCTGCTTGTCCGGGTCCAGCGTGGTGTAGATGTTCAGGCCGCCCTTGTCCCAGAACTTCTTCCGGTCCTCGGCGGTCTTGCCGAAGGCCGGGTCCTGCTTGACCACGTGGCGCACGTAGTCGCAGAAGAAGCCCATGCCGGCCTTGGCGGTGATGCAGCCGTTCTGCGGGTCCTTGTACTTGAGGCCCAGCGGGGCCGCCTTCGCCTCCTTCGCCTGGTCGGCGGTGATGTGCTTGTTCTCCAGCATCTTGTCGATCACGGTGTCCCGGCGCTTCTGCGCGGCCACCGGGTGCAGCTTCGGGTCGTACTGGGAGGGGTTCTGCACCAGGCCGGCGAGGGTGGCGGCCTCGGCGACGGTCAGGTCCTTGTTGCTCTTGCTGAAGTAGCGCTGGGAGGCGGCCTCCACGCCGTAGGCGCCGTTCCCGTAGAAGGTGATGTTGAGGTAGTTGGTGAGGATCTGGTCCTTCGGCAGTTCCTCGTCCAGCTTGATCGCGATCTTGAGTTCCTGGATCTTGCGGCCCAGGGTCTTGCGCTGCGCCTCCTTGACGGCGTCCTTGTCGTCGCCGGCGTTCTCCACGTTGACGTTCTTCACGTACTGCTGGGTGAGGGTGGAGGCGCCCTCGGCGGCGGTGCCCTTCTCCGCGTTCTTGCCGAGCGCGCGCAGGACGCCCTTGAGGTCGACGGCGCCGTGCTCGTAGAAGCGGGCGTCCTCGATGTCCACCTGGGCGTGCCGCATGTACGGCGACATCTGGTCGGCGGGCAGGACGGTGCGGTCGCGCTCGTAGACCTTGGCGATCAGGCCGCCCTTGGCGTCGAAGACCTGGGTGGCCTGGGTGAGCGGCGGGGTCTTGAAGTCGTCGGAAATGTCGTCGAAGCCTTCCGCGGTGCTCTTCGCGGTCAGCCCGAGGCCCCCGGCGACCGGCAGCACCAGGCCCGCCAGCAGCACGCCGGACACGACGCTCACACCCACGAAGGTCGCACCGAGACGGGCCAGCCGGACCGGCGACCTGCGGGCCGGCCGGGCGTCGTCGCTGTCGGCGGAATTTCGTATCGGCGGGAGTTTCGATTCCATTCCGGAATGCTAACCGTCGTTCCTCGCTGGGCGAACGAATTTTCGGCCGGGACTGTCACGGCCTTGCAACAGATGGGGAGTGGGGCTCAGGAAGGGTGGATCGTATGCGAACTCCATGAATGTGGGGGAATTCTTTGTTGCGTACTCGAATCAATGCGCCCGGCGGGCGCGGCCTTCCCCTCCCCGGTTCCCCTCCCACCACTCTGATGCGGTGGGAGGGGCGAAACGTTGCGCCCGCGCCGGGGGGAAAGCCGTCCCCGTGTCCGTTTCAACGGGCGCCGGGTGTGGGTCCGTTCACGGCGGCCCTGCGGGAGCGGGGGCGGCGGGGCGCGGTGACGGCGGGCTGCGGGACGATGGGTTCGTGGCAGAGCGGAGATACGAGTACGCGCCGGCGGGGACGCTGCCGGGGTTGTTGCAGCGCGGGCGGGGCCTGGGAGCGCGGATGGCGGCGGAGGACCCGGCGGCCGCCGCCGGGCTGGTGTACGGCTGCGTCCGCTGGGAGTGGCGCTGGGATGCGGGGGCCGACGACCGGGACCTGTACCTGGCGCGGCTGCTCCGGGACCTGGAACTGCCGCTCGGCCCGGTGGTCGAGCTGCTGGCCGCTGGGGACGAGGAGACCCGGGACCGGGCGACCGGCGTGCTGGAGCTGCTGGTGCTCGGCGGCTCCGAGCAGGCCCGGGCGGCGCTGCCGGGGTACGTCCCGGACGAGGAGGGCCCGGCTCCGCGGCCTCGGCAGCGGCCGCCGGACCCCTGCCCCGACCGGGACAGCGCGAGCCTGCCAGCCCTGCTCGCCGAGCTGGAGCGGCACTGGGTGGACGGGGTCTGGTGCGGGCCGGATGGTCTGGCGCGCGGGCTGGCGAGGTTCGGGTCGGGGGCGGGCGGGGCGGTGTCGTTGTTGCGGCGGTTCTGGCTGTACACCCCGCACTCGTACGAGCGGGCCGCGTACCTGGAAGCCCTGGCGGCGCTGGGGTCGGCGGGGATGGACGAGGCGTTCACCGAGTCGCTCTGGGACTGCGAATCCGGTGCCCGGCTGTCGGGGATCGCCCACGCTCCGGAACGGCCCGAGGTGGGAGCCCGGCTGCGCTACCTGCGCGACGATCCGATGGAGGAGGGGGAGGTCCGGGCGGCCGCGGGGCGACGTCTCGCGGAGGGCCGGGCGGGCTAGAGTGGACGCGTGAACGCGTGAGTGACGGTCCGGACCCCGAGAGGCGTTCCGGGCCACCTCCATTTCCAGGGCTTTCTCCCCCTGTGACCTGCGCGTTCGCCGGCCCGCCAGATCAGCACCAGAGCCTCCGGAGGCCCCGCCTTGAGCGATCAGCCGTTCGCGCATCTGCACGTCCACACCGAGTACTCGATGCTGGACGGTGCCGCCCGGTTGAAGCAGATGTTCAAGGAGGTCGAGCGGCTGGGGCAGACCCACGTCGCGATGACCGACCACGGCAACATGTACGGCGCCGCCGAGTTCCACCGGCAGGCGACCGAGGCCGGGATCACGCCGGTGATCGGGATCGAGGCGTACGTCGCCCCCGAGTCCCGCTCCAACACCAAGCGCATCCTGTGGGGCCAGCCGCACCAGAAGCGGGACGACGTCTCCGCGTCCGGCGCGTACACCCACAAGACCATCTGGGCCCGGAACAAGGAGGGCCTGCACAACCTCTTCAAGCTGACCTCGCGCTCCTACTCCGAGGGCTGGCTGGTGAAGTGGCCGCGGATGGACAAGGAGCTGATCTCCGAGCTGTCCGGCGGCCTGATGGCCACCACCGGCTGCCCGTCCGGTGAGGTGCAGACCCGGCTGCGGCTGGGCCAGTTCGACGAGGCGGTGAAGTCCGCGGCCGACTACCAGGACATCTTCGGCAAGGAGAACTACTTCCTGGAGCTGATGGACCACGGCCTGGACATCGAGAAGCGGGTCCGCGACGGGCTGCTGGAGATCAGCAAGAAGCTGAACATCCCGCCGGTCGTCACCAACGACTCGCACTACACCACCGAGGCCGACGCCGGCGCCCACGACCTGCTGCTCTGCGTGCAGACCGGCAAGAACCTCTCGGACCCGGACCGCTTCCGCTTCGACGGCACCGGCTACTACATCAAGTCCGCCGCCGAGATGTACGCGCTGGACTCCTCGGACGCCTGGCAGGAGGGCTGCCGCAACAGCCAGCTGCTGGTCGCCTCCCGGGTCGACACCGAGGGCATGTTCAAGTTCCGGAACCTGATGCCCCGGTTCCCGATCCCGGAGGGCTTCGAGTCCGAGGCGGACTTCTTCAAGTCCCAGGTCTGGGAGGGCATGGACTGGCGCTTCCCGAACGGGTACGACGAGGAGCACAAGAAGCTCGCCGAGTACGAGATGGACACCATCATCCAGATGGGGTTCCCGGCGTACTTCCTCGTGGTCGCCGACTTCATCATGTGGGCCAAGGGCCAGGGCATCGCGGTGGGCCCGGGCCGCGGTTCGGCGGCCGGTTCGCTGGTCGCCTACGCGATGGGCATCACCGACCTCGACCCGATCCCGCACGGCCTGATCTTCGAGCGCTTCCTCAACCCCGAGCGCATCTCCATGCCCGACGTCGACATCGACTTCGACGAGCGCCGGCGCGGTGACGTGATCCGGTACGTGACGGAGAAGTGGGGGTCCGACAAGGTCGCCATGATCGTCACGTACGGCACCATCAAGGCGAAGGCCGCCATCAAGGACTCCTCCCGGGTCCTCGGCTACCCGTACGCGATGGGCGACCGGATCACCAAGGCGATGCCGCCGGACGTCATGGGCAAGGGCATCCCGCTCTCCGGCATCACGGACAGCAGCCACCCCCGCTACGGCGAGGCGGGCGAGATCCGCGGGCTGTACGAGAACGACCCGGACGTCCGGAAGGTCATCGACACCGCGCGCGGCATCGAGGGCCTGATCCGCCAGCCCGGCGTGCACGCGGCCGGCGTCATCATGTCCGCGGAGCCGCTGACCGACCACATCCCGGTCTGGACCCGGCACACCGACGGCGTCACCATCACGCAGTTCGACTACCCCACTTGCGAGGGCCTCGGCCTCCTCAAGATGGACTTCCTCGGCCTGCGCAACCTGACGATCATGGACGACGCCGTCAAGGCGATCGAGAAGAACAAGGGCGTCAAGATCAACCTGCTTGATCTGCCCCTCGACGACAAGCCGACCTACGAACTGCTCTCGCGCGGCGACACCCTCGGCGTCTTCCAGCTCGACGGCGGGCCGATGCGCTCGCTGCTGCGCCTGATGAAGCCCGACAACTTCGAGGACATCTCCGCCGTCCTCGCGCTGTACCGGCCGGGCCCGATGGGCGTCAACTCCCACACCAACTACGCGCTGCGCAAGAACGGGCAGCAGGAGATCACCCCGATCCACCCGGAGCTGGAGGAGCCCCTGGAGGAGGTGCTCCGGCCCACCTACGGCCTGATCGTCTACCAGGAGCAGGTGCAGAAGGCCGCGCAGATCCTGGCCGGCTACTCGCTCGGCCAGGCCGACCTGCTGCGCCGCGCGATGGGCAAGAAGAAGAAGGAGATCCTGGAGGCGGAGTTCGTCCCCTTCCAGAAGGGCTGCCGCGAGCGCGGCTACTCCGACGCGGCCATCCAGGCGGTGTGGGACGTCCTCGTCCCCTTCTCCGGCTACGCGTTCAACAAAGCGCACACCGCCGGGTACGGGCTGGTCTCGTACTGGACGGCGTACCTCAAGGCCAACTACCCGGCCGAGTACATGTCCGGGCTGCTCACCTCCGTCAAGGACGACAAGGACAAGTCGGCGGTCTACCTCAACGAGTGCCGCAAGATGGGCATCCAGGTGCTGCCGCCGGACGTCAACGAGTCGGACTCGGACTTCACGCCGCACGGCAGCGAGACCGTCCGGTTCGGCCTGACCGCGATCCGCAACGTCGGCGGGCCGGTGGTCGAGTCGATGATCCGCACCCGGAAGGCGAAGGGGAAGTTCGCCTCCTTCCCGGACTTCCTGGAGAAGGTGGAGTCGGTGGTCTGCAACAAGCGGACCGTCGAATCGCTGATCAAGGCCGGCTCCTTCGACTCGCTCGGGCACACCCGCAAGGGCCTGAGCGCGCAGTTCGAGCCGATGATCGACAACGTCGTCGGGGTGAAGCGCAAGGAGGCCGAGGGGCAGTTCGACCTCTTCGGCGGCGACACCGCCTCGGACGAGCCGAGCTTCGGACTGGACGTCGTGTTCTCCGAGGAGGAGTGGGAGAAGTCCTTCCTGCTCACCCAGGAGCGGGAGATGCTCGGCCTGTACGTCTCCTCGCACCCGCTGCACGGCATCGAGCACGTGCTCGCCGACAAGGCGGACTGCGCGGTCGCGGACCTCGCGGAGCGCCCGGACGGGACGATCGTCACCATCGGCGGCATCATCTCGGGCCTCCAGCGGAAGATGACCAAGCAGGGCAACGCCTGGGCGATCGCCACCGTCGAGGACCTGGCGGGCTCGATCGACTGCATGTTCTTCCCGGCGAGCTACCAGCTGGTCTCCTCCCAACTCGTCGAGGACGCCGTGGTGTTCGTGCGCGGCAAGCTGGACAAGCGGGAGGACGTGCCGCGGCTGATGGGCATGGAGCTGTCCGCCCCGGACCTCTCCAACGCCCACGCCGAGGCGCCGATCGTCATCAACATCCCGTCCGGGAAGGTCACCCCGCCGCTGGTCGCCCGGCTCAGCGAGGTGCTGACCCACCACAAGGGCACGACCGAGGTGCGGGTGCGGCTGGAGGGGCGCACCAAGACCACGGTGCTGCGGCTGGACCGGCACCGGGTGAAGTCCGACCCGGCGCTGTTCGGGGACTTGAAGCAGCTGCTCGGGCCGAGCTGCCTGGTGGTCTGACAGGGGGAAGGGTGGCGGGGCGTTCGTCAGCCCCCGCTGCCCAGCCCCGGCGGGACGGCCGTGTGGAGAGCCGAGACGAAGGCCGAGATCGCCGGGTGGGAGCCCGCGCCGGCCCGGAAGGCGGCGCGGGTGCGGCGGTACATCGGCAGCCGGGTGAGGACCACGCCGGGCGGGGGCTGGGCGGTGCCCAGGTGGGGGACCAGCGCCACCCCCTGGCCCGCGGCGACGAGTGAGAGCACCGTGGTGAAGTCGTCGATCTGGTGCCGGATCCGGGGCGCGAAGCCCGCCGCCTCGCAGGCGCGGACGGCCATGGTGTGGCAGAGCGTGCCCGGCGGGGAGGTGATCCACGGCGCGCCGCGCTGCTCGGCGAGCACCGCCGGGGCGCGGGCGGCCAGGTACATCGGCTCGGTGAAGACCGGGCGGGTCACGGCCAGGCCCGGTTCCGGGTCGGCCGGGACGAGGTCGTACTCGTGCACCAGCGCCACGTCCAGCTCGCCCGCGCGCAGTGCCGCGCCGACGGCCGCCGGGTCCACCTCGGTGACCATCGGCTCCAGCCCCGGGTGCCAGGAGGCCAGCCCGGCGAGCACCGCCGGGATGATCGCGCGGGCCGCCGAGGGGTAGGTGCCGATCCGCAGCGGACCGGCCAACCCCTGCTTGGCGTGGGCGAGTTCGGCGTCCGCCTGTTCCAGCAGGGCCAGGACGGACTCGGCGTGGCGGACCAGGCCCCGCCCGGCCGGGGTGAGGGTGACCCGTCGCCCGGTGCGCTCCAGCAGCGGGACGCCGGCTTCCTTCTCCAGGACGGACAGCTGCTGGGACACCGCCGAGGCGCTGAACGACAGGGCCTCGGCGACGGCCGCGATGGTGCCGAGGTGGGCGAGTTCGCGCAGCAGGCGCAGACGTCGGACATCGAGCATCGGCCCAGCTTACGAGAAGCGTCGGAAATGTGAACTGGACCCGGGCGATCACCGGACCGCAGGATCGTCGGTATGGAACTCAAGGGCATCCACGTCCCCCTGATCACCCCCTTCGCCGCCGACGGCTCCGTCGCCCTCGATGCGCTGGAGAAGCTCGCGCACGAGGTCCTGGACGCCGGGGCGGCCGGCCTGGTCGCGCTCGGCACCACCGGCGAGCCCGCCGCGCTCACCGCCGAGGAGCGGGACGCGGTGGTCGACGTCGCCGCGGCCGCCTGCGCCGCGCGCGGGGCCCAGCTGACCGTCGGTGCCTCCGGCGGCGACACCCGGGCCGTCGGCGAGGCGCTGGCCGTGCTCGGCGCGCGGGTGCCGGGGGCGGCGGCGCTGGTCACCACGCCCGCCTTCGTCCGGGCCGGTGAGGCCGGGACGGTCGCGCACTTCCGGGCCCTGGCCGCGGGCAGCCCGCTGCCGCTGGTCGTCTACCACATCCCGTACCGCACCGGGCAGCAGCTCTCCACCGCCGCGCTGCGCGAACTGGCCGCGATCGACGGGGTGGTGGGCGTCAAGTACGCGACCGGCGGGCTGGACCAGACGGCGGCCGAACTGCTCGCCGAGGCCCCCGCCGGGTTCGCCTTCCTCACCGGGGAGGACGCCTTCCTGTCGCCGATGCTGGCGCTGGGCGCGGCCGGCGGCATCCTCGCCTCCGCGCACCTGGCGACCGCCCGCTTCGTCGAGCTGTACGAGGCCTGGCGGGCCGTGGACGTCGAGCGGGCCCGGGAGCTGGGGCACCGGCTGACCGGGCTGGCGCTGTCCGCCTTCACGGCGCCGAACCCGACGGTGACCAAGGGCGTGCTGCACGCCCAGGGGCGGATCCCGACCCCGGACGTGCGGCTGCCGCTGCTGCCGGCCGGGGAGGCGGAGGTCGCGGCCGCGCTGGCCCTCGCCAATGGTCTGGACCACTGAGGGCTGTCCGGAGCCCCTCTCACACCGTGGAATACCAGGTCGCCCCACCCGCGTGACAAGGCATGATGGGCAGAGTGCGGCTGTAGACAGCACCATTCAGAGGAGTAGTCGGAATGAAGATCGGCATTGTCGGTGCCACCGGCCAGGTCGGCAGCGTGGTCCGCGAGATCCTGGCCGAGCGGGCTGGTCGTGAAGGCGGACTGGGCCCGGTGGAGCAGCTGCGGCTGTTCGCCTCGGCCCGTTCGGCCGGGCGCACGCTGCCCTGGCAGGGCACCGAGGTCACCGTCGAGGACGCTGCCACGGCCGACTACACCGGCCTGGACATCGTGATCTTCTCGGCCGGCGGCTCCACCTCCAAGGCCCTGGCCCCCAAGGTCGCCGCCTCCGGAGCCGTCGTCATCGACAACTCCTCCGCCTGGCGCCGTGACCCCGAGGTCCCGCTGGTCGTCTCCGAGGTCAACCCGGAGGCCATCGCCGACCGCCCCAAGGGGATCATCGCCAACCCCAACTGCACCACCATGGCCGCCATGCCCGTGCTGCGCCCGCTGCACGAGGAGGCGGGGCTCGCCGCCCTGGTCGTCTCCACCTACCAGGCCGTCTCCGGCAGCGGCGTCGCCGGTGTCGCCGAGCTCCAGGACCAGGCCGCCAAGGTCGTGGACGGCGCCTCCGCGCTCGCCCACGACGGCTCCGCCGTCGAGTTCCCCGAGCCCAAGGTCTACCGGCGGCCGATCGCCTTCAACGTGGTGCCGCTGGCCGGCTCCATCGTCGAGGACGGCTCCAACGAGACCGACGAGGAGCAGAAGCTCCGCCACGAGAGCCGCAAGATCCTCGGCATCCCCGAGCTCAAGGTCGCCGGCACCTGCGTGCGCGTCCCGGTCTTCTCCGGCCACTCGCTGCAGATCAACGCCCGCTTCGAGCGCCCGATCAGCCCCGAGCGCGCCGCCGAGCTGCTCGCCGCCGCCCCCGGCGTCGAGCTGTCCGAGATCCCCACCCCGCTCCAGGCCGCCGGCCAGGACCCGAGCTACGTGGGCCGGATCCGGGCCGACGAGACGGTGGAGCACGGCCTGTCGCTGTTCGTCTCCAACGACAACCTGCGCAAGGGCGCGGCGCTCAACGCCGTCCAGCTCGCCGAGCTGGTCGCCGCCGAGCTCAAGGGCTGACCCGGGTCAACCCCGCGTGACGTTTGGCGGGCCCCGTCGTTGAACGGGGCCCGCCTTCGTGTTTCTTTGCGACTCATTGGGGCGGCTGTTGCGTGACCGGGACATCCGCCGAGGTTCGGGCCCCGAACCATGGGGAAAAGGTGACCCAACGATCGGGCGGTCAGGGGGCCCCTCACCCCGCACGCCGGGTCGACGGGCGGACCGCCCACCCAGACCGACCATCGAGGGCGAGCGGAAAGAGGTGCGCGGATGGACCGCTGTGTCGTCCTGGTGGATGCCGGATACCTGTTGGGCGCCGCCGCCAGCCTGCTCGCCGGAGACCCCTCCCGCTCCAAGGTCACCGTCGACCACACCGCGCTGATCAGCGCCCTGCGCGAACGCGCCGAGGCCGAGACCGGGCTGCCGCTGCTGCGGATCTACTGGTTCGACGCGGCCCCCGACCGCCGCCCGATGCCCGAGCACCGGCGGCTGCGGGTGCTGCCCCGGGTCACCGTGCGGCTGGGCGCCCTCACCCGGGCCGAGGGGCGCTGGGTGCAGAAGGGCGTCGACGCCGCGATGCACGCCGAGCTCTCCGAACTCGCCCGCAACCGGGCCTGCGCGGACGTCGTCCTGATCACCGGCGACGGGGACCTGCTGCCCGGCATGATGACCGCCAAGGAGCACGGCGTGGCCGTGCACCTGTGGGCGTTGCAGGCCGCCGACGGGGACTTCAACCAGTCCGAGGACCTGGTCGGTGAGGCCGACGAGCGGCGGGTCCTGGACCGCGAGTGGATCGAGGGGTCCTTCTCGCTGCGCGACCACTCCACCGTCTTCCCGGCGCCCGGGACGGGCGGCGCTCGGCAGGAGATCGCCAAGATCCTCGCCGCCCCGCCGGCCCCGCTGCCCAGCGTGGTGCCCCCCGGCGTGCGGCCGGCCGCCGCCGAGGCGGTGCCCGAGGAGCCCGCCGTCAACGGGCGGCCCCAGCCGGCCGCCGCCCTGCGGGTGGTGCCCACCCCGAAGGACCTCGCCGGGCGGGTCTCGGCCGTCACCCCGATCACCGCAGCGGCGAACGGGCACGTCAACGGGCACGCCAACGGACACGCCGCGGCCGGGCAGGCCACCAACGGGCAGGTGGCCGGCGGGCCGGTGCTGCGGTGGTCCTCCGACCGGGGCTGGGTCGACCGGCCCGCCCCCGAGCCCTCCGTCACCGCCGGGGACGGCCTGCCCACGCTGGCCCAGCTCACCACCGCCGAACAGCGCTGGGCCGACCGCGAGGAGGACATCACCACCATCGGCGGCGACGCCCACGAGGTCGGGCAGGTCTTCGCCCGCCGCTGGAGCGACCGCCTCGGCGACCTCGAACGGCTCACCCTGCTCTGGCCCGACTACCCGCGCATCCCGCACCGGGTCGACGGCGAGCTGCTGCGCTACGCGGCCCGCTTCGGACTGCTCGCCCACAAGGACGACCAGATCGACGAGCACGACCGCTACGCCATCCGGGCGGGGTTCTGGAAGGAACTGGCGGTCCGGGTCCCGGGCGGGTCGATGGTGGTGGACGACTGACGCGCCCCGGCGGGCTCCGGCTTCCCCCGGCTTCCGCCTGGCTTCCCCCGGCGATCGGGCCTCGGCGATCGGCCCCCGTTGTCCGGTTCGCCCGTGTGAGCGCGTAAAGTCTCCGGTCGTGGAAGAGACGGCCGGGCGAGCACCCCAGGACACCCCCGCGCCGTGCGTCGCCGTACGCGAACTGGTCCGGACCTACCGCACCGGACGTGGCGCCGCCGCCACCGAGATCCGGGCCAACGACGGGATCAGCCTGACCGTCCGCGCGGGCGAGGTCTTCGGGCTGCTCGGCCCCAACGGCGCCGGGAAGTCCACCCTCGTCCGCCAGCTCACCGGCCTGCTGCGGCCGGACTCCGGCACCGTCGAACTGCTCGGGCACGACATCGTGCGGCACCCGGAGCGGGCCGCCCGGCTGCTCGGCTACCTCGGGCAGGAATCCACCGCGCTGGACGAGCTGACGGTCGCGCTGGCCGCCGAGACCACCGGACGGCTGCGCGGGCTCTCGCGCGCGGCGGCCCGCGGCGCGGCCGCGGACGTCCTCACCGAACTCGGGCTGGAGCCGATCGGGGCCCGGCCGCTGGCCAAGCTGTCCGGCGGGCAGCGGCGGCTCGCCTGCTTCGCGGCCACCCTGGTGGGGGAGCGGCCGCTGCTCGTCCTGGACGAACCCACCACCGGCATGGACCCGGTCGCCCGGCGGGCCGTCTGGTCGGCCGTCGACCGGCGGCGGGCCGAGCACGGGACGACGGTGCTGCTGGTCACCCACAACGTGATCGAGGCGGAGACCGTGCTCGACCGGGTCGCCGTGATCGACGAGGGCCGGGTGATCGCCTGCGACACGCCCGGCGGACTCAAGGCCCTGGTGGACGGCGACGTCCGGCTCGACCTGGTCTGGCGGGACGAGGCGCCGATCGGCGTCCCCGCCGTCGCCGAACTGGCCGCGCGCGCCGAACGCACCGGACGCCGCTGGACCGTCCGCACCACCCCCGAGCAGGCCCGCGAACTGGTCGCCGCCGTCACCACCGGCCCGGCCTTCGCCGCCCTCGACGACTTCACCCTCGCCACCCCGAGCCTTGAGGACGCCTACCTCAAGCTGGGCGGCCGCCACGGAGGACTGGCCAAGTGACGCTGCTCTCGGTGCCCCCGCAGACCGGCCGGTCCACGGCCGGCGCCGCCCCGCTCGCCCCCGCCGCCCGGCTGCTGCCCGC
Source organism: Kitasatospora sp. NPDC056076 (assembly GCF_042266305.1). Taxonomy (NCBI): domain Bacteria; kingdom Bacillati; phylum Actinomycetota; class Actinomycetes; order Kitasatosporales; family Streptomycetaceae; genus Kitasatospora; species Kitasatospora sp. NPDC056076. The sequence continues at coordinate 28,012 of NZ_JBHJWG010000070.1, forward strand.
CCTCGCCGCGGTGTACCGGGCGCAGCTCACCCGGGCGAAGGTCGCGCGGATCCCGCTGCTGTTCGTGGCCACCTTCCAGTCCGTCGGCATCCTGGTGATGATGCGGGGCGTCGTGGACGGCGGGCAGACCTCGGCGGCGCGGTCGGTGGT
>NZ_JBHJWG010000071.1:0-9227 GCF_042266305.1 Kitasatospora sp. NPDC056076
CAAGGGCCGCCTCTACGCCCCCGAAGCCCTCCACCTGGTCGACGCCATCCCGCTCACCTCCGTCGGCAAGCCCGACAAGAAGCGCCTGCGCCAGGCCCTCGCCCACTGAACCCGCCCGGGGCGGGGCGTTCCCCGGACCGGGCCCGGTCCGGGGAACGCCCCAGCGCGAGGTCCGGAGCGCGATGGGACGCGCACCGAAACCCCACCGAACCCCGGCCGGATCCCCACCCGCTTTCACCCCAAGGCGGGGTTTGGCTCAATGAACCACCGCCCCGGTGCCGAGAAGCCAACGGGGGGTGGCGGCGCTGAGGGCTGCCACCCCTCCCCGGCCCCGGCGCCGGGGCGGATTCACTCCGGGGCGGGGCCCCCGTCGGCCGCGTGAGGCCCGTCGGCCCCGTCGCCCGCATCGCCCGCCGCCAGGCAGCACCGCACGAAGTCCCGCACCACCGGGTTCCCGTCGTCCGCCGCGGCCCACGCCACCGCGATCCGGCTCGGGCTGACCCCGCTCACCGGCCGGTAGGCGATCCCCGGCCGGGCGTAGAAACGGGCCGTGGACGCGGGGGCGAGCGCAACCCCGTAACCGTTCGCGATGGCGCTCAGCCAGTCGTCCGGGTGCTCCACCACGGCGCCGAAGCGGACCGGGTGGCCCTCCCGCTCGTCGGCGGCGACCCAGTAGTCCCGCCAACGGCCGGTCTCGGCCGGGGCCGCGACGAAGGGCTCGTCCCACAACTCCCGGAACGGGACCACCTCCAGCGCCGCCAGCCGGTGCGCCGACGGCAGCGCGACCCACCGCGGCTCGGTGAACAACTCGGCCACCCGCCACCCCTCCTGCCCGGGGAACGGCAGCCGCAGCAGCGCCACATCGGCCTCCCCGGCGGCCAGCCCGGCCGTCGGGTCCGACCACGCGGTATGCCGCATCTCGACCCGCCAGCCGGGATTGCGGTCGGTGAACCCGGCGACGATGCCCGGCGTGGCCTCGTTGGCGGCGCTGGCCAGGAAGCCCACCCGCAGCACCCGCTCCGCCCGGCTGGCCGCGCCCCTGGCCTCGCGCAACGTCGCGTCCCAGTCGGCCAGCAGGCCCGGCACCCGCGCGGCGAGGCTCCGCCCGGCCACGGTGAGCGCCATCCCGGCCCGGGAACGGACGAACAGCGGCACCCCGAGCAGCTTCTCCAACTGCCGGACCTGCTTGGTCAGCGCGGGCTGGGAGACGTACAGCCGCTCGGCCGCCCGGGTCAGGCTGCCGTCCTCGGCGACGGCGGCGAAGGTGCGCAGCAGCCGGGTGTCCACATCCATTCCACCAGGTTATGGAAGCCGGTATTGGACGCAAGCGGAGGCCCGCGAAGAGGCTGGACCCATGTCCATCACCTGTCTCGCCGTCACCGTCCTCGCCATCGCCGCCAACGCCGGAATCGCCACCGCCGACTTCGCCAAGGCCCCCTTCGTCCTGGCCAATTCGGCCGAGGTGAAGGTGAAGCCGGAGTGGGTCCCGTGGCTCGCCTCGCTCAAGCTGGCCGGCGCCGTCGGCCTGCTGGTCGGCCTGGTCGCCCTCCCGCCGCTCGGCCTCGCGGCCGCGGTCGGGCTGGTGCTGTTCTACCTCGGCGCCGTGGCGACCCACGTCCGCACCCGGGTCCTCCACAACCTCCACTTCCCGGCCGGCTACCTGGCCCTGGCCGTCGCCACCCTGGCCCTCACCGCCACCCGCTGACCGGCCTACACCACCACCGCGCACACCTTGGTGGTGCCGTCCAGCACCGGCCACTCGGCACCGTACCGGCCGTTGTGGGCCGGGCAGTTGTCCCTGCTCGTGACGACCGCCGTGATGGCGAGCATCGCGTTGGCGGTCGACGGACCCTGCCTGAGGGTGCAGTCCCAGACCACACCGAGGAAGCCGTTGTCGATGGTTCGGTGGTCGGGGGTGTGACCCAGAAAGCACTGGCCGTACCGGAACTGCCGCTCCAGGCACAGCACCGTCACCGAGTGGTCGCGGTTGGTGTGGACGTACGCGGCACGGCCTCCGCCCGCCGGACAGCCCGCCGCGGCGGTGGCGACCACGGCAACCCGGTTGAAGGCGCTGCCACCCCGGCAGTCCACGGCGACCGGGACCGTCCGGCTCCACGTTCCCCATCCGGTGTCGTAGACATCCAGGCAGTCACCGGCGCGAACGGCGGCGAAAGCCACGTCCGCCGGGTCGGGCGGAAGCGGCGGCGGCGTGGGCGTCGGTGTCGGTGTCGGCATGGGGGTGGGGGTGGGCGTGGGAGTCGGCGTCGGCCTCGGTGCCGGCCTCGGTGTCGGCGGATCCGGACGCGGGTCGGTGTCGAGGTGCGTCGTCCGGTCCCACGGCACGACGGCGGACACCGACGGTGACGGACTCGAATCCACCAACCCGCCCGCCACCTGCTGGATCGGCTTCCAGAGCGCGAACAGCAGCAGCCCGAGCACCAGCGCCGCGCCGAGCAGCGGGACGGTGATGTGGAAGTGCTGGTCCCGGCCCGCCTGATTGACCCGCCCGTGGCCGCTCGCCGTGGCATTGAGGTTGAGGTTGACGTTGCGCGGGCCGCGCTCCGGCCGGTCCGGGCCGGGTGGCGGCCCCTGGGGGCTCACCCGCCCTCACCGTTCGTTGACGTGGATGTCCCCGACGGCCTGGTTGATCCGGGCCCGTCCGGAGGCCTCGGCGGTCATGGTGACCGACTGCTGCGGGACGGCGGGAGCCGATCCGCCGGTCAACTCCTCGACGATCAAGCGCAGTTGTGCGGCGGCGCCGGGATCAGCGGCGAGCAGTCGACGCAGCCGGGCACCCCACAGGTCGACCACCTCCTGCTCCGCCCGCTCGTCCCCCGCACGGCGCGCCTGCGCCACGTCCTCGCGCGACTCGCCCAGCTCGGCGAGCACCGTCTCGGCCCGCTCGGGATGCCGACGGCGCCACAACTCCCCGACGGCGGCACGGATCCGCTCCCAGGCGGTGGTGGTCAGCTGCTGGACGACGGCCGTCGCGGCGACGCCCGCGAGTGAGCTCAGTTCCGGGTCCATGGTCTCCCCCGACGGATATGGACGCTCTTCCGGTGCACCGGTGTTCCGGTGCACCGGTGTTCCGGTCAGGAGCGTTATACCCTGCCGGAGCGCCGGGCACCACGCGGACCGCACCGTTCCGCCGCGGCTACAGCTTTACGAGGAACTCCCTTACGGTCACCGCGAGTTCGTCGGCGGCGGTGACCGGCAGCAGATGGTCGCCGGCCAGCTCCACGAGGACCGTCCCGGGGCGGCGGGAGACGGCCTCGGCCGCCTGCTCGGCCGGGATCGCGCCGCCGGTGGCCCGCACCAGCAGGGCGGGGCAGTCGGACGCCGTCCAGCCGGCCCGGTGGTCGCCGTGGACCAGCTCCTCGGACTCGTACATGTCCTTCGGGTGGAAGGGCAGCCGCCAGGTGCCGTCCGCGTCCTCCCGCAGCCGGTCGGCGAAGTACGGGGCGGCCGGACCGAGCGCGGCGACCAGCGCGTCCCGGCTCTGGGCGTCGTACGGCAGGCCGAGCAGGAAGGCCAGCGGGTGCGGGCCCTCCAGGCCGAGCACCAGCGGACCCTCGACGTTGACGATCGCCTCGACCCGCTCGGGGTGGCGGGCCGCGAACTGGTAGGAGTTGATCGCCCCGAGCGAGTGGCCGAGCAGCACCGCCGTCGGCAGACCCAGGTGGTCGAGCAGCGCCTCGACGTCGGCGAGGTAGCCCTCCCGCGAGTAGTCGGCGGCCCGCTCCGAGTCACCCTGGCCGCGCTGGTCGGGCGCGATCACCCGCCAGTCGGGGCCGAGTTCGGCCGCCAGTCGGGCCCACACCGCACCCTCCGAGAGGTGGCCGTGCAGCGCGAGCAGCGGGCGGCCGGTGCCGCCGAAGTCCAGGTAGGACAACCGGCGGCCGTCGATGACCAGTTCGCCGCGAACGGCTTCGGCGTGAGTGGTGGCGTCGTTCATATCCGGTTCCCCCCGGTGAAGCGGTTGATGGGATCACCATACTCATGGATCGGACGTACGTGCAATACAAATGTCCAAGACGTACGTCCGAACCGTCCACGCCGCACGGGGCCGCACGGGGCACTCGCCCGGCGCGGGCGTGCAAGACGGACGTCCGTCCGAGACGAATGTGCTAGACAGACGTCCGATCCACTCCGCCGCCAGGAAACCACCCGCAGGCCGACGCCCCGGCCCGCTCCGCCACCTGGCCGCCCGGGCGCATCAGGCCGCGCCGAAGTGCCGCTTGGTGTCCGCGACCAGGGTCCGCAGGAAGGACCGGTTCGGCAGGTCCGTCAGCGCGGCCGGGCGGGCCAGCAGCGGGTTGGACTCGAAGGCGAAGGTCCAGGTGAACCGGGTGCCGGTCGGGGTGGGCTCGACCAGGTAGTCCTCCCCGAAGCGCCGGAACAGCGGCAGGCTCGCCGAGGTGACGCAGAAGGAGTGCCGGGATCCCTCCTCCCAGCGCACGAACTCCTCCCGCAGGCGCAGCAGCCGCATCGCGGTGATCTCGCGGGTCGTGCCGACGCCGTGCGGGGGTCGCGAGGTGTAGCGGCCGCCGGCCAGGCCCCGGCACCAGGACAGCGGCGCGTCACCGGCGAGCCCCCGCCAGACCGTCTCCGGCGCCACCGGGAGGTCCAGCACGTACGCGTGGCGGTGCGGCGCGGTGTCGAAGAAGGACGGGTCGAAGCGTTCGAGCGTGAACCAGGGCATCGGGGCTCCTCTTCTCACGGGGTCTCACGGGTCTCGCGGATCCAACGGATCTCACGGGGTCTCACAGGCGGACGTCCCGACCGCCCCGCCCACCGCCCACCGCCCGCAGGGCGAAGGGCAGCAGCCGGTCGGCGGTCTCCTGGGCGGTGGCCTCGTCCACGTCCTCGGGCAGGTGCGGGGTGAGCAGGAAGTGGGTCATCACCGGCCCGACCACCACCTCGCCGAGCAGGTCCACGCCGTCCAGCGGCGGGATCTCCCCACGCTCGACGGCCCGCCGGACGACCTCCGCGACCCGCCCGTACACCGGCTGGAGGAAGGCCGTCACCAGCGCCTGGGCCAGGGCCGTGTTGTGAGCGGCCTCGCCGATCAGGGCGCGGATCAGCCGGCCGGGCTCGCCGGTCATGCTCGCCGCCTTGTCCCGCAGGACGACCCGCAGGTCGCCCTCCAGTCCGCCGGTGTCCGGCTGCTCGTAGGAGCTCTCCCCGTGCAGCGCGGCGGCGGCGATCACCAGGTCCTCCTTGGACGACCAGCGGCGGTAGAGGGTCGCCGTGGAGACCCCGGCCCGGGCCGCCACGGCGGCGGTGGTCAGCCCGCCGTAGCCGCTCTCCGCGAGGACGGCGAGCGTGGCGTCCAGCAGCGCCCGGTCCCGGGCGGCGTCACGGGGGCGCCCCCGGCGCGCCGTGGCGGCCGGTGCGGCGCCGGAGGTCGTGGTGCCGGACCGGGTGGCGCTGGACGGGGTGGTGCTGCGGCTCATGCCGGAAGTCTACCGAGAACTAGAAACGAAATCGTTTCGTTTCGTTTATGCTCGACGGCATGAGCCTCTCTGCCGAAGCCACGCCCACAGCCGCGCCCGCCTCCGCCGAAGCCACCCCCACCGAAGGCCCCGCCGCGACCGTCACCCGCCTGCACGCCGCCTTCGCCACCGGCCGCACCAAGCCCCTCGCCTGGCGCAAGGCCCAACTCCGCGCCCTGCGCCGCCTGCTGGTCGACCAGGAGGCCGTCTTCACCGCCGCCCTCCACGCCGACCTCGGCAAGAGCGCCGCCGAGGCCTACACCACCGAGATCGGCTTCACGGTCAACGAGATCGACCACACCCTGCGCCACCTCGACGGCTGGCTGCGCCCGCGCCGCATCCCCGTCCCGCTCGCCCTGCAGCCCGCCCGGGCCCGGACGGTCCGCGAGCCCCTGGGCACCGTGCTGATCATCAGCCCGTGGAACTACCCGCTCCAGCTCGCCCTGGCCCCGCTGGTCGGCGCGCTCGCCGCGGGCAACTGCGCGGTGGTCAAGCCCAGCGAGCTCGCCCCCGCCACCTCCGCCGCCCTCGCCCACTGGCTGCCCCGCACCCTCGACCCGCAGGCCGTCGCCGTCGTCGAGGGCGGCGTGCCGGAGACCGGCGCCCTGCTGGAGCAGCGCTTCGACCACGTCTTCTACACCGGCAACGGCACCGTCGCCCGCATCGTCATGACCGCCGCCGCCCGCCATCTCACCCCCGTCACCCTGGAGTTGGGCGGCAAGAGCCCGGTCGTCGTCGAACCCGGCACCGACCTCGCCACCGCCGCCCGCCGGATCGCCTGGGGCAAGTTCATGAACGCCGGCCAGACCTGCGTGGCCCCCGACTACGTCCTCGCCATCGGCGACACCGCCACCGAGCTCGAACGCCAACTCACCGCCGCCGTCCGCGAGATGTACGGCACCGACCCGGCCCGGAGCCCCGACTACGGCCGCATCGTCAACGAGCGCCACTTCGACCGGCTGACGGCCCTGCTCGCCGACGGCCGCATCGTCACCGGCGGCGACCACCACCGCGCCGACCGCTACCTCGCCCCCACCGTCCTGGCCGACGTCGACCCGGACGCCCCGGTGATGCGCGAGGAGATCTTCGGCCCCGTCCTGCCGATCATCCGCGTCCCCGACCTCGACGCCGCGATCGCCTTCATCACCGCCCGCGACAAGCCCCTCGCCCTCTACGCCTTCACCGCCTCCGACACCACCAAGCGCCGCCTCACCACCGAGACCTCCTCCGGCGCCCTCGCCTTCGGCGTCCCCAACGCCCACATCGTCGTCCCCGGCCTCCCCTTCGGCGGCGTCGGCGAGAGCGGCCTCGGCCGGTACCACGGCGCCCACTCCATCGACACCTTCAGCCACACCAAGTCCGTCCTCGACAAGCCCCTCCTCGCCGACCCCCTCCGCCCCGCCTACCCGCCCTTCACCCCCCTCAAGTCCCGCCTCCTGCGCCGCCTCCTCTGACCGGCACGACGGCGAATCGACTCAGTCCGGCTGAGTACCCGTACGGATGCGGAGCACCCCGGCCGCCCCTAGCGTTCTGCGAGCCAGAGCACACGCATGACGACGACGGGGAAAGGCACACCATGGACGCCATCGCGATCCGACCGGCCGAACGGCACACCTCCGCGAGCACCCTGCACAACCCGGGTCGCCCGGGCAGCTCCGGCGACGACCCCGACACCGGCTGGTCCAGGCGGCGCGGCCGCCGCCCCTGACCGCTCCGCCGCCGCACCGGCTACGCTGCCGATCGATCGTCAACTCACCCCGGGGGGAAGCATGGTCAACCAGATCATCGGCAACGTCACCATCGGCGGCCAGGTCATCCAGTCGACGAGCCTCACCATGGACGACCCGGGCCGGAGCAACCCCGGCCCGGACGGCCCGGACGCGGGCGACTCCGCCCGCAGCACGGCCGACCTGGCCCGGGGCGTCACGAAGGACCTCGCCCACCCGGGCGCACAGGTCCGGCTCACCCACGGCGAACACCGTGCCGTCCTGCGCCTGCTGGCGCACCTGGACGACACCGGCGCCCCGGAGGCCGCCGTGGCCCGCGAACTGGCCGACCGGCTCCGGGGCCGGTCGGGTCAGAGCCGGAACAGCGGCTGGTAGGCGTTCCCCTCCACGGCGTTGAGCAGCACGTACGACGGCCCGAGGCCGAGGGTGACCTCGCGCAGACGGGCCAAGGCCTCGGCCGCGGTGGGGACTTCGAGCCCGATCGCGGCCGCGGCCGCGTCCCGGTCGGCGAGCAGGTCGGGCTCGTCGGCCAGGTAGTCCTCGGCCGCCTCCGTGCTCTCCTCCTCGGTCAGCCGCACGCAGTCCCGCCACCACGGCACCGCCAGCAGCAGCCGGACCAGCTCCTCCAGACCGACGGCCAGCAGCGCCGCGCCGCCCTCCGAGTCGGCGTAGAGGACGGGGCGTTCGTCGCCGCCCTCGCCGCAGAGGAAGAAGGTGCCGCCCGCACCGCACTTGGCGACCTCCTCCAGGGCTTCGCCGGAGGCGAGCACGACCTCCTCCACGTGGGAGTAGGCGTCGAGGGAGAAGTCCCCGGGCCAGAGCAGGTAGTCGACGGTGGCGGGGGTCGCCCGCAGGCGATCGAGGAACGACATGCCGCACACCCTACGAGCCCGCTCCGACAACCCCGACGAAGGAACGAGACACGGTGAACGAAACAGGCGGTACCGGCGGAACCGACGAGGGAGCCGCCCGGACCGCGCTCTTCGAGGAGCACCGCCCGCACCTGCGCGCCGTCGCCTACCGGATGCTCGGCTCGGTCAGCGAGGCCGACGACGCGCTCCAGGACGCCTGGCTGCGGTACGACCGCACCGACACGGCGACCGTGGCCAACCTCGGCGGCTGGCTGACCACGGTGGTGTCCCGGGTCTGCCTGAACCTGCTGCGCGACCGCGCCGCCCGCCGGGAGGAGCCGCTCCAGCCGGTCGGACCGGACGGCGCGAGCGGCCCCGAGCGGCTGCCGGACCCGCTGCTGCGCCGGGAGGGGGTGGTCGACCCGGAGCAGGAGGTGATGCTCGCGGACTCGGTCGGTCTGGCGCTGATGGTGGTGATGGAGTCGCTGTCGCCCGCCGAGCGGGTCGCCTTCGTGCTGCACGACCTGTTCGCGGTGCCGTTCGAGGAGATCGCCCCGCTGATCGAGAAGACCTCGGCCGCGACCCGCCAACTGGCCAGCCGGGCCCGCCGCAAGGTGCAGGCGCAGCCCGCGCCCGACCGGGACCTGGGCCGTCAGCGGCTGGCCGTGGACGCCTTCTTCGCCGCCTCCCGCACCGGCGATCTGGAGGCGCTGGTCGCCGTACTGGACCCGGACGTGGTGCTGCGCTCGGACGGCGGCGCCGGGCTGGCCCGCCACACCGTGGTGCTCACCGGTGCCGCGACGGTGGCCGGGCAGGCCGTCCTGTGGGGCAGGCTGTCGCCGTTCGCCCGCCCGGCGCTGGTCAACGGCGCCGCGGGCGCGGTGGTCATCGGCGCCAACGGCCGGGCGCTGTCGATCATGGCGTTCACCGTCGTGGACGGCGCGATCACCGCGATCGACGTGATCGCCGACCCGGAGCGGCTGGCGGCCTTCGACCTCTCGGCCTTCCGGGACTGACGGCAACCGACCGGGACCTGCCACGAGTGAACCGCCGGGGGTGGGGGGGCGAAACCCCCCGCCCCCCCCCCCCCCCCACCGCCCCCCCCCACCCCCCCGCCCCCACCGGCCACCACGCCCCCGTGTTATGGGCCGGGC
>NZ_JBHJWG010000071.1:9237-27605 GCF_042266305.1 Kitasatospora sp. NPDC056076
TGGGCCACCCCCCCCCCCCCCCCCGCCGCCTCACCGCCCCGCCTCACCGCCCGACGGCACCGTCCAGCTGCTCCCGGATGATGTCCGCGTGCCCGGCGTGCCGCCCGGTCTCCTCGATCATGTGCACCAGCACCCAGCGCAGCGACGGCCCTTCGACCGCGTCGGGCCGCAGCGAGCGCACGCCCGGCCGGTCGAGGTCGGGGGCGGCCGCGACCACCGCGTTCGCCCGGCCGATCGCGTCCCGGTAGGCGGCGACCGCCGAGGCCGTGGAGAGCTCCGCCGGCGGGGCCTTCGACGTCAGGGCCGGCTCGTCCCCGAGGCCGCCGTACGCGTACTCGAACCAGTTGTACTCGACCACGGTCAAGTGCCGCACCAGCCACAGCAGGCTGGTGCCGGAGGCGACCCCGGGCCGCCGGGCGTCCTCCTCGGAGAGGTCCTCCACCTTGCCGATCACGGCCTCGCGCAGGTAGTCGAGGAAGGACAGCAGGGTGGTCCGCTCATCGGCGTTCAGGCCGGGCGGACGGACGTCGGGGCGCGGGCTGGGCGCGGTGTTCTCGGTCACCGCGCCACCCTAGCCACCCGAACCGACACCCCGACGGCCAACCGGCCCGACCGCCAACCAACCCGACGCCCAGCCAGCCCGACGCCCCGACGCCCCGACGCCCAGCCAGCCCGCCGCCCCGACGACCAACCGCCCCGTCACCACCCCTGCGCGCGCACCCAGTCCGCGAGGTGCCGGGCGCAGCCGTCGACCGACTCCTGCCAGCTGCGGGCCGCACCGTCCCCGGCCTCGTCGCTGACGTACTTGACCAGCCGCACCGGCACCCCGGCCCGGTGGGCGACGGTGGCGACGGCGTAGCCCTCCATGTCGACCAGGTCGGCGTGCTCGGCGAGCCGCTCCTTGGCGTCCGGGGAGTCGACGAACAGGTCACCGGTGGCCAGCACCGGTCCGTCGCCCTTGCCGACCACCAGCGGGGCACCGTAGCTGCGGCCGGTGAGGTGCTGGAGGGCGGCGGTGTTCAGGTCGTGCTGGATCACCTGGACGACGTGGTGCATGCCCTCCCAGCCGGGGCGCAGCGCGCCGGCCGTGCCGAGGTTGATCACCTCGGAGGGGAGTTCGCCCTGCGCCAGCACGGTGGCCAGGGCCGCGGTGGCGTTGACCTTCCCTATCCCGGTGAGCAGCACGGGCAGCCGGTCGTCGAGGTGGGCGGCCTCCTCGCGGACCGCGACGACGAGCAGCGGGCGGTCGGGCGAGATCGTTCCAAGCAGTCGCATGGGGCCCATGGTACGGAGCACGGGGGTGCCGGGCCCGGCGGCCGCGCGGCACGGAACCGCGGGGGCCCCGGCGGGCGTCGCAGCGGGCGCCAACCTCTCCGTGGGGCCGGTGCGATCGGTGACAACCGGTGACAATCGGCACAAGCCGTACGGAGGCGTGCGGAAACCGTGCACGACATGCTCAAGATCGGCGCAAGTCAGGTGTGGCCGGAGGGAGTCACGGCCATACTGCTGCCATCGGTCGGGCCCGGGGAGACGGGCCGGCCCCAGGGGAGGATGAGGCGGGTGGCGACACCAGTAGGCAACGGCGCACCGGGCGCCGCGTTCCCGGCACGACCGGGCACGCCGCCGGCCGCACCGGGGACGGCGGCGTTCGGCGCACCAGCGGCGACCCCGGGCGCACCAGGTGCACCAGGCACCCCGGCATCCCCGGCACCCCGGGGAGCGGCGTTCCCCGGTCCGGCCACGCCGGGACCGGGCGCCGCACCGCCCGCGAAGCGGCCCCGGGCCACCGCGCCGGAGCGCGGGGTGCGCGCCCGGCTGGCCCAGGCCACCCGCACGCCCCCGGGCCGGCTGCGGATCGCCGGAGTGGTGCTCGCGGTGCTGACCGTGGCCTTCGGCGGGCTCACCGCCTGGCAGTTGGAGACCAGGGCGCAGGCCGCCGACCGGGTGGTCTCGTACAGTCAGCCGCTCAGCCGGGACGCCGCCGAGATCCACCGCTCGCTGGCCGACGCCGCCACCACCGCGGCCTCCGGCTTCCTGCTGGCCGGCGCCGAGCCCAAGGACGTCCGGGCCCGCTACGAACAGGACCTCGCCCAAGCCGCCAAGCTGATCTCCCAGGCCGCCGCCCGGACCACCTCGACCTCCCCGGCCCAGGACTCACTCGCCCGGCTGAACCAGCAACTCCCGGTGTACGCCGGTCTGGTGGAATCCGCGCGGGCCGACAACCGGCAGGGCATCCCGCTCGGCGGCGCCTACCTGCGGTACGCCTCCGAGCAGATGCAGACCGTCCTGCTGCCGGCCGCCGCCGAGCTGAACACCATCGAGAACCACGAGCTGGTGACCGACTACGCCGCGGCCCAGTCCACGCCGTGGGGCGCGTACGGCCTGGCGGTGCTCACCCTGGCCGCGCTGGGCTGGGTGCAACTGACCCTGTTCCGCCGCACCAACCGGGTGTTCAACGTCGGCCTGCTGGGTGCCACCGCCGCCGTCCTGGCCGGCACGCTCTGGCTCGCCGTGGCCGGGCTGACCACCGGCTCGGCGTTGAAGAAGAGCGACCTCGAAGGGGCCTTCCCGCTGCAGGCCCTCAACTCGGCCCGGGTGGACGTGCTGACGGCGCGCCTGGCGGAGAACCTGAACCTGGTCGCGCGCGGCTCCACCGCCACCTACGCCACCCAGTACGACGACGTCACCAAGCGCCTCGCCGGGACGGCCGGCAAGGGCACCCCGATGCGCGACCGGGCCGGCACGCTCTCCAACGCGCTGATCCTCGCCCCCGCCGCCGCGGACCAGCCGCTGGCCACCGCCGCCCAGCAGTACGACGAGTGGCAGGACCGGTACCGCAAGGCGCGCACCGCCGAGGTCGACAACGCCGACTACCAGGGCGCCCTGAACGCGACGGTGTCCGCCACCGACACCACCACCACCGCCGACGCCGCCTTCAACGCCACCGACCGGGCACTGGCCCAGGCCGCCGACGCCGAGCAGGCCCGCTTCACGGCCTACGCCGACGGCACCGCCGGGGACCTCCGGCTGGCGGCCGGCGCCGCCGCCGTGCTCGGCCTGGTGGCCGCGGCCGCCGCGCTGCGCGGCCTGGGCCGACGACTCGCCGAGTACCGGTAGAGGGGGAACGGACACTCATGCGCACACGGACACTCACGCGCGGCACGACCGTACCGACCAGGAGCGCCGCCGCACTGGCCGTGCTGGCCGCCTGCGCGGCCGTGCTCGGCGGGGGCGGCCCCTCCGGCGCCGCACCGGCCGGGGCCGCCGCCGCGACCACCGCGACCGCGCCGCAGGCCGTCCAGCAGAGCCAGGACCAGTCCGACTCCTGCGACATCTACGGCAGCGTGCCGCCGAGTTCGGTGGACGGCCCGGCGGTGAAGGCCATCAAGGCCAAGCGCAGCCTGGTGATCGGCGTCGACCAGAACAGCTACCGCTGGGGCGCCCGCAACCCGAACACCGGCCAGATCGAGGGCTTCGACATCGACCTGGCCCGGGCGATCGGCACCGCCATCATGGGCGACCCGGACAAGGTGGTGCTCAAGCCGGTGGCCACCGCCGACCGGGTCGACGCGGTGCAGAAGGGCCGGGTCGACCTGATCGTCCGCACGATGACCGTCAACTGCAAGCGGATGGAGCAGGTCGCCTTCTCCAAGCCGTACTTCAGCATCTCCCAGCGGGTGCTGGTGCCGAAGACCTCCCCGGCGAAGAACCTGGACGAGGCGATCGGCGGCAAGAACGTCTGCGTCGCCAAGGGCTCGACGGCCGCCGACGTGATGGACCCGGCCAAGGGCGCCAAGAAGGACGCCAGGGCCCAGCTGACGGTGGTGGAGAACCAGTTGGACTGCCTGGTCCTGATGCAGCTCGGCAAGGTCGACGCCACCATGACCGACGACGGCCTGGCGGCCGGTCAGGCGGCGCAGGACCAGACCGTGCGGATCGTGGACGGCGACGTGCAGCCCGAGGTGATCGGCGTCGCCATGCTGAAAACCAGCCCGGACCTCACCGCGCGGGTCAACCAGGTGCTGGCCGACTACCACGCGAGCGGTGACTGGGGGCGCAGCTACGACCGCTGGTTGAAGCCGTACATGCTCAACGACGCGGAGCGCTACTGGCCGGTCCCGCACTGAGCACCGCACCGGGCGCCGCAGGGGCGCCGAACCGAGCGCGGCACCGGGTGCCGCACCAAGCCCGCACCGGGCGCCCCACCAGGCGGCGCCGCATCGCGCACGGAGCACCGCTGACGCGGGGCGTTGACGCCGTCTTGACGCCCCGCGCCCGCACCGCCCGAACGGCCACCGGCTAGGGTTCGGGACGATCACCACGGGGAGACCGGTGGTGGACACGGGGGTTGTCGTGGGATCGCACGTCGCACAGGGCGGGATCGCACGCGAGGAAGGAAGGACACCGCGGTGGCGGCATCGGCTGGCCCGGTACTGAGCCGGGAGGAGGTGGACCGCGCGCTCGCGCGCCTCGGCGCGGAGCGGGACGCGGTCGAGTCGGCGCTGCTCGCCCTCCAGGACCACCCGGGCCTGCGGCTGCTGGACGGCGCCGAGCTGTCCGGCCGCACCCTGGAGCGCTGGTCCGTCGCCGGCAAGGGGCTGCCGCTGCTCTGGGCGCTGTTCGACCGCTACTCCGAGGCGCTCGCCTCGGCCCGCGCCGTCCGGGCCCGCAAGGCCAAGCCCGGCGGGCCCGAACTCGCCGAGCTGACCGAGCTGCTGACGGGCGACGCGGTGACCGTCCCGGGCGGCGCCGTGCCGGACGGGCCGCAACTGCTGGGCGCGCCCGCCAAGCTGGTCGAGCGGATCAGCCTGGACGCGCTGATGGCCCGGATGAACTCCTGGTACGCCACCGTGCTGGAGGTGGTCAGCGCGGCCGACGCGGTCTGGTCGGCGCTGCCGGCCCGGATCGACCTGCTGCTGGCCGAACTGCACCGGGTGCACACGCTGGCCGCCTCGCTCGGCGTGCGCACCGGCAGCCACCCGCTGGGCGACGACCTGACCGGGCTGGAGCGGGACCTCACCGAGCTGCGCACCGAGGTCCGCGAGGACCCGCTGGCCCTGTGGCGCCCGGCCCGGGTGCCCGCCCAGCGCGGCACCGTCCCGGACGGCGAGGCCTTCGCCTCCCCCGCCGGGGTGGTGGACACCGAGCGCTTCGACCGGGCCGGGCGGGCCCTGGACGGCGTCCGGCTGGAGCTGGAGAACCTGCTGCGGCTGCGCGACGACGCCGAGGAGCGCCTCCAGGGCGTCGGCGACCTGCTCCAGCGGGCCGACGCCACCCTGGCCGAGGCCCGCCGGGCCCGCGGCGAGGTGCTGGCGAAGATAGCCTCCAGCGACGTGCCCGCAGTGCCCGGCCCGGCCTCGGCGCTGCGCGAACGGATCGTCACCGCCCTGGACCTGCGCCAGGCCGGGCAGTGGGGCCGGCTGGCGCCGCTGCTGGACGCGCTGGAGGACGCCGCCGCCAAGGAGCTGGCCCGGGCCCGGCACTCGCTCACCGAAGTGACCCAGCCGCTGGCCGTCCGGGCCGAGCTGCGCGGCCGGCTGGACGCCTACAAGGCGATGGCGGCCCGGATGCGGGTCGCCGAGGACCCGGAAGTGATCGAACGGTACGAGAAGGCGCGCTGGCTGCTCTGGAGCGCGCCGTGCGACCTGCGGGCGGCGGCCGCCGCGGTGGCCCGCTTCCAGCAGTCGCTGCGCCCGGCCCAGGCCGAGGCCTCCGACGGCGCACAGGCGCACGGGCAGCACGCCCACGGGCACCAGTCCCACGGGCAGCAGGCACACGGGTCGGCCGGCCAGACGCCGGTCGACGGACAGGTACAGGGGGGCTGAGGTTGATGGGCGAGACGTGCGTGCGGCCGGAGTGCTCCGGCAACGGCACCATCGATGCGGACGGCTACTGCGACGAGTGCGGGCTGACCCCGGTGGGGACCACCACGGTCCCCCCGGCCGCCGCCGGCGCCGCCCCGCCGACCGCCACCGGGCCGACCACCGGGCCGACCACCGGGCCGACCACGGGACCGACCACCGGGTCCGCCGCCGGGCCGGGGTCGCCGTGCCCGCGGGACTGCTCGGGCACCATCGACGCGGACGGCTACTGCGACGAGTGCGGGCTGACCCCGCCCGGCGGCGACACCGGCGTCACCCAGCCCTACGTCCCGTCCGCCCGGGTCACCCCGGACTCCGCCCCCGGCGGCTCGATGCGCTCGCTGTCGGCCCGCACCGGCTCCGGCCGGTCGATGTCCGGCCGCTCCCGCTCGCACCGCTCGACCCGCACCGGCAGCAGCCGCTCGGTCTCGGTGCGCTCCACCCGCGGCAGCGTCAGCGCGGGCACCCGCAACCGGCTGGGCGCCGGCCTGGTCACCGTGCCGACCGTGGAGACGGCCGACCCGGCGCAGGCGGTGCTGGAGAACCCCGAGGTGCCGGAGCGCAAGCGGTACTGCTCCAAGTGCGAGACCCCGGTGGGCCGGGAGAAGAACGGCCGGCCGGGCCGCCCGGACGGCTTCTGCACCAAGTGCGGCACGCCGTACTCCTTCACCCCCAAGCTGCGCCGCGGCGACCTGGTCGGCGGCCAGTACGAGGTGCTCGGCTGCCTGGCGCACGGCGGGCTCGGCTGGATCTACCTGGCGGTGGACCGGCGGGTCAACGACAAGTGGGTGGTGCTCAAGGGCCTGCTGGACACCGGGGACGAGGACGCGCTGGCCGCGGCCGTCGCCGAGCGGCGCTTCCTCGCCGAGGTGGACCACCCGAACATCGTCCGGATCATCAACTTCGCCGAGCACCCGGACCTGCGCACCGGCTCCACCGACGGCTACATCGTGATGGAGTTCGTCGGCGGCAAGTCGCTCAAGGACATCGCCAACGACCGCCGCACCCCGGACGGCCGGCGCGAGCCGCTGCCGGTCGAGCAGGCGATCGCGTACGCGCTGGAGGCGCTGCCGGCCCTGGGCTACCTGCACGGCCGGGGCCTGGTCTACTGCGACTTCAAGATCGACAACGTGATCCAGAGCGGCGACACGCTCAAGATCATCGACATGGGCGCGGTCCGCCGCTTCGACGACGACGGCGCGATCTACGGCACCATCGGCTACCAGGCCCCGGAGATCGCCACCGACGGCCCCTCCCCCGCCTCCGACCTCTACACCGTGGCCCGCACCCTCGCGGTGCTCACCTTCGACTTCCAGGGCTACAGCACCACCTACCGCGACTCGCTGCCCGGCCCCGAGGACGTCGAGGTCTTCGCCAGGTACGAGTCCTACTACCGCTTCCTGGTCCGCGCCACCGACCCGGACCCGGCCCGCCGGTTCTCCTCCGCCGAGGAGATGGCCGACCAGCTCACCGGCGTACTGCGGGAGATCCTGGCCCTCCAGGACGAACGGCCCCGGCCCGCGCCGTCCACCCTCTTCGGGCCCGAACTGCGCGTCGTGGACACCGAGTTGGTACTGCCCACCACCCAGCCCGGACAGCTCCGGGTGGCCGGGCTCGACCCGGCCGCCGCCGCCCTCGCGCTGCCCGTCCCCCGGGTCGACCCGGGCGACCCCAACGCCGGCTTCCTCGCCACCCTGCTCGCCACCGACCCCGAGGAGGCGCTCGCCGCCCTCGCCGGCGCCCCCGCCGTCTCGGTCGAGAGCCGGCTGCGCGAACTGCGCGCCCTGCTCGAACTCGGCCGCCACGGCACGGCCGTGCAGGAGCTCGCGAAGCTGGAGCAGGACCACCCGGACGACTGGCGGGTGGTCTGGTACCGCGGCCTGGTCGCCCTGGTCGGCGCCGCCGCGGACCTCGCCGAGGACCCCGCCGGCACCGCCGCCGAGCCCCGCCTGCGGGCGGCCGCCGAGGCCTTCGACGCGGTCTACGACGCCTTCCCGGGCGAGGCCGCCCCCAAGCTCGCCCTCGGCATCTGCGCCGAACTGCTCGGCGACGGCGGCGACGCGGCCGAGTTCTACCGGCTCGTCTGGACCACCGACCAGTCCTACCTCAGCGCCGCCTTCGGCCTGGCCCGGGTCCGCCTCGCCGAGGACGACCGGCCCGGCGCGGTGCGGGCGCTGGAGTCCGTCCCGGCCACCTCCAGCCAGTACACCGCCGCCCGGATCGCCGCCGTCCGCGCCCGGCTGCGCGAACGGGCCGCCACCGACCCGCTCGCCGTCGACCTCGCGGCCGGCTCCGACCAGCTGACCGCGCTGCGCCTGGACGACCGCCGCCGCGAGGAGCTCTCGGTCGAGGTGCTCGGCGCGGCCCTCGGCTGGGTCGGCGCCGGCTCGGCCGGCGCCCCTCAGGGCACCGGCCCGGTCGTCCTCGGACGTCCCGCCGTGGAGCGGGAACTGCGCTTCGCCCTGGAACAGTCCTACCGGGTACTCGCCCGGTTGGCCGACCGGGCCGAGACCAGGATCGAGATGGTGGAACGGGCCAACCGGGCCCGCCCCAGGACGTGGGTGTAGCCGATGCCGCAGCAGACCGAGTGCCCGAGCTGTTCCGAGCCGATGGACCTTGACGACGCCTACTGCGGGCGTTGCGGGGCCGGCCGGGACGGCCGGGCGGCCCCGGGCGCGATGCCCGCCAGCTGGGCCGCCGCCCGCGGTGAGGCCGTCCCGCCGCAACGCGGGCCGGTCTGCGTCAACTGCGGGCAGGCACAGGTCACCGAGGACGGTTACTGCGAGGGCTGCGGGAGCGCCCAGCCGCGCCCGCGCGACCACATGGAGAAGGCGCTCGCGGGCGTCGCCGGGGTCAGCGACCGCGGCGTGCGCCACCACCGCAACGAGGACTCCTTCACCGTCGCCGCCACCTCGCTGCCCGGCGGGGAGCCGGTCGTGGTCGCCGTGGTGTGCGACGGCGTCTCCTCCTCCGACCGCCCGGACGAGGCCTCGGAGACCGCCGTCGACGCCGCCTCCGAGTCCCTGCTGACCTCCCTGGAGGCCGGCCGCGACCCGGAGGGGGCGATGCGCACCGCGATCGCGGACGCCGCCAAGGCCGTCGCCGACCTCGCCACCGACGGCGCCGGCCCGACCAGGCCCGACGTCAACGCGCCCGCCTGCACCTACGTCAGCGCCATAGCCGCGGGCGGCCGGGTGACCATCGGCTGGGTGGGCGACACCCGGGCGTACTGGATCCCGGACGACCGGGCCGGCGCCGAACCCTTCCGGCTCACCCAGGACGACTCCTGGGCCGCCCGGATGGTCGAGGCCGGGCTGATGGGCGAGGCCGAGGCCTACGCCGACCCGCGCGCCCACGCGATCACCGGCTGGCTCGGCGCCGACGCCGAGGAGGTCGTGCCGCACACCCTCGAGTTCACCCCGCACGTCCCCGGAGTGCTGCTGATCTGCACCGACGGGCTGTGGAACTACGCCGAGGCGGCGACCGACCTGGCCTACTACGTCCGCCCGGACGCCCGCACCGAACCGCTGCTGGCGGCCCAGACCCTGGTCAAGTTCGCGGTCGCGGCCGGCGGGCACGACAACATCACGGTCGCCGTGCTGCCGATCGAACCCTCCGCCGCCGCGCTGGCGGAGATCGTGGAGACGCCGACCGCGCTGGACCTCAAGATCGTCAGGCCGGCGGCCGCCGCCGGGAACGACGACTACGAGGACTACGAGCCGACCCTGCCGGACCTCCCGGTGATCGGCTCCGCCGCCGCCCCGCTGCCCCCGGCCCCGGCCGTCCCGCCGGCGCCGCCCGCGCCCCCCGTCGCCCCGCCCGTCCCGCCGCAGCCGCCGCACCCGCCGACGGCCTGACCGGTTCCGCGCGACCGGACCGACGGCCCCCGTCCGCCGGCCCGCCCCACCGACCTGATCGCATCCACCCCTCACCCGACGGGAGCCACCGCCCCATGGCAACACTGGCGAAGCCGAACCTGCCCAGGTTCGACGTGGAGATCTTCCAGAACGAGTACCTGGCCGACGGCGCCCGCGAGGTCAACGCCATCGTCACCGTCACCTCCACCGGCGGCGGCACCTCCGGCGGCCGCCCGCTCGGGCTCGCCGACGCCGGCCCGCAGAGCGGCGACGCCAACGCGGCCGTGGTGGTCCTGGTCGACTGCTCGGGCTCGATGGACTACCCCAAGACCAAGATCAACGGCGCCCGCGAGGCCACCGCCGCCGCCATCGACGCCCTGCGCGACGGCACCGCCTTCGCCGTCGTCGCCGGCACCCACGAGGCCCGCGACATCTACCCCGGCGACGGCACCCTGGCCACCGCCACGGCGGCCACCCGGGAGCAGGCCAAGGAGTCGCTGCGCCGCCTCACCGCGGCCGGCGGCACCGCCATGGGCACCTGGCTGGCCAAGGCCGACAAGCTCTTCCTCACCCGCCGCGACATCGCCATCCGGCACGCCATCCTGCTCACCGACGGCAACAACGAGCACGAGTCCGCCGAGGACCTCGCCCGCACGATCGAGCGGGTCACCGGCCACTTCACCGCCGACTGCCGCGGCGTCGGCACCGACTGGCGGATCGACGAACTGCGCAAGATCTCCTCCGCGCTGCTCGGCACCACCGACATCGTCGCCGAGCCCTCCGGCCTCGCCGAGGACTTCCGCTCGATGATGACCGGCGCGATGGGCAAGCAGGTCGCCGACGTCGCGCTGCGGATCTGGACCCCGGCCAACGCCACCGTCAAGTTCGTCAAGCAGGTCGCCCCCGCCGTCGAGGACCTCAGCGACCGCCGCGCCGAGGCCGGCCCCCGGGCGGGCGACTACCCCACCGGCTCCTGGGGCGACGAGAGCCGCGACTACCACGTCTGCGTCGAGGTCCCGGCCGCCTCGGTCGGCAACGAGATGCTCGCCGCCCGGATCAGCCTGGTGCTGCCCCCGCAGGTCGGCGGCGGCACCCCCGAGGTGCTCAGCCAGGGCCTGGTGAAGGCCGTCTGGACGGACGACCTCGCCTCCTCCACCCGGATCAGCCCCCAGGTCGCCCACTACACCGGGCAGGCCGAGCTGGCCTCCTCCATCCAGGAGGGCCTGGAGGCCCACCGCTCGGGCGACGTCGACACCGCCACCGCCAAGCTCGGCGCCGCCGTCCGGATCGCCCACGCGACCGGCAACGAGGGCACCTTCAAGCTGCTGCAGAAGGTGGTGGACGTGGTGGACCCGAAGGAGGGTACGGTTCGGTTCCGTAAGGACGTGAGCGAGGCCGACTCGATGACCCTTGAGACCCGGTCGACCAAGACGGTACGTGTGAAGAAGTGACCACGAAGTGACCGCTGTAGACGTGATCGGGCCGGCCGCCCGGCGCGACGCCGCACCGCACCGGCCCGAAACGAGGGGGACCTGATGCCGATCTGCCCGAGGGGCCACGAGTCGCAGGCCGAGGACTGGTGCGACTTCTGCGGCTTCCCGATGACCCCGCCGGCCCCGGCGCCCGGCGCCCACGGGGGCTACCCCGGCGCGCCCGCCGGACACCCGCAGCACGGCGGTGCGGCCTTCGGCACGCCGCCGCCACCCCCGCCGGGGGCCGTCCCGCCGCCCCCGCCCGGGGCGTTCCCACCGCCCGGCGGCTACCCGCCGCCCGGTGCCTTCCCGCCGCCGGCCGGCCCCGGACTCACCGAGGGCCTGGCCGTCTGCCCGATCTGCCGCAGCCCGCAGACCGGGCGGTTCTGCGAGGAGTGCGGCTACGACTACGAGCTGTCCGCGCCCTCCGGCCGCCAGGCGCCGGCCGGCGGCGCGCCCTCGCCGGGCCCGGCCCAGCCCCCGCCGCTGAACATCCCGGCGGCCTACGGCGGAGCCCCGGCCCCGCAGCAGCACCAGCCGCACCAGCCCCACCAGCAGCAGGCCGCGGAGTACCAGCCGCAGGCCCCGCAGCCCCACCAGCCGCAGCAGCACCAGGCCCCGCAGCAGCACCAGCCGCAGGCCCCGGAGTACCAGCCGCAGCCGGAGTACCCCCACACCTACGGCTACCCGCCGCCGGAGGGCGCCTTCCCGGAGGCCCCGGTCCGCGAGGACTCCGGCCCGGTGTACGCCCAGCCCGCCGGCCCCGGCCCGAACACCCGCGGCGGCGACTTCGGCACGTCCTTCCACCTGGCCCCGCCGCAGGCCCAGCCCGGTGCCCAGCCGGAGCCCGCCCCGGCCGGGCCGGTGCGCAGCAACTGGATCGCGGTGGTCTCGGCCGACCGCGACTACTTCACCGACATGATGGCCCGCAGCGGCCCCGAGGCGGCTGGCCTGTTCTTCCCGCCGTACTGCCCCGAGCGCCGCATCCCGCTGACCGGCCGCGGCCAGCTGCGGATCGGCCGGCGCAGCCAGCACCGGGGCACCGTCCCGGAGATCGACCTGTCGGTGCCGCCGGAGGACCCGGGCGCCTCGCACCAGCACGCGCTGCTCGCCGAACAGGCGGACGGCAGCTGGGTACTGGTGGACCAGGGATCGACCAACGGAACCACCGTGAACGGGGGCGAGGAACCGATCTCCCCGAACACCGCCATCCCCCTGGGCGACGGCGACCGGATCCACGTCGGCGCCTGGACGACGATCACGGTGCACCGCGCCTGACCTGCGCTTTGAGCATTCGTCAGGGGTAACTCCGGCCGGGCCGGGCGGAATTCGTTTTTCCGCCCGGCCCGGCTTTTCCGGTGCCTCCCTCAGGGAATCCACAAATTCCCGTCCCCGGTGTGCACAAGACGCCCCATGAGCCCTATTCTCTGGCTTCATGACTGCTGCTATATCCGCTGACGGCATCCGCCAGCGGTACGGGGATGTGCAGGCCGTCGACGGGGTGTCGCTCACCGTCGAGGCCGGCGAGTTCTACGGGATCCTCGGTCCCAACGGGGCCGGGAAGACCACCACCATGGAGATCCTGGAAGGGGTCCGCAAGCCCGACGAGGGCCGGGTCGAGCTGCTGGGGATGGCACCCTGGCCGCGCAACCCGAAGCTGCTGCCGCGCATCGGCGTGCAGTTCCAGGCCTCCGCCTTCTTCCGGAAGCTGACCGCCCGGGAGACGATCCGCACCTTCGCGTCGTTCTACGGGGTCGGCCCCAAGCGGGCCGACGCGATGCTGGAGCGGGTCGGGCTCTCGGACAAGGCCGAGACCCTCACCGACCAGATGTCCGGCGGCCAGGCCCAGCGCCTGTCGATCGCCTGCGCCCTGGCCCACGACCCGGAGCTCGTCTTCCTGGACGAGCCCACCACCGGCCTCGACCCGCAGGCCCGCCGCAACCTCTGGGACCTGCTGCGGGACATCAACGCCGAGGGCCGCACCGTCGTCCTGACCACCCACTACCTGGACGAGGCCGAGGTGCTCTGCGACCGGGTCTCGATCATGGACCACGGCAAGATCCTGCACACCGGTGCCCCGGCGGCGCTGATCCGCGAGATCGACGACACCGTCCGGATCAGCGTGGCCTCCGGCCAGCTGCCGGTCGAGCGGGCCCGCGAGCTGCTGGCCGCGGCCGGCGCCGACGTCGCCACCCTGGAGGACGACACCGTCTCGCTCTCCGTCTCCACCCGCCTTCCGGCCCCGGTGCTCAGCGTCCTCGCCGAGCAGAACGCGCTGCGCGGCCTCGAAGTGCGCGGCGCCACCCTGGAGGACGTCTTCCTCCAGCTGACCGGACGGGAGTTCCGCGCATGACCAGCACCTCCACCGAGCCGAAGGTCCCCGCCCAGCGCGGCGGCTCGGCCGGCTCCGCCGACGGGCGGGAGCGGGTCAGCGCGTTCTGGAGCCTGTCCCGCGCGATGCTGCTCGGGATGAAGCGCGACCGCACCGCGACCTTCTTCGTCCTGCTGTTCCCGCTGGTCTTCCTGGTCTTCTTCGGCTCCGTCACCAAGGGCTCCGCCAGCCCGCACGCCAAGGTCGCCCAGGTCGGCGCGGTCAAGCTGTTCGACTCGATCCAGGGCGACGAACGGGCCGGCCTGGACAAGGTCCTCACCATCACCAGGACCGACGACGAGGCCGGCACCCTGGAGAAGGTCCGCAAGGGCGACTTCGACGCGATGATCAGCCAGGGCCCGGACGGCAAGGTGGAGCTGCGCTACACCGCCGCCGACCAGGTCAAGGCCGGCGCGGTCCAGGGCATCCTCAACTCGGTCGTCCAGAGCGCCAACCAGGCCGCCACCCACCAGCCGGCCGCCTACGTGCTGGACTCCCAGCAGGTCGAGGACCAGTCGCTCAAGCCGATCCAGTTCCTCACCCCCGGCCTGCTCGGCTGGGCCGTCGCCACCGGCGCGGTCTTCGGCGCCGCGCTGACCCTGGTCAACTGGCGCAAGTCCAAGGTGCTGCGGCGCCTGCGACTGGCCCCGATCAGCGCCGGTGCGGTGGTCAGCTCCCGGATCGCGGTCTCGCTGGTGACCGCCTTCCTGCAGACCACCGTCTTCCTGGTCGTCGCGACGAGCTTCTTCGGGCTCAAGCTCACCGGCAACTGGTGGCTGATCCTGCCGCTGGTGGCCTGCGCGACGCTCGCCTTCATGTCGATCGGCCTGCTGGCCGGCTCGGTCGCCAAGACCGAGGAGGCCGCGAACGGCATCTCGCAGCTCATCGTGCTGCCGATGTCCTTCCTGTCCGGCTCGTTCTTCCCGCTGGACGGCGCCCCGGACTGGTTGAAGACCGTCTCCCAGGTCATGCCGCTCAAGCACCTGGTGTCGGCCGCCCAGTCGGTGCTGACCCGCGGCGGCGGCGTCATGGACGCCCTGCCCGCCATGGGCGGACTGCTGCTCTTCGCGGCCGCGTTCACCGGCATCGCCTGGAAGCTGTTCAAGTGGGAGGACGCGTAGCCGTCCGCGCACTGCCCTGACCACTCAGGCCCGACGGGGTCGTACGCCTTTCGTCCCGGTGTACGGCCCCGTCGGCGTCTGCGACCATGGTCGGGTGACAGAGATCGGACGAGGCACGTTCAGCGAGGAGACCTTCTTCGAGCAGGTCGGCGGTGAGGACACCTTCCGGCGCCTGACCCGCCGCTTCTACGAGGGCATCGCCGAGGACGAGTTGCTGCGGCCGATGTACCCCGAGGAGGACCTCGGCCCGGCCGAGGAGCGGATGGCGCTGTTCCTGATGCAGTACTGGGGCGGCCCGCGCACCTACAGCGACCGGCGCGGCCACCCGCGGCTGCGGATGCGGCACGCGCCGTTCAAGGTCGACAAGGCCGCCCACGACGCCTGGCTCACCCACATGCGGGCCGCCGTGGCGAGCCTGGAACTGCCCGCCGAGCACGAGCGGCAGCTGCTGGACTACCTGGTCTACGCCGCCGCCTCGATGATCAACACCCCGGGCTGAGCGTAGGCCTGCCGCTACCGCAGCAGGATCAGCGCAGCGGGCTGAGGCCCAGCCCCGCGCCCGGCGCGGCCGCGGTCCGCACCACCACCGAGCCCACCGGGGAGCTCAACCGCAGCCAGCCGCCCGCCCGGTGCACCGAGAGCGGCGCCTCGGGGCTCAGGAAACCGATCCGGTACGAGGCGTGCACGGCGCGCAGCGGCAGCTCTGGCAGCACCGAGACCGGGCGGGACCACACCTCGTCCGCCAGCCGGTCCAGCACCGCGCGGGTGCGGTGGTGGGCCGGGACGGCCTCACTGCGCTCGCGGAACTCCCCCACCGCCGCCATCAGTTCGCGGCACACCTCGGCCGCCGGCGGGGTCCCGACCGGCCGCCAGCCGACCCGCGGCGGCAGCAGCCCGGCCCAGGCCGGGCCGGTCACCGGCGCGGGCAGCGCGACGGCGCCGGAGTCGGCGTCCACGCCGTCCAGCAGCTGGCCCGCGGAGACGGTCAGGTCCACCGGCTCGTCCAGGCGGTCCAGCCGGGCGGTGCGGATCGCCAGCACGCCGGACTCGCCCAGCGGCAGCCGTCCGAAGACCGCCAGCACGCCGTCCGCCGCGGCCGGGTCGACCGCCTGCAGCCGCACGGCCGCCGCCTTGTCGAAGCGCAGCAGGCGCAGCAGGAAGGCGGAGAGGTCGGCGGCCTCACCGGTGTCGGTCAGGGCGAGGCGGGCGGTGACGGTCAACGCGGCTCAGCTCGAATCGGTTCGGGGGTCCAGGGACTTTCAGACTGCCGCGCCGACCGGGGCCTCGTCCATGAACCGGGAGAGGAACTCCCGCTCCACCGGCGAGATCCGGCGCGGCCGGCCCGCGGCCAGGTCGTAGGGCACCACCACGGTGGAGGCCCGGACGTACACCGTCTCGGAGCCGTCCTCGTGGACGTCCTTGATGTCGTAGGAGACGGTCAGCGAGGCGCTGCCGATGTGCGTCACCCGGGTCTCCACGGTGACCGGCTCCGGCCGGTGCACCAGCGGGCGCTTGTAGTCGATCTCGTGGCGGGCCACCACCGAGCCGCCCGCGAACTCCCCGGCGCCGGCCTCGGCGGCCTGGGTGAACATGAAGTCGATCCGGGCCTCCTCCAGGTAGCGCAGGAAGACCACGTTGTTGACGTGCCCGAAGGCGTCCATGTCGGACCAGCGCAGCGGGCAGGCGTAGATGTGGCGAGCCACGGGTGTTCTCCTCGGTGTCCGGTCGCCCGCCGCCGAACCTCGGTGACGGGCCGCGGCCCGGCAGGCCGCCCCCGGGGGGCAGTCTGCCGGGCCGTTGTGACAGCTGGGTGTCAGCCTCGGGTCAGCTTCTTGTACGTGGCCCGGTGCGGACGGGCGGCGTCGGCGCCCAGTCGCTCGATCTTGTTCTTCTCGTACGACTCGAAGTTGCCCTCGAACCAGAACCACTTGCTCTCGCCCTCGTAGGCGAGGATGTGGGTGGCCACTCGGTCCAGGAACCAGCGGTCGTGGGAGATGACCACGGCGCAGCCGGGGAACTCCAGCAGGGCGTTCTCCAGCGAGGAGAGCGTCTCGACGTCGAGGTCGTTGGTGGGCTCGTCGAGGAGCAGCAGGTTGCCGCCCTGCTTGAGGGTGAGCGCCAGGTTCAGGCGGTTGCGCTCACCGCCGGAGAGCACGCCGGCCGGCTTCTGCTGGTCCGGGCCCTTGAAGCCGAAGGCCGACACGTAGGCGCGGGACGGCATCTCGACCTGGCCGACGTTGATCCAGTCCAGACCGTCGGAGACGACCTCCCAGAGGGTCTTCTTCGGGTCGATGTTGGCGCGGCTCTGGTCGACGTAGCTGATCTTGACGGTCTCGCCGACCTTGACCTTGCCGGAGTCCGGGGTCTCCAGGTCCTGGAGCATCTTGAACAGCGTCGTCTTGCCGGCGCCGTTCGGGCCGATGATGCCGACGATGCCGTTGCGCGGCAGGGTGAAGCTGAGGTCGTCGATCAGGACCTTCTCGCCGAAGGCCTTGTTGAGGTTCTCGACCTCGATGACGACGCTGCCCAGGCGCGGGCCCGGCGGGATCTGGATCTCCTCGAAGTCCAGCTTCCGCATCTTGTCGGCCTCGGCCGCCATCTCCTCGTAACGGGCGAGGCGGGCCTTGGACTTGGCCTGGCGGCCCTTGGCGTTGGAGCGGACCCACTCCAGCTCTTCCTTGAGGCGCTTGGCGCGCTTGGCGTCCTTCTGCCCCTCGACCTTGAGACGGGACTGCTTGGTCTCCAGGTAGGTGGAGTAGTTGCCCTCGTACGGGTAGGCGCGGCCGCGGTCGAGCTCCAGGATCCACTCGGCCACGTGGTCGAGGAAGTACCGGTCGTGGGTGACGGCCACGACGGTGCCCTTGTACTTGGCCAGGTGCTGCTCCAGCCAGTTCACCGACTCGGCGTCGAGGTGGTTGGTGGGCTCGTCGAGCAGCAGCAGGTCGGGGGCCTCCAGCAGCAGCTTGCAGAGCGCCACGCGGCGCTTCTCGCCACCGGAGAGCTTGGTGACGGCCCAGTCGCCGGGCGGGCAGCCCAGGGCGTCCATGGCCTGCTCCAGCTGGGCGTCCAGGTCCCAGGCCTCGGCGTGGTCCAGCTCCTCCTGGAGCTTGCCCATCTCCTCGAGCAGGGCGTCCGAGTAGTCGGTCGCCATCAGCTCGGCGATCTCGTTGAAGCGGTCGAGCTTGCCCTTGATCTCCTTGACGCCGTCCTGGACGTTCTCCAGGACCGTCTTGGTCTCGTCGAGCGGGGGCTCCTGGAGGAGCATGCCGACGGTGAAGCCGGGCGAGAGGAAGGCGTCGCCGTTGGAGGGGTGCTCCAGGCCGGCCATCATCTTCAGCACGGTGGACTTACCGGCACCGTTGGGGCCCACGACGCCGATCTTCGCCCCGGGGAGGAAGCTGAGCGTCACGTCGTCAAGGATGACCTTGTCTCCGTGCGCCTTGCGCACCTTGCGCATCGTGTAGATGTATTCCGCCACGTGAGATCGCTCCGGCGTCGTCGGGAGTATTCGTCTTGCAGCGTTCCATTGTGCCGCACCCGGCCGGGAGCCCCGAACCGCCGGGGTGACCCCACCGGGGTATCCGCGCCGGGATGTTCGCCCCGGGGGTGTCCGCGCCCGGGGCGCGCGCACCGGGCCCGGGCCGGGCGCGGGCCGGGCGCGGGCCGGGCGCGGGCCGGGCGCGGGC
>NZ_JBHJWG010000072.1:0-26583 GCF_042266305.1 Kitasatospora sp. NPDC056076
CGGGCGGGGCCGGGGGGTTTCGCCGGGCCTCTCCCCGGTCCCGTGCGAACCGGCCGGCCGGGTGGTGCGTCAACGCGTCACCGCGGTGCGGTAGACCCGCAGGTTGACCGGGATCAGCACCGCGATCAGGGCCGCCACCACGATCACCGCGAGCAGCACCGGGTGCCGGTCCGGCAGGCTGGTGCCGACCACCGACGGGGCGTTGCCCCACAGCTCCCGGCAGGCCGCGGCCACCAGGCTGACCGGGTTCCACTCGGCCACCGCGCGCAGCCAGGCGGGCAGCCCGGACAGCGGCATGAACGAGTTGGACAGGAACGACAGCACGACCAGGAACAGCGCCGAGATGCCGTTGATCGCCTCGGCGTTGCGCATCAGCATGCCGACCAGCGCGCCCAGCCAGAGCATCGCGTAGGCGAAGGCCAGCACCAGGACGAAGCCCAGGGCCGCCGAGCCGACGTCCTTGTGGATCCGCCAGCCGACGCCCAGGCCGGCCAGGGTGACGGCGAAGGTGGCGGCCGCGGCGGTCAGCAGGTCGGCCGCGGTGTGGCTGACCAGCACGGCGGAGCGGCCCATCGGCAGCGAGCGGAAGCGGTCGATCAGCCCGGTGCGCAGGTCGGTGGCCACGCCCAGCGCGGCGACGCCGACGCAGGTCAGGCCGACCTGGGCGAACACCCCGGCCATCACGTAGTCGTGGTACTCGCCGGAGCCGGTCACGGTCACCACGCTGGCGAACAGGTAGCCGAGCACGACCACCATGGTCACCGGGGTCAGGGTGATCGCGATGATCTTCTCCGGGGTGCGCCGCAGGTGCCGCAGGTGGCGGCCGATCAGCGCGGCGGTGTCTCCGATGGCCGTGCCGAGGCCGGCCGAGGCGCCGATGTCGCTCACTGCTCGTCTCCCGTCCGTCCGGCGGCGGCCGCCACCGGTTCCCGTTCGCCCTGCTCGGCCTCTTCGCCCTGCCCGGGCCGTTCGCCCTGCCCGGTCCGCGGCTGCGGTGCGCCCGGTGCGAGCGCGGGTGCGCCCTCCTCGGGGGCCCGGCCGATCTGGGTGCCGCGCCCGGTCAGGTGGAAGAACACGTCGTCCAGCGAGGGACGGCGCAGCGCGAAGTCCGTCACCGGCACCCGGGCCGTCTCCAGGGCGACCGCGGCGGCGGCGATGGTGCCGATGCCGTCGGCCAGTTGGACGGTGATCCGGCGCCCGGTGCGGTCCACCTCGGGTTGGGCGGCGGCCACCGGGGCGAGCACGGCCAGGGCCTGGGCGATGGCCGCGTCGGTGCCGACGCCCACCTCCAGCCACTCCTCGCCGACCTTGCGCTTGAGCTCGTCCGGGGTGCCCTCGGCGATCACCGTGCCGGTGTCGATGACCAGGATCCGGTCGGCCAGGAAGTCGGCCTCCTCCAGGTACTGGGTGGTGAGCAGCACGGTCACCCCCTGGGCGACCTGTTCGCGGACCATCTCCCAGAGCACCAGCCGGCTCGCCGGGTCCAGCCCGGTGGTCGGCTCGTCCAGGAACAGCACCTCGGGCCGGCCGATCAGCGCGGCGGCCAGGTCCAGCCGGCGGCGCATGCCGCCGGAGTAGGTCTGGGCCGGCTTCTCGGCGGCGTCCTCCAGCTCGAACCGGGCGAGCAGCTCGGCCGCCCGCTCCCGGGCGCCCTTGCGCCCCAGGTGCAGGAGCCGGCCCAGGAGTTCGAGGTTCTCGCGACCGGTGAGCAGCCCGTCGACGGCGGCGTACTGACCGGCCAGGCCGATCCGCCGGCGCACCTGGCGCTGCTGGCGCACGACGTCGAAGCCGGCCACCTCGGCCCGCCCCTGGTCCGGTTCGAGCAGGGTCGCGAGCAGTCGGACGGTGGTGGTCTTGCCGGCGCCGTTGGGGCCCAGCAGGCCGAGCACGGTGCCGGCCGCGACCTCGAGGTCCACGCCCTTGAGCGCGTGGTGATCGCCGTATCTCTTGCCGAGTCCGGTCGCCCTGATTGCGGTGTCCATCATTCATTCCCCCTTCCACGGAGGTCTGTGGATCGTTCGGAAAGCAGACGCCGGAGCACATTCCGGCGTGGAATCGTGAAATTCGGTGGAATCGTTCGGGTCGGCCCGCGGGCCCGGTCGGGTACTCGCGCACTCGACGACCGGTCGGTCGCTCGGGGCGGCCGGCCGACTTTCCCGAATCATCGGCCCGGCGTCACTCGAATGTGGTCCGCTCGAATGGTTGTCCCTCAACGGGGACCGACCGTAGCACCGGGGAAACGAGGCCGGTAAGGGGCTCCGGCCCGCCTCCGCTGGCAGCAGCTTGCCACCGCAGGATGCTGCAACTCCCAGGGGCTCCAAAGCCGTTCGCGAGGGCCTACGGTCATGGTTATTCCGCCGGTCCCCCTCGAGCCGGTCAGGACACATCCAACCCGTCTGTCGCCACCGCGGCTTGATCATTGCCGCCGATCGCAGGAGAGGTAATGGCACGTCAAAGCAATTTCGCGGCCCGGCTGGGCGAGTGGAGTGCCCAGCACCGCAAGACAGCCGTCTTCGGCTGGATCATCCTGGTCATCCTGGTCACCGTGCTCGGTGGCATGGTCGGGCAGAAGAGCCTGACCCAGGCCGACTACGGGACCGGGGAGTCCGGCAAGGCCGCCCAGATCCTCAAGGACGCCGGGATCAACGACCCGGTCAACGAGCTGATCCTGGTCCACAGCGACGCGCTGACCGCGGACTCCGCGGAGTTCCGCGGCGCCGTCCAGGCCACCGCCGACGCGGTCAACAAGACCGGTCTCGCCGAGAACCTGCGGGACCCGTACACCACCCAGGCCTTCTCGGCCGACAAGCACTCGGCGCTGATCATGTTCGCCGTCACCGGCGACCCGGACACCGCGGCCGACCGGATCGACCCGGTGATCACCGCCGTCCAGGACACCGCCAAGGCCCACCCCCAGGTGACCCTCGGCGAGTTCGGCGGCGCGACCGCCCTCAAGGGCATCAACGACAGCCTCGGCGACGACTTCACCCGCGCCGAACTGACCGCCCTGCCGGTCGCGTTGGGCATCCTGCTGGTGGTCTTCGGCGCCTTCGTGGCGGCCGTGCTGCCGGTGGCCCTGGCGGTCACCGCCTGCATCGGCGCGCTCGGGCTGCTCGCGCTGAGCAGCCAGGCGGTGCCGGTGGACGGCATGACCAACTCGGTGATGTTCCTGATGGGCCTCGCCGTCGGCGTCGACTACTGCCTGTTCTACCTGCGCCGCGAGCGCGAGGAGCGGGCGGCCGGCCGGGACAAGGCGACCGCGCTGCGGATCGCCGCCCACACCTCGGGCCACTCGGTGATGGTCTCCGGCCTCACCGTGATGGTCGCGATGGCCGGCATGTTCCTCTCCGGGCTGACCGTCTTCGAGGGCTTCGCGATGGCCACCATCGAGGTCGTCGCGGTCGCGGTGGTCGGTTCGATGACCGTGCTGCCGGCCCTGATGTCGATGCTCGGCGACAAGGTCGCGGCCGGCCGGATCCCGTGGATCAGCAAGCGCCGTCAGACCGCCGCGGCGAGCCCGAAGCCCGCCAACGCGCTGCTGCGCGGCGTGCTGGCCCGCCCGGGGATCTTCGCCCTGCTGTCCGCCGCCGTGCTGCTGGTGCTGGCCCTGCCGGCGCTCGGCATGAAGACCGAGAAGCTCGGCATGGACAAGCTGCTGCCCTCGGACAACCCGCTGGTCTCGGTCTCGCAGCGGATCGACCGCGAGTTCCCGGGGTCGCCCTCGCCCGCCACCGTGGTGGTCAAGGCCGACTCCATCGACTCGCCGCAGGTCGCCAAGAGCATCGAGGACTTCAAGCAGGCCGCCCTGGCCTCCGGGAAGACCGGCAACCAGATCGACGTGCGGTACTGGAAGGACAAGAACATCGCCCAGATCAGCGTTCCGCTGGCGGGCAACGGCACCGACGCCACCTCCAAGGCGGCCCTGTCGGCGCTGCGCGGGCAGATCGTCCCGCAGACCCTCAAGACCGTTCCGGGCACCACCGCGCTGGTCGCCGGCGACCTCGCCTTCTCGGTCGACTACAACAACCAGCTGGACCGCAGCATCGTCCCGGTGTTCGCCTTCGTCATGGGCGTCACCTTCCTGCTGATGCTGGTCTCCTTCCGCTCGCTGACCATCTCGATCACCTCGATCCTGCTCAACCTGCTCTCGGTGGCGGCCGCGTACGGCGTGATGACCGCGGTGTTCCAGCACGGCTGGGGCGCCTCGCTGGTGGGCACCAAGGCGCCGGGGGCGATCGAGTCCTGGATGCCGCTGTTCGTCTTCGTGGTGCTCTTCGGCCTCTCGATGGACTACCACGTGTTCGTGGTCTCCCGGATCCGCGAGGCCTACCTCTCGGGCAGGTCCAGCCGGGAGGCGGTCGGCCTCGGCATCCGCAACACCGCCGGGGTGGTCACCAGCGCCGGTCTGATCATGGTCGCGGTGTTCGCGGTCTTCGGCACCCTGGGCATGCAGGACTTCAAGCAGCTCGGCATCGGCCTGGCGGTCGCGGTCCTGCTGGACGCCACCCTGGTCCGCGCGGTGCTGCTGCCCGCGGTGATGGCCCTGCTCGGCGACGCCAACTGGTACCTGCCGCGCTGGCTGGGCGGCGGCCGCACCACCCGCGCCGCGCACGCCGCCGGGGCGCACCACGCCGCCGGCCAGCACGAGCCGGCCGGCACCGCCTACGTCGGCTGACCCGGCCCCGCCCGCCCCTCAGCACCGCCCGACCCCCGCCCGCACCGGGCGGACCCGACTGGAGCCACCACCGTGTTCGAGTTCAGAGTCATCGACGGCACCACCGCCCGCGAGCTCATCGCGGGAGCCCGCCCGAGGATCGTCCAGGAGGTCCGGGAGACCTACCTGACCCACGGCGCCGGCGAGTCCGTGAACCCCGACAGCTACTTCCTGCGGTTCCCGGCCAAGCCGGACGCCCGGATCATCGCCCTGCCGGCCTACCTCGGCGGCGGCGTCGGACTGGCCGGGATCAAGTGGATCAGCAGCTTCCCGGCCAACGTCGAGCGGGGCTTCCCGCGCGCCTCGGCCGCCCTGCTGCTGAACGACTACGAGACCGGCTACCCGTTCGCCGTCCTGGAAGCCTCGCAGATCAGCGCGGCCCGCACCGCGGCCTCCGCCGTGCTCGCCGCCGAGGTGCTCAGCGGCGGCCGTACGGCGGGCCGGCTGGCGGTGGTCGGCGCCGGCATCATCGCCCGCAACATCCTGGAGTTCTTCGGCGCCCAGCAGTGGGAGATCGACGAGCTGGTGGTGCACGACCGCAAGGCCGAGTACGCCCGGGCGCTGGTCGACCACGCCGACGCCGAACTCGGCTACCCGGCCCAGGTGGTGGAGGACCTGCACGAGGCGCTCAAGGGCGCCGACGTGGTGGTGCTGGCCACCACCGCGGGCGAGCCGTACATCCTCGACCCGGAGACCTTCGCCCCCGGGCAGCTGGTGCTCAACATCTCGCTGCGCGACCTCGCGCCGGAGATCATCGGCGGCGCGTACAACGTGCTCGACGACGTGGAGCACTGCATGAAGGCGAACACCTCTCCGCACCTGGCCGAACAGCTCTACGGCAACCGGGAGTTCGTCACCGGCACGCTGGCCCAGGTGATCGAGGGCGAGGTCGCCGTCGGCACCGACCGCCCGGTGGTCTTCTCGCCCTTCGGTCTCGGCGTGCTCGACCTGGCGGTCGGCGCGCTGGTGCACGACGAGGCGGTGGCGGCCGGCCGGGCGACCGAGATCCCCGGCTTCTTCGCGGAGACCACCCGCTGGTAGCCCCACCCCGGGCCCGCCCCACCGGGCCCGCCGACCCCGGGCCCGCCCCCCACGAAGGGCCCGGCACCACCGACGAGGGCCCCGACCGCCGTGACCGCGGTCGGGGCCCTCGTGGCGTGCTCAGGCCTGCGCGCCGCCGAAGCGCGCCGCCCAGGCCGCCAGGTCCTCGTCGGTGACCTTCGCGAACAGCACCGGCGGCACGGTGAACGGCGTCCCGGCCGGGACGAGGTCCAGCGCCCGGGCCGCGTCCCCGTCGATCCAGGTCCGGGTGTCCCCGGGCAGCGCGAAGGCGCCGCGCATCGCGGCCGCCGCGGTCGGGATGAACGGCTCGGACACCACCGCGTACAGGTGGATCAGGTTCATCGCCGTCCGCAGGGTCAGCGCCGCCGCCTCCGGGTCGGTCTTCACCTGGATCCAGGGCGCCTTCTCGTCCAGGTAGGCGTTCCCGGCGCTCCACAGCGCGCGCAGAGCCTGCGCCGCCTTGCGGAAGTTGAGCGCCTCCAGCTGGGCCTCGTACTCGGCCAGCAGGCCGGCGGTCTGCTCGCCGAGCCGCTCCTCGGCCCCGCCCGGCGCGGCCCCGGCCGGGACCTCGTCGCCGAAGCGCTTGCGGCTGAACGAGAGCACCCGGTTCACGAAGTTGCCGAGGGTGTCGGCGAGGTCCTTGTTGACCACCGAGGCGAAGAGGTCCCAGGTGAAGCTGGAGTCGTCCGACTCGGGGGCGTGCGCCATCAGGAAGTAGCGCCAGTAGTCGGCGGGCAGCAGCTCCAGCGCGACGTCGGTGAAGATGCCGCGCTTCTGGCTGGTGGAGAACTTCCCGCCGTAGTACGTCAGCCAGTTGAAGGCCTTGACGTAGTCGACCTTCTTCCACGGGCGGCGCGAGCCGAGGATCGTCGCCGGGAACATCACGGTGTGGAACGGGACGTTGTCCTTGGCCATGAACTCGGTGTAGCGGACGGTGTCGTCGGCCTCGTACCACCAGGACCTCCAGTCCCGCGGCTGCCCGGCCGGGGCGGCGTCCGCCCACTCCTTGGTGGCGCCGATGTACTCGATCGGGGCGTCGAACCAGACGTAGAAGACCTTTCCCTCGGCGGCCAGTTCGGGCCACACGTCGGCCGGCACCGGGACGCCCCACTCCAGGTCGCGGGTGATCGAGCGGTCCTGGAGGCCCTCGGTCAGCCACTTGCGGGCGATCGAGGAGGCCAGCACCGGCCAGTCGTCGCCGTGCGCGGCGATCCAGGCCTCGACCTCCTCGGTCAGCTTCGACTGGAGCAGGAACAGGTGCCTGGTCTCCCGGACTTCGAGGTCGGCGCTGCCGCTGATCGCCGAGCGCGGCTCCAGCAGGTCGGTCGGGTCCAGCACCCGGGTGCAGTTCTCGCACTGGTCGCCGCGCGCCTTGTCGTAGCCGCAGTGCGGGCAGGTGCCGACGATGTAGCGGTCCGGCAGGAAGCGGCCGTCGGCGTTGGAGTACACCTGGCGGACCGCGCGCTCCTCGACGAAGCCGTTGCGCTGGAGCTCGCGGGCGATCTCCTGGGTGATCTCCCGGTTCTGCGGCGAGGAGCTGCGGCCGAAGTGGTCGAAGGACAGCCCGAAGCCGTCGTACACCGCCCGCTGGGCGTCGTGCGCCCGGGCGCAGAACTCGGCGACCGGCAACCCGGCCTCCTGCGCCGCCAGTTCGGCGGGCGTGCCGTGCTCGTCGGTGGCGCAGATGTACAGCACCTCGTGGCCGCGTTGGCGCAGGTAGCGGGCGTGGACGTCCGCCGGGAGCATCGACCCGACCAGGTTGCCCAGGTGCTTGATCCCGTTGATGTACGGAAGGGCGCTGGTGATCAGGTGCCGAGCCATCCTCGGATGCTCCGATTTCTCCCGCACGCGCACCCCACCCGGAGTGCGGTGCCAGGCGCAGGGGTCCACTGTGGGCTGCCAAGCCTACCGTCGGCCGCCCCGCCGACCGGCCCGCGACGGGGGCAGCGCGGCCTCACGGACGGGTGAAGTCGGCGTACCGGTCGAACTCCCCGGCCTTGACCCCGCGGACGAACGCCGCCCACTTGCGCGGCGTGGTCCGCACGACCACCTCGGGCAGGTCCGACTCGCGGATCTCCACCTGCCCGGCGTAGGTTCTGACCTCCACGCAGTCGGTGCTCTCGCCGCTGGCCGACGCCTTGCGCCACGTACTCATGAGAAGTCTTTCAGTAAGGCCCGGATGAACTCCCGGGACTCCGCCGCCCCCAGCGCGATCGCCGCGGTCTTCTCCTTGATCCGTCGGTAGGACGACAATTCCGCCTCGGAGTGCACGAACTTCGGCCCGTGCACGAGCTCGATCTGGACGGTGTCCAGCTCCGGGACGGGCCCGCGCGCGAGATACGGGCTCTCCGAGGAGCCGGTGTACGTGGGCACACTGAACGGGATCACCCGGATCTCCAGTCCGGGCCGCTCGGAATTCAGCAGCAGGCTGTGCAACTGGTCGCGCAGCACGGCGGGGCCGCCGAACTGCATCCGCAGCGCGGATTCGTGCAGGATCGCGCTGTACGGCTTCGGGCGGTCGACGAAGATCTGCTGGCGCCGAATCCGGAATTCCTTCCGGACCTGCGCCTCCTGGCGGTGCTGGGCGGGGAGCCGCTCGAACACCGCGGCCGCGTAGTCCGGGGTCTGCAGCAGCCCGGGGATGAAGGTGCTGTTGAGGATGGAGAGCGACGCGGCGTGGTGCTCCATCTCGGCGATGTCGATGATCCCGCCGGGCATCCGGCCCCGGTAGCCGTCCCACCAGTACTTGCGGCGGTCCTGGGTCATGGCGAGCAGCGCGTCCAGGTACGGGCCGTCGGGGCAGCCGCAGGTGCGCGCCCAGGTCCGGAGCCGTTCGGCGCTGATGCCCGACTTCCCGTTCTCCATCTGGGAGATCTTGGGCAGGTCGGTGCCGATCGTGGCGGCCAGGCTCTTGGGCGTCACGCCCACGCGTTCGCGCATCTTGCGCAGCTCGATCCCCAGGCGCTGCTGGCGGACGGTCGGCGACAAGCGGGGTGGCATGACTCTCTTCTCCGGATCGCGGCTTCGGTCGATGCTTCCGGTGAAGTGTGACGTGCACACCGGGCCCTAGCTAGCGAATTGGGGGATACCCCACGATGGAGTGAACGTCCAGTCCCTCGGTAGCAACTCTGGCACCCTGACCCTATGGTCGTCCGTGTCACTCGCTGACTTGTTGTCCCCTAAACAGTCGCCAAGTCGCCTATCGGCCCTGCCAATCAGCCGTAAATACACCCAGATGCACGGTCAGGGCGTTCGGCATCACCGACCGGAGACAGCCGTGCCCCTTCCTCCCCCTCCCGGCCCCCCGCACCCGCGCCCCCACCGCCCCCACCTCCCCCAGCGCATTTCCGTACCCCGGTGAATGCCCTTCTGGTCGCCGGATTGTCCGCCCTCCTCCTCGCCGTCCTTTTCGTCGGCTGGCTGGTCTGGCTGGTCAACATGCAGCCCCGGGAACTCCGCGCGACAAAACGGGAGTTGATCCCCCGTCATTCCACCCGCGCCGAGCACGAATAGCCCCGGCCCGGGGCCCGCCGTCAGCCGCGGGCGAGGCGGGCGGTCAGGCGGGCCTTGGCGGGGGGCCACTCGTCGGCGAGCATCGAGAAGTAGGCGCTGTCGCGCCAGGTGCCGGTGGGGCGGAGGCGGTGGCGGCGCAGGACGCCCTCGAACCGGGCGCCGAGGCGCAGGATGGCGTTGCGGGAGCGCTCGTTGAGGGCGTCGGTCTTCCAGTAGACGCGGCCGGTGCCGAGGTCCTCGAAGGCGTGGGTGAGCAGCAGCAGCTTGGCCTCGCTGTTGACCGCGGTGCGCCAGACGGAGCGGGCGTACAGGGTGCCGCCGATCTCGACGGACTCGTCCGTGGGGTTGATGTCGTGGTAGCCGGTGATGCCGACGGCGGTGCCGGCCGCGAGGTCGACGGCGGCGAACCAGACCGAGTCGCCCCGCTCGGCCCCGGCGATGCGGAGGTCCAGGATGCGGCCGAGCTCCTCCTCGGAGGCCGGCGGGAGGTCCATGGTCCAGCGCCAGACCTCGGGGTCGGAGCCGATGGCGGCCCACAGGTCGGCGAGGTGGTGGCGCCCCAGCGGCTCCAGGCGGATGTGGCGGCCGGTGAGGGTGATGGCGGTGGGCGGCTTCGCGGTCATGCCCCCGAACGTAGCGCGCCTCTGCACTAGATGCAATGGATTTACGTACTAGTGCAATGAGTCGAGGGCAAAGCGGAGGGCCCCGCGGGACGGTGCGTCCCGCGGGGCCCTCCGGAGGAACGGGCTCAGATGAACGAGTTGATCTGGATCGTCTCGTCCCGGCCCGGGCCGACGCCGATGGCGGAGATCGGCGCGCCGGACATCTCCTCCAGCGCCTTCACGTAGGCCTGGGCGTTCTTCGGCAGCTCGGCGAAGGTCTTCGCCTTGCTGATGTCCTCGGTCCAGCCCGGCAGCGTCTCGTAGATCGGCTTGGCGTGGTGGAAGTCCGACTGGTTGTAGGGGAGTTCCTCGACCCGCCGGCCGTCGATCTCGTACGCGACGCAGACCGGGATCTGCTCCCAGCCGGTCAGCACGTCGAGCTTGGTGAGGAAGAAGTCGGTGAGGCCGTTGACCCGGGTCGCGTAGCGCGCGATGACGGCGTCGAACCAGCCGCAGCGGCGGTCGCGGCCGGTGGTGACACCGCGCTCGCCACCGATCCGGCGCAGCGCCTCGCCGTCCTCGTCGAGCAGCTCGGTCGGGAACGGGCCGGAGCCGACGCGGGTGGTGTAGGCCTTGAGGATGCCGATGACCCGGTCGATCTTGGTGGGGCCGATGCCGGCGCCGGTGCAGGCGCCGCCCGCGGTCGGGTTCGACGAGGTCACGAAGGGGTAAGTGCCGTGGTCGACGTCGAGCAGGGTGCCCTGGCCGCCCTCCAGCAGGACGACCTTGTTCGCCTTGAGCGCCTCGTCCAGGACGAGGGTGGTGTCGGCGAGGAAGGGCCGGATCTTGTCCGCGTAGCCCAGGTACTCCTCGACCACCAGGTCGGCCGGGATGGCGCGGCGGTTGTAGAGCTTGACCAGGATCTGGTTCTTGTCGTGCAGCGCCGCCTCGATCTTCTGGCGCAGGATCGACTCGTCGAACAGGTCCTGGACCCGGATGCCGACGCGGTTGATCTTGTCCGCGTAGGTCGGGCCGATGCCGCGGCCGGTGGTGCCGATCCGGCGCTTGCCGAGGAAGCGCTCGGTGACCTTGTCGATGGTCCGGTGGTACGGGGTGATCAGGTGGGCGTTGCCCGAGACCAGCAGCTTCGAGGTGTCGATGCCGCGCTCGTTCAGGCCGGCCAGCTCGGAGAGCAGCACGCCCGGGTCGATGACGACGCCGTTGCCGATGACCGGGGTCACGTTCGGGCTGAGGATGCCGGAGGGGAGCAGGTGCAGGGCGTACTTCTGGTCGCCGATGACCACCGTGTGACCGGCGTTGTTGCCGCCCTGGTAGCGGACGACGTAGTCGACGGAGCCGCCGAGGAGGTCGGTGGCCTTCCCCTTGCCCTCGTCCCCCCACTGAGCGCCAACGAGCACGAGTGCCGGCACAGGCGTACACCCCTTCCGGTTGGGGCATCCTGCGTAGGCCGCAGTCTGCCCCGAGATAGACGAAGCCCCTGGCGCAATGGCGCAAGGGGCTCTTGCACCGAGAGATTACCTGAGGAAGGACCGGTCGTGTCGTCCCTGTCCACGCCTGGAACCGGCGGTCCCGAGCCCCTTCTGCTGCTGCTCGACCCGGTGGCCCGGCGGACCGACGGGGAGTCGGTGCGGATCGCGAGGGACGTGCTCTGCGGGGGTGCGGACGTCAAGGTGGCCTATCCGGACAACCCGACCGAACTCGACCGGATGCTTTCGCACCGGGGTCGGCGGCGACCGGTGGTGATCGGTTCCGACCTCGCCCTGCAGCGGGTGCTCCAGGCCCTGCACCGCCAGCGTGAGCTGGGCGCGGATCCGGTGGGCATGGTTCCGGTCGGCCGCGCGGAGGAGCTGGCGGCGGCCCGCGCACTGGGTGTGCCGGAGGAGCCGGTGCGGGCCGCGCGGGCGGTGCTGTCGGGGTCGCCGCGCACCTTCGACCTGCTGGTGGACGACGGTGGCGGGGTGGCGCTCGGCGGGGTGCGGATCACCGGCGGCGGAGCGCCCCGCTCGGAGGGCCGTCCGGGTGGTTGGCGTTCGCTATGGGCGAAACTGGCTGCGGCCGAGCAGGCGAACGCACTCACCTCCGACGCGGTCGACCACAGCCCCCGGGTCCGGGTCGAGGCGGACGGCCGGCTGCTGGCCGACGTGCACCGCCCGGTCCGGCTGGTCGAGCTGACCCTCACCGGTGCCGGCGCGGACGGCGCCGGCGTGCTGGAGGTGGTGGTCCGCGCGCCCGGCGCGCTGGTGCGGGCGCGGGCGGCCAGCGTCTCGGTGGTCGGGCGCGGCTTCGGCTACGAGGCGGACGGCCATCCGGTCGGCCCGGTCCGGGCCCGGACCTGGACGGTGCACCCGGGCGCCTGGGGCCTGTTGCTGCCCGCCGCGTGACCTCCGGGTGAATCCCGGGTGAGCAGGCTCACGTTCGGAGCCGCCCGGCGACCACCGCTGCGCACACGGAAGGCCCCAACAGGCGCGAACCGCAAGGCCAACCGCCGCCCGCCGGAATTCCCCCACCCGAATTCCCGGCTCCGTAAGGGGTTTTGTCTACGCGCGTTACTCCGCGATCTCCGCCCGGAGCGGACCTCCCGGGTACCGGAAGCCCTGGTCAACTGCCCTAGACTCGAAGGCGTGCCACGTGGTGACGGAAGACTCAACCACGATCTTCTTCCCGGTGAGAAAGGCCCCCAGGACGCTTGCGGCGTCTTCGGTGTCTGGGCTCCCGGCGAGGAGGTCGCCAAGCTCACGTTCTTCGGCCTTTACGCCCTGCAGCACCGCGGTCAGGAATCCGCGGGCATCGCAGTGAGCAATGGCTCCCAGATTCTCGTCTTCAAGGACATGGGACTCGTCTCCCAGGTCTTCGACGAGGCCTCCCTGGGGTCGTTGCACGGGCATATCGCCGTCGGACACGCCCGCTACTCGACCACCGGTTCCTCGGTCTGGGAGAACGCCCAGCCGACCTTCCGGGCGACCGTCCACGGTTCGCTGGCCCTCGGGCACAACGGAAACCTGGTGAACACCGCCGAACTGGCGGCCATGGTCGCCGAACTGCCCGGCGAGGAGCACGTCTCGCGCTCCGGCCGGACCGCCGCGACCAACGACACCGACCTGGTGACCGCGCTGCTGGCCGGCCACCCGGACCTCTCCATCGAGGAGACGGCCAAGGTCGTGCTGCCGAAGGTCAAGGGCGCCTTCTCGCTCGTCTTCATGGACGAGCACACCCTCTACGCCGCCCGCGACCCGCAGGGCATCCGCCCGCTGGTGCTCGGCCGGCTGGAGCGCGGCTGGGTGGTCGCCTCCGAGACGGCGGCGCTGGACATCTGCGGCGCCTCCTTCATCCGCGAGGTCGAGCCCGGCGAGCTCATCGCCATCGACGAGAACGGCATGCGCACCTCGCGCTTCGCCGAGGCCAAGCCCAAGGGCTGCGTCTTCGAGTACGTCTACCTGGCCCGCCCCGACACCTCCATCGCCGGCCGCAACGTGCACCTCTCCCGGGTGGAGATGGGCCGTCGGCTGGCCGTGGAGGCCCCGGTCGAGGCCGACCTGGTGATAGCGACGCCCGAGTCCGGCACCCCCGCCGCGATCGGCTACGCCGAGGCCAGCGGCATCCCGTACGGCTCCGGCCTGGTGAAGAACGCCTACGTGGGCCGCACC
The DNA here is from genome assembly GCF_042266305.1 of Kitasatospora sp. NPDC056076. Lineage (NCBI taxonomy): Bacteria > Bacillati > Actinomycetota > Actinomycetes > Kitasatosporales > Streptomycetaceae > Kitasatospora > Kitasatospora sp. NPDC056076. The sequence goes on from NZ_JBHJWG010000072.1 coordinate 13,557, forward strand.
TTCATCCAGCCCAGCCAGACGATCCGCCAGCTCGGCATCCGGCTCAAGCTGAACCCGCTGCGCGAGGTCATCGCCGGCAAGCGCCTGGTGGTGGTGGACGACTCGATCGTCCGCGGCAACACCCAGCGCGCGCTGGTGAAGATGCTGCGCGAGGCGGGCGCCGCCGAGGTGCACATCCGGATCTCCTCGCCCCCGGTGAAGTGGCCCTGCTTCTTCGGCATCGACTTCGCCACCCGCGCGGAGCTGATCGCCAACGGCATGACCATCGAGGAGATCGGCCGCACGCTCGGCGCCGACTCGCTCTCGTACATCTCGATCGACGGCATGATCGAGGCCACCAAGCAGCCCAAGGACAAGCTCTGCCGGGCCTGCTTCGACGGCGAGTACCCGATGGAGCTGCCGGACCCGGCGCTGCTCGGCAAGCTCCTGCTGGAGGCCGAGATCAAGGGCGGCCAGCAGCAGCCGGCCGTCCGCGGCAAGCCGACCAGCGGCAGCGACCTGGACGGCGTCCAGTCGCTGCTCGGCGGGGCGGGCGCGGCCGACGCGCTGCGCCGCCCGTAGCGAATCCACGGTGGGGTCCCGCGAACCGGGGCCCCACCGCTGTTTCCGAACCACCCCCACCTGACCCGAAAGGGCCGCACGCAGTGACCAGCAACCAGAACGGCGCCACCTACGCCGCCGCCGGTGTCGACATCGAGGCGGGCGACCGCGCCGTCGAGCTCATGAAGCAGTGGGTGAAGAAGGCCAGCCGCCCCGAGGTGGTCGGCGGTCTCGGCGGCTTCGCCGGCCTCTTCGACGTGTCCGCCCTCAAGAACTACGAGCGGCCGCTGCTGGCTTCGGCCACCGACGGCGTGGGGACCAAGGTGGCCATCGCGGCCGCCATGGACAAGCACGACACCATCGGCCACGACCTGGTCGGCATGGTCGTGGACGACCTCGTGGTGTGCGGCGCCGAGCCGCTCTTCATGACCGACTACATCTGCGTCGGCAAGGTCGTCCCGGAGCGGGTCGCCTCGATCGTCAAGGGCATCGCCGAGGGCTGCGCGCTGGCCGGCTGCGCCCTGGTGGGCGGCGAGACCGCCGAGCACCCGGGCCTGCTCGGCCCGGACGAGTACGACGTCGCGGGCGCCGGCACCGGCGTGGTCGAGGCCGACGCGCTGCTGGGCGCCGAGCGGGTCCGGGCCGGCGACGTGGTGATCGCGATGGCCGCCTCCGGCCTGCACTCCAACGGCTACTCGCTGGTCCGCCACGTGCTGCTGAACGAGGCCGGCTGGAAGCTGGACCGCAAGGTCGAGGAGTTCGGCCGCACCCTCGGCGAGGAGCTGCTGGAGCCGACCCGGATCTACTCGCTGGACTGCCTGGCGCTCACCCGCGCCACCGAGGTGCACGCCTTCTCGCACGTCACCGGCGGCGGCCTGGCGGCCAACCTGGCCCGGGTGATCCCGGAGGGCCTGCACGCCCGCCTGGACCGCGGCACCTGGACCCCGCTGCCGGTCTTCCGGACCGTCGCCGAGGTCGGCAAGGTGGCCACCCTGGAGATCGAGAAGACGCTCAACATGGGCGTCGGCATGGTCGCCGTCGTCCCGCCGCACTCGGTGGACGTGGTGCTGTCGATCCTGGAGGACCGGGGCGTCGAGGCCTGGCTGCTCGGCGACGTGGTCGACCGCACGGACGAGCACGAGGCCGGTGCGGCCCTGTACAACGCCTACGAGGGCTTCACGACGGCCTGACGGCCGGTCGGACGCGCAGAGGGCCCCTCCGGTGCACCGGAGGGGCCCTCTCGCACGTAGCGGTGCCCCCGGTCGCCCAGGGCCCATCCGCCCCGAGCCGAAGGGGCGCGCCGGTGCCGAAAGGGAGAAGCGAGGGAGCGAGGAACGAGCGAGGGAGCGCCGAGCGTCGGCACCGGGTCGGAGCGCCCCGGAGGCGAGCGGGCGAGTAGCAGCACAGCAACGCCGAAGACCGGTCCGGCGCCCAGGGGCGTCAGGACCGGTCAGGCGAAGCTGCGGTTACGAGCGGCGGGAGGCCTGCGACGGCCCGGTGCCCGGCTCGCTGTCGTCCTCGTCGTCGAGGTCGGCGTAGCGGGCGGCGTACTCCGCGTACGGGTCGTCGTCCTCCACCTCCTCGATCGGCTCAGGGTCGATCGGAGCGGTGGACGGCGATGCGCCCAGCTCGTTGGACAGACGGTTAGCATCGAACCCGCCGCTGTTGTACTTCAGCTCGCGGGCGACCTTCGTCTGCTTGGCCTTGGCCCGGCCGCGCCCCATGGGTCGACCCCCTCAACGATGGGGCTCACGGCCCCGAGTCTGACACGTGTTCATGATCAGGACCGGCCTGCCCGAATGGGAGGACCGTCCCTTGGAGCATTAACGGTACCTGTTTCCGCCGCTGGACGGTACGTCGTGGTTGTGACGTGGCGCGCACTGACCGCACCCGAGACCAGGTCTTCCCAGGTCAGGGGAGGTTTTGCGGCGATTTGCACGCTGTCCAGAGGTGTCTCGGGTCCGTCGTTCCAGGACTGATTATCCCCCCTACGGGGGCGTTGGATCACCTGATCGGACGCAGAAGTGAGAATCCGGTTCCACATCGTGATGCGCGGGGGGCCGGAGGTGGCGGCCCCCCGCGCATCAGGCGCCCGGGAGGGGTCCGGAGGGGGTCCGGGCGGAGCCGGACCGGCCCGCCGGATCAGCCGCGGCGCGAGCCCGGCAGCAGGACCGTGCGCAGCGCGCTGATCTCGCGCATCCGCTTCTCGGCCAGGCGGTCCGCGGCGACGGCCGGCGGGATGCCGTCGGAGGCGGCCCGGGTGAAGATCTCCAGGGTGGTGTCGAAGATCTTGGTGGCCTTGTTCTTGGCCCGCTCGAAGTTGAAGCCGTCGATCTCGTCGGCGACCTGGATCACGCCGCCGGAGTTCACCAGGTAGTCGGGGGCGTAGAGGATGCCGCGGTCGGCCAGGTCCTTCTCGACGCCCGGGTGGGACAGCTGGTTGTTGGCCGCACCGCAGACGATCGAGGTGCCGAACCCGCCGAGCGCGGCGACCACGTCGTCGGTCAGCGCGCCGCCGAGGGCGCACGGGGCGTAGACGTCCAGCTCGGCCCGGAGCAGGGCGGCGGTGTCGGCGACCACCTCCACCTCGGGGTGGGCGGCGCGCACCCGGTTGACGGCCGCCTCGAACGGGTCGGTGACGACGACGGTGGCGCCGTCCGCGACCAGGTGGCCGACCAGGTAGTGGCCGACCTTGCCGACGCCCGCGACGCCGACCCGCTTGCCGCGCAGGGTCGGCTGGCCCCAGCGGGCCTGGGCGCTGGCGCGCATGCCCTGGAAGACGCCGAAGGCGGTCAGGATGGAGGAGTCGCCGGCGCCGCCGTGCTCGGGCGAGCGGCCGGTCACGAACTCGGTCTCGCGCGCGATGACGTCCATGTCCTGGACGTAGGTGCCCACGTCGCAGGCGGTGATGTAGCGGCCGCGCAGCGACTCGACGAAGCGGCCGTAGGCGCGGAGCATCGCCTCGTTCTTGTCCTTGTTCGGGTCGCCGATGATGACGGCCTTGCCGCCGCCGAGGTCGAGCCCGGCCAGCGCGTTCTTGTAGGACATGCCGCGGGACAGGTTCAGCGCGTCCTCCAGGGCCGCCTCCTCGGAGGCGTACGGGAAGAAGCGGGTGCCGCCGAGGGCGGGGCCGAGCGCGGTGGAGTGGATGGCGATGATCGCCTTGAGACCGGAGCTGCGGTCGTGGCAGAGGACGACCTGCTCGTGGCCGTCGCCGGGGGCGCCGTCCTGCTCGGTCCGGAAGATCCTGCTGAGCACACCGGGTGCGGGGTGCGTGGCGGGGGTCTGTACGTCGGTCACTGTGGTGACTCCAGTATCGAGGGCCCGCTGCTGTGGTGCGGGCGTCTGGGGCGAAAGCGTAGTCGCGCGCGCGGGCCCGACCGGCCCTCTTGTCCGAGCTTGTGCCCATTGTCCGAGGAGTGAGACGCGAGGGGGCCGGAGTCCGGGCGCGAACGGTTCGGGGTCGCGCCCTCCCGGGGCCGGGCGGCGCGTGCGACCATGCAGGACGTGACCGTCGTGCGCACCTCCGTACTGCCGCCCTACGCGGCCCACCTGCGGGTCTACGAGCCGCTGGCGGCCTATCCGGAGCCCGAGCGGGCGCACTGGCAGGCCTACGCCGCGGAGCACGGGCCGGACGCCGCCGCGGCGGAGCAGTCGGTCGCGGCGGCGGTGCTGGAGGAGCAGCGGGCCGCCCTGGTGGAGCTGGCCGCCCGCACGCCCCGGGCGCTGCCGGAGCAGGAGAGCGGCCGGGCGTACCTGCGGACCGTGGACGGCGTACTGTACGTGTGCCCGTGGGCGACCAGGCTGCGCAGTTGGCAGGCGCTGGAGGAGCTGCGGGCGGGGGCCCCGGTGGCGCTGGTGGACACCGCGGTGCCGCCGGTGACCCGGGCGGCCGCCGAGGCGGACCGGGAGCGCTGGCTGGCCGGGCACCCGGACGCCCGGCCGTGGATCCTCACCAGCCGGTGGGAGGTCCCGGTGCGCTGGTTCCTGCCGTTCGGGGACGAGGACCGGTGCTTCGTTCCGGGGGGAGCGGGCACGGAGGAGGGGGAGCGGGGGAGGCCGGCGGCGCTGTTCTACCTGGTGCCGATGGCCCAGGCGCGGCGCCGGGTGGCACGGGCCTACCGGGCGCTGCGCGAGGCGGTGCCGGACGGGGAGCTGGTGCGCGGGGCGGAGCGGGTCGGGCGGTGGCTGGAGGAGTTCCATCCGCGCTCGCTGGTGGAGCTGGACTACGGGGGGCTGGTGCATCTGCTGGGGCCGGAGCGGTTGTTGGCGGACCGTTCGGCGGGGGAGCTGGAGGACGGGCTGCGCGCGCTGCGGGCCGGGGACACCGCGGAGGCGCTGCGGGCGTACGGGGAGCTGACGGGGCGGTGGCAGCGGGTGCTGGCGCTGCGGCACGCGAACTGACGTCGGACCTCCCGTGTATGACTGTCAGAGGTCTTTGGTCCACAACGGTGCCGACCAAGGTCCCGGTTCGGGTCAATAGCTGTCGAACGTGACACTACTCACCGTTGACGCGAACTAACCCCTATGTGCAAAAATGGGACAACCAGCCCAACTTCACGTGAGCGTGCCCACTTTTGGGTGGTTCTGGAGTCGATGCGTGCTTTGCGGGGAAACGGAGGGTCTGGTCCCCTCGTAACCGGACGTCACGGCCGTGTGACTGTCCGTTATGGGGTGGTCCATCGCCATCCGTCGGCCTTGAACCCGTGAGGGGTCAATTTTGGCGGTTTGGTCGATAGGGCTGGACGGATGGTGTAGTTGTAGACACCAGGACAAGCCGTTCGTCCTATAACCGACTCGGCCCGTCTATGCCATTTCGGGCATCGCGGGCCAAGGTGCAGAATTTGAAGGATAGAACCGCCCTGGTTCGGTTCTCCCGAGGAGGCCGCTCATGACCGCTCGTACCCCTGATGCTGAGCCGCTGCTGACGCCGGCAGAGGTTGCCACCATGTTCCGCGTGGACCCGAAGACGGTCACCCGCTGGGCCAAGGCCGGCAAGCTCACGTCGATCCGCACGCTCGGCGGTCACCGCCGCTACCGTGAGGCGGAGGTGCGCGCTCTGCTGGCGGGGATTCCCGCTCAGCGCACTGAGGCCTGATAGGCCAAAGGCTCTTTCGAAGGGGCCGCTTACCGGACTCCGCCGGGTCCGGTAAGCGGCCCCTTTGTCATACCCGGCGACGGCCCCCAACGGTCGGAATGCTGAACTCCGGATAACGATTCGGTGCGCATGGTGCGGGGGGGATTTACAGTGAATAACAGTGCAATTTTACATATTAAATTAGTGGAGTCCGGAACGGGTCGTTTCGAGGGCGGTTTCACGGGGGTGCGGGTGACGACCGTCACGCGTTCAACCACTTGTGGTCCGGATCCGGTGCGGAGTAGGGGCCGTACGGCCAAACGCGAGAGGCCCGGAACCTTGACGATTCCGGGCCTCTCGCACTGCGGCGATCCTGACGGGACTTGAACCCGCGACCTCCACCTTGACAGGGTGGCGAGCTAACCAACTGCTCCACAGGACCAGAGTGTTCTGATCTCGTTCACCCGCTTGCCGCGCTGCGAACAAGACAGACTGTAGCCCATGGTGGGCCCCCAGGTCGAACTGGCTCCTGAGGGCCCCACGGCGCACCCGCAGCTCAGCGGTGCCGCCCGGGTCACAGCGTGGCCCGGGCCGCCTCCATCGCCTTGGTGATCCGCTTCTCCGAGACCGGGCTCGGCGTGCCCAGCCCCTGGGCGAAGAAGCTGACCCGCAGCTCCTCGATCATCCAGCGGATCGCCAGCACCTCCGCGGAGGGCTGCTGCCCGGCCGGCACGGCGGCCAGCAGCTCCCCGTACGCCTGCTGCACCTGCTGGACCTTCAGCAGCTGCTGGGCGTCCCGCTGCGGGTGGTTGGGCAGCGCCTCCAGCCGGCGGTCCACCGCCAGCAGGTAGCGCTTGAGGTCGGGCAGCCGCTGCCAGCCGGTGGCGGTCACGAAGCCCGGGTGCACCAGCGAGGCCAGGTGCAGCCGGACGTCGTTCACCGCGTTCAGCAGCACCGGGCTGCTCACCGACTTCAACCGGGTCGAGGCCTTGTGGAAGGCGATCAGCGCGGTGGCCGTCTTGAGCGTGGTGTCCGCGGACAGGTCGTACAGGTCCGTCCGCACCTTGTCGTGCAGCTTGGCGAAGGCCGCCTCGTCCCAGGCCGGGCCGCCGGCCAGCGTCATCAGCCGGTCGGTCGCGGCGGCGACCACGTCCTCGAACAGGGCGGCGATCGAGCCGTGCGGGCTGTGCGAGAGCGCCAGCTTGGCCTGGTTGCCCAGCCGGCCCTGGATCGACTTGGCCGGGGAGGTGGTGGTCAGCATCAGCAGCCGGCGGGTGCCCGCCCACATCGCCTGCGCCTGCGCCGGCGGGGTGTCGAACAGCTTCACGCCGACCGTGGCGCCCTCGTCCACCAGCGCCGGGTAGGCGCGCAGCGAGTGGCCGCGGGAGCGCTGCTCGAAGGTGCGCTGGAGCACCGGCAGCCCGGCCGGCCAGGCGGTCAGCCCGCTCTGCTCGATGCCCTGCCCGGAGGCGGCCGAGGAGAGCGTCTCCTTGAGCTTGGGCTTGAGCCTCAGCCGCAGCTCCTCCAGGTCCTTGGACTCGGCCAGCCGGCGCTTCCCGTCCACCACCCGGAAGGTCACCTTGAGGTGCTCCGGGACCCGCTCGTCGTCCCAGGCCTCCGGGGGCACCGTGACGGCCGTCAGGCGCTTGAGGGCGTGCTCCAGGGACGGCAGCAGCGGTTCCTGGCGGTCCTTCACCGCGCGCAGCGCCGCCCGGGCGAAGTCCGGGGCCGGCACGAAGTTGCGCCGGATCGCCTTCGGCAGCGACTTGATGTACGCGGTGACCAGCTCCTCCCGCAGACCGGGGATCTGCCAGTCGAAGCCCTCCGCGGTGACCTGGTTGAGCACCGGCAGCGGGATGTGGACGGTCACGCCGTCCGCGTCGCTGCCCGGCTCGAACTGGTAGGTCAGCCGGAAGCGCAGCTTGCCCTGCTGCCAGTGGTCCGGGTAGTCGGCCTCGGTGACGCCGTCCGCGGCGTCGTTGATCAGCATCGACTTCTCGAAGTTCAGCAGGTCCGGCTGCTCGTGCCGGGCCTTCTTCCACCAGGAGTCGAAGTGCCGGGTGGAGACGACCTCCTCGGGCAGCCGGGCGTCGTAGAAGTCGAACAGGGTCTGGTCGTCCACCATGATGTCCCGGCGGCGGGCCCGGTTCTCCAGCTCCTCGACCTCGCCGAGCAGCTTGCGGTTCTCGGCGAAGAACCTGTGGTGGGTCTCCCAGTCGCCCTCGACCAGCGCGTTGCGGATGAACAGCTCGCGACAGAGCTCCGGGTCGATCCGGCCGTAGTTGATCTTCCGCTGGGCGACGATCGGCACCCCGTAGAGGGTCACCTTCTCGTAGGCCAGCACGGCACCGGACTTCTTCTCCCAGTGCGGCTCGCTGTAGCTGCGCTTGATCAGGTGCCCGGCCAGCGGCTCGACCCACTCGGGCTCGATCTTCGCGTTGATCCGGGCCCACAGCCGGGAGGTCTCCACCAGCTCGGCCGACATCAGCCAGCGCGGCGGCTTCTTGAACAGGCCGGAGCCCGGGAAGACCGCGAAACGGGCGCCGCGGGCGCCGCCGTACTCGCGCTTCTCCACGTCGAACAGGCCGATGTGGGAGAGCAGTCCGGCCAGCAGCGACTGGTGGATCCGGTCCGCGTCCGGCTCGGCGTCGGGGTGCGGCTCCTCGATCGTCACGCCCAACTGCTTGGCGACGGTGCGCAGCTGGGTGTAGACGTCCTGCCACTCCCGTATCCGCAGGTAGTTGAGGAAATCGGACTTGCACATCCGGCGGAAGGCCGAGGAGGAGAGCTCCTTCTGCTGCTCCCGGACGTAGCGCCACATCGCCAGGTAGGACAGGAAGTCGGAGGTCTCCGAGGTGAACCGGCGGTGCCGTTCGTCGGCGGCCTGGCGCTTCTCGGCCGGGCGCTCGCGCGGGTCCTGGATGGACAGCGCGGCGGCGATCACCATGACGTCCCGGACGCAGCCGTTCCGGTCCGCCTCCAGCACCATGCGGGCCATCCGCGGGTCGACCGGGAGCTGGGCCAGCTTGCGGCCGAGCGCGGTCAGCCGCTTGCGCGGGTCCTTCTCCTCCGGGTCCAGCGCGCCCAGTTCGTGCAGCAGGTGGACGCCGTCCTTGATGTTGCGCGAGTCCGGCGGGTCCAGGAACGGGAAGGCGGAGATGTCGCCCAGGCCCGCCGCCGTCATCTGCAGGATCACCGAGGCCAGGTTGGTGCGCAGGATCTCGGCGTCGGTGAACTCCGGGCGGGAGAGGAAGTCCTCCTCCGAGTAGAGCCGGATGCAGATGCCGTCCGAGGTGCGGCCGCAGCGGCCCTTGCGCTGGTTGGCGCTGGCCTGGCTGATCGCCTCGATCGGCAGCCGCTGCACCTTGGTGCGGTGGCTGTAGCGGGAGATCCGGGCGTTGCCCGGGTCGATCACGTACTTGATGCCGGGGACGGTCAGCGAGGTCTCGGCCACGTTGGTGGCCAGCACGATCCGGCGGCTGCCGGAGCGCTGGAACACCCGGTGCTGCTCGGCCGAACTGAGCCGGGCGTACAGCGGGAGGATCTCGGTGCCGCGCAGTTTCAGCTTGGTGAGGGCGTCGGCGGTGTCGCGGATCTCGCGCTCGCCGGAGAGGAAGACCAGGATGTCGCCCGGGCCCTCGTCCTGGAGCTCCTGGGCTGCCTCGCAGATCGCCTGGATCTGGTCGCGGTCGCGGTCCGCCTCGTCGGCCTCGTCGTCGCCGTCGTCCAGGACGGGGCGGTAGCGGACCTCGACCGGGTAGGTGCGGCCGGACACCTCGATCACCGGGGCGTCGCCGAAGTGCCGGGCGAAGCGCTCCGGGTCGATGGTCGCGGAGGTGATCACGACCTTGAGGTCGGGGCGGCGGGGGAGCAGCTGCTTGAGGTAGCCGAGCAGGAAGTCGATGTTGAGGCTGCGTTCGTGCGCCTCGTCGATGATCAGGGTGTCGTACTGGCGCAGGTCCCGGTCGGTCTGGATCTCCGCCAGCAGGATGCCGTCCGTCATCAGCTTGACCAGGGTGTCCCGGCCGACCTGGTCGGTGAACCGGACCTTCCAGCCGACCGCCTCGCCGAGCGGGGTGTCCAGCTCCTCCGCGACGCGCTCCGCCACCGTGCGGGCGGCGATCCGGCGCGGCTGGGTGTGGCCGACCAGACCGCGGACGCCGCGGCCCAGCTCCAGGCAGATCTTCGGGATCTGGGTGGTCTTGCCGGAACCGGTCTCACCGGCGACGATCACCACCTGGTGGTCCCGGATCGCCGCCAGGATGTCGTCCTTCTTCTGGCTGACCGGGAGCTCGGCGGGATAGGTGATCTTCGGCACTGCGGCCCGGCGCTGCTCGACCAGCAGCTCGGCGCGGTCGATCTCGGCGGCGATCTCGGCGGCGACCTGCTGACGGGCCTCCGGCTTGCGGACCCGGCGGGCCCCCTCCAGCCGGCGCCCGATCCGCACCTCGTCGCGAAGGGTCAGCTCGGGCAGGCGGGCGGCCAGCTCACCGATTCCGGGACCCTCGGCGGGAACGGAGGCGGACTGGACTGCGGGAGAACTCACTGCGGGCATCCCTCTAGGTTCGCAAGGAGGCACGGCGGAGCGCACCTCGGTTTTCGAGCCCCTCCAGTGTCACAGCCGCCGGTGCCCAATCGCGAACGCCGGGCGCCCCGGTCGCGCGGGCCGCGCGGAACGCGTCCGACGGGTCGGGTGGAACGCGTTCGACGGGCCGGGCAACGATCCACGGCGGTTCCGGACTCTGGAGGGGGAGGAGGTGCTCATGGGAGCCCACGAGACCGCACGGGACGAGGAGTTCCGGGCGTTCACCGGCAGTGCGTGGTCACGGCTGCTGCGGACGGCCTACCTGCTGGCGGGGGACCGGCACGGCGCCGAGGACCTGGTCCAGCAGGCGCTGGAACGGGCCTACGTGCACTGGAACAAGGTCCGGGCGGCCGACGACCCGAACGCCTACGTGCGCCGCATCCTGATCAACGAGCACGCCCGGCGGTACCGGCGCAGACCGGTCGAGTACCTGGTCGAGGCCTTCCCCGACCGGCCCGCCCCGGCCGGCCCCGACCCGGACGACCGGGCCGTGCTGCTCGGCGCCCTCGCCGCCCTGCCGCCGCGCCAGCGGGAGGCCGTCGTCCTGCGGTACTGGGAGGACCTCAGCGAGTCCCAGACCGCGGCCGCGATGAACTGCTCGGTCGGCACGGTGAAGAGCCAGGCCGCCCGGGGGCTGGCCAAACTGCGGGAGTCCTCCTCACTCAACGGACTGGCCAGCATCGGAGGTAGCAGCAGATGAGCACGGAGTCCATGCCCGGGGACGAGGACGTGGAGGCGGCCGAGGCCGTGGTCTCGTGGGAGCTGGGCGAGCTGGCGGACAGCGTCGAGGCCGGGCCGGTGCCGTACGACCGGCTGCTGGCCGGCGGGCGGCGGCGGCTGCGGCGGCGCCGGCTGCTGACCGGGGCGGCGGTTGCCGGGCTGGTCGTCGCGGTCGGCGGGGCGGGGACGCTGATCGGCGGCCCGGGCACGGTGTTCGGCGGGTACGGGCGGGGCGCCGGCAGCGCCTCGGTGGCGGCGGTCCCGCCGGCGGCCGTCTCCCCGGCGGCTCCGGGCGCCCCGTCGGCGCCGGAGCTGCCGGGGCCCGGGGTGGCCCCGGTGTCCCCGACGGTCTCCTCGGCCGGAGCCGCCCCGACGGCCTCCGCGACGCCCTCGCCGTCCCGGCCGGCCCGGGACCCGTTCTCGCCGCTGCGGGTCAAGATCAACGAAGGCACGGTGAGCGGCCACGCCCTGGAAGCCTGGATCGCCCTGTGGCCGGCCGCGCCCACCGCGGCGGACGGCCTGGCCCAGGCCCGGCTGATCCAGCAGGAGCGGAGAACCGTCGACCCGCGCCTGCCGGACGACCCCCAGGGGGGCGGCCTCCAGCCCTGGACCCCGAACACCGACCGGGCCGAGGTCTACCTGACCGTGGACGGCAAACGGCAGCCGGGCGACTTCGTCGACCCGGTTCCCGGCCCGGGCGGGACGGCGCAGGACGATCAGGGTGCCGTGATCGGCAGCCGCGGGCTCAACCGCGTCGTCGACACGGGGGGCAGCCCGCAGATGGTGGTCGTCAAGGCCCGGCCCGAGGTCGAGAGGGTCGTGGTCAAGTGGGAGAGCGGCATGGTCATCGAGACGGAGCCGGTGGCGGTCGGCGACTCCCCGGTCCGCTGGTACGCCGTCATCCGCATCCCGGCACCCGGCAACAACACCGTCGTCTCCTACGCGGCCGACGGATCGGTGCTGCGGACCCAGAAGGCCTGGTGGTGAGCGGGGCCGGAGCTCAGGGCTGGAGCGCGGCCTCGTCGGCGTCCGGGAGCCAGTCCCGGGCCGGGTCGTACTCCAGCCACCGGCTGCGGGCCGCCTCCGCGGTGAACGCCCCCAGTAGGAAGTCCAGTTGGCCGCCCCGGTCGGCGCCCCGGTCGGAGCGCCAGAGCAGCGACCAGGCGTAGAGGGGGGTCGGGCCGGCCAGGGGAACGGTCCGCACACCCGGGCGGCCGGGCAGCGGGCCGTCGGCCGGCACCAGCGAGAAGCAGGTCGGATCCGCGGCGACCTGGTCCAGGAAGTGCTCCAGGCCGAGGTTGGTCGAACCGACCCGGCCGTCGATGCCGAACCGGGTGGCGAAACGGGTCAGGAAGTCCAGGCGGTCCACCGCCGCCGGGTAGCGCAGCACGCTGCCGCGCAGATCGGTCGGGGCCAGGGCGTCGCGGCCCGCCAGCGGATGGTCGGCGCTCAGCAGGGCGTCCACCGGCTCCAGGCGGACCAGGCGGTGCGTCAGACCGGCGTCGGTGCCGCCGGGGAGGGCGTGCACCCGGCCGAACCCGGCATCCGACTCGCCGCGCAGCACCGCGGCCGCCACGGAGGGCAGGTCGCGGCCGGGCACCGGCTCCACCTCCAGGCCCGGCGCCGCGTCCACCGCCTGGGCGAGGGTGCGCATCGGGGCGTACAGGTGGCCCCACACGTCGATCCGCAGGGGCCGCCCGGCACCTGCCACCGCCGCCACGGCCCGCTCTCCCTGGGACAGCAGGCGGCGGGCGGGCTCCAGGAACCGGGCGCCCGGGGCGGTCAGGGTCACCCCGCGGGCGCCGCGTTCCAGCAGGCGGACGCCGAGGGCGGCCTCCAGGCGGGCCACCCGCTTCGACAGGCCCTGCTGGGTGATGCCCAGGCGGCCGGCGGCGCGGCCGAAGTGGAGTTCTTCGGCGGTTGCGGTGAAGGCTCTTACCTGTGCCAGATCCAGATCCACCTCGGCACCCTAGCGGGTGCCGTTGTGGGGGTGGGGGGGCCGCTGCGCGGGGCTGGGGTGGGGTGGTGGGCTTTCGGGAGGGTGGGTGGGTCCGGGGGCGGTTCCGGGGGTGGGTGCTCCGGCGGCTGGGTGATTTTCGGACCTG
>NZ_JBHJWG010000073.1:0-26300 GCF_042266305.1 Kitasatospora sp. NPDC056076
GCGGCACACCGAGGAACGGAGACAACGTGCGGATCGGACTGCTGGGCACCGGCACCTGGGCGGAGCGGGTGCACGCACCCGTGCTCGCCGAGCACCCCGAGCTGGAGTTCACCGGCGTCTGGGGCCGCCGCCCGGAGGCCGCCGAGGCGCTGGGCGCCGCGCACGGCGTGCCCGGGTACGGCGACCTGGACCGGCTGCTGGCCGAGGTGGACGCCGTCTCCATCGCCCTGCCGCCGTCCGTCCAGGCCGGACTCGCGGTCCGGGCCGCCGAGGCCGGCTGCCACCTGCTGCTGGACAAGCCGGTCGCGTTCACCGTGCCGGACGCCCGGGCGGTGGCCGAGGCGGCGCGCACCCACCGCCTCGCCTCGGTGGTCTTCTTCACCGTCCGCTTCGGCGGCGAGCAGATCCCGTGGATCGAGCGGCAGGCCGGGCTCGGCGGCTGGTTCACCGGCCGCTCGGACTGGCTCGGCTCGGTGTTCGCGCCGGGCAGCACCAGCCCGTACGCGGCCTCGCCGTGGCGCAGGGACAAGGGCGCGCTGTGGGACGTCGGCCCGCACGCGCTGTCCGTCCTGCTGCCGGTGCTGGGCGACGCGACGGAGGTCACGGCCGTCGCGGGGCCGCTGGACACCGTCCACCTGGTGCTCCGGCACGCCGGCGGCGCCTCCAGCACGCTGGCGCTGAGCCTGACCGCGCCGCGCGCGGGCGGCGGCGTCGCGATGGAACTGCGCGGTGAGCACGGGGTGGCCCGGCTGCCCGAGCGCGGCGAGGGACCGACGGTTGCCCTGCACCGGGCGGTGGACGCCCTGCTGGCCTCCGCCGCCTCCGGCGAGGCGCACCCCTGCGGGGCCGACTTCGGCCTGCGGGTGGTGGAGGTGCTGGCGGCGGCCGAACGGTCGCTGGCCGCCGGCGGCCCGGTGGCGGTCTGAGGCCGGTCCGTTTGTGCTCAGGGGGCGGTGGCGGGCACCGAGGTGCCTGCCACCGCCCCCTTCCGTCAGATGCCGAACGGCGCCGCGTAGCGGACCGTGCCGGCGGGCAGCGGGTGGTCGGCGTCCAGGGCGAGGGCCATCAGGGCCTCGTCCGGGACGTCGATGGTCAGGCCGATGCCGTGGGTGGAGGCCCGGGTGAAGCCGAACCGGGGGTAGTAGTCCGGGTGCCCGAGGACGACGACGTACCGCTCGCCCCGCTCCCGGGCCGCGTCGAGGGCGGCCCGGACGGCGGCCGAGCCGGCGCCGGTCCGCTGGTACGCGGGGAGCACGGCGCACGGGGCCAGGCACAGGGCCGGGACGTCGCCGATGTGGCAGCGGGTCAGCAGGGCGTGGCCGACCACGGTGCCGGCGGCGTCGGTGGAGACCACGGACAGGCCGTCGAGCCAGGCGGGATCGGCGCGCAGCGCGTCGACGAGGTCGGCCTCGGCCGGGGTGTCGAAGGCGGCGGCGTTGACGGCGTGAATGGTCGGGATGTCGGCGCCGGTCTCGGCGCGGGTGTTCCAGTTGCGCATGGTGGTACGGGGATTCCGTTCCTGGGAGGTGTACGTGTGACGCCCCGCGAGCTCACGCTCCCGGCGGGGCAGGACAGGGCAGGGTCAGGCCGCGGCCCGGGACGCGAGGGAGACCCGGACGCTGCGCACGGCGGCCTTCGACGCGGTCATCAACCCCACCTCCCTACTCTCTGCTCCTGATCGGCACGTACTGCGTTCGAGTGTACCCGACCCGTTCCGGAGCCGTCGGGGATTTCTTCTCAGACCGGCGGCAGGCCCGGCGCCGAGGACTCCGGGCGGCGGTCGGTGGGGCGGGCCGGCGGGATGACCGGGGCGCGGAAGTCGCGCGGGCCGGTCCACAGGGCGGGGACGGCGTCGCCGCGGCGGGCCAGTTCGTAGGCCAGGGCCTCGTAGTTGACCCGCCAGCCGCGGAAGTGCCGCCAGGCGTCCTCGACCGGGCGCTCGCGCGGGAAGCCCGCCGCGGTGATCATCGCGACGGCGCCCAGGTACTCGGCGTAGCCGAGGCGGATCGGGGTGTCCGGGTCCGGGTCGGTGT
Source organism: Kitasatospora sp. NPDC056076 (assembly GCF_042266305.1). Taxonomy (NCBI): domain Bacteria; kingdom Bacillati; phylum Actinomycetota; class Actinomycetes; order Kitasatosporales; family Streptomycetaceae; genus Kitasatospora; species Kitasatospora sp. NPDC056076. The sequence goes on from NZ_JBHJWG010000073.1 coordinate 2,034, forward strand.
CGAAGTCGATCCGCAGCGCCCGGCCGATGTCGCGCATCGCGGTGAAGCCGGCCCGGATCACCAGCCGGGCCTCGGGCGGGGCGGAGCGCGGGCAGAGGGAGAGGTGGAGGGCGGCGGCGTCCATCACCGCGATCAGCCCGACCACCCAGCTGCGGTTGGGCTGGGGGGAGCGGAAGGCCAGCAGCACCGGGTAGTTGGAGTGGCTCTCGCCGATGTCGGCGGCCAGCCGCTCCCAGTCGCGGTAGAGCTGGGGGAGCGCGGTCTCGGTGTCGACCAGGGACTGCCGGGCGAGCAGCTCCGGGCCCCAGGCGGGTTCGCCCGCCCGGGACTGCAGCAGCGTCACCTCGGTCTCGCGCCGCTGGTAGGCCGCGTACAGGGTGGGCAGGTAGGCGATCTGCAGGGCGATCACCAGCGGGCCGCTGGCGGCGGCCATGAAGTCGATCGCGGACAGCTGGAGGCGTTCGCCGCTCGCGTAGCCGAGGGTGAAGAGGCTGGAGCCGGCCTCCCGGATGGAGATCGACCAGCTGAGTTCCGAGGTGCCGTGCAGCAGCAGGGTGTAGGCGAGCAGCATCCCGCTGAGCCACACGGTGAGCATGCCGAGCAGCACCAGCGGGGCGAGCCAGGTCAGGGCGCGGTCCTGCGCCCGGTAGGTGCCGAAGGGGGTGGCCCACAGCCGCAGGGTGGTGCGCAGTAGCGCCCAGAGCCGGAACACCAGGGCCGAGTAGAGCCCGCGGGGGACGACCAGGGTGCGCAGGATGCTGCCCACGACGAGCAGGAGCAGCAGCACGCCGATCAGGGTGTGGATCAACCTCATGGCGACATTGTGGCGGTAGGCCGCCGGGGGCGCGGGGCCGGACGGGCCGGATTGCCCGGGTGCGGTTCGGTTCCCCCGGCCCGATATGAACATGATCACACTGATCTCGGCCCCCCAAAGGACGGCCGGTTCGGCATCTGACGGGGTGGAGGGGGCCGCCCCAGGAGATCGGAGACCGGATGCGCGCACAGCAGGGTGGGGAAGCCGAGGAGGAGCGGAGCGACCGCCGGAGGTGGCGTCCGCTGCGGCGGATCGACTACCCGCGCCGCGGTCGGCGCGGCGTCCGGCGCTGGCTCCCCTCCTGGCGCCAGCTGCTCCTGACGACCGGTCTCGGGACGGCGGTGCTGACCGGCCTGGCGGGCTGGTTCTACGTCACCACCCACGTCCCGGAGGACCTGAACGCCTTCGCCACCCAGCAGAACAACGTCTACTACTGGGCGGACGGCACCGAGATGGCCCGGATCGGCGAGACCAACCGGCAGGAGGTACCGCTGGGCCAGGTGCCCGAGTCGGTCCAGTGGGCGGTGCTCTCCGCGGAGAACGAGACCTTCTACTCGGACCCGGGGGTCTCGGTCAGCGGCATCGGCCGCGCCGTCTACGAGATGGCCACCGGCGGCGACACCCAGGGCGGCTCGACCATCACCCAGCAGTACGTCAAGAACATCTACCTCAACCAGCGCCAGGACGTCTCCCGCAAGCTCAGCGAGATGGTCATCGCGGTCAAGCTGGGCCGTCGGATGAGCAAGCAGGACATCCTGGCCGGCTACCTGAACACCAGCTGGTTCGGGCGCGGCAGTTACGGCATCGAGCGCGCCGCGGCCGCGTACTACGGCAAGGACGTGTCGCAGCTCGACCCCAGCGAAGGGGCCTTCCTGGCCGCCCTGTTGAAGGGCGCCGGGCAGTACGACCCGGCGGTGAGCCCGGAGAACCACGCGCGGGCCGTGGAGCGGTGGTCCTGGATCCTGGACCGGATGGTCGACGGGGGCAGGCTCTCCGCCGCCGAGCGGGCCCGGTACACGGTGTTCCCCGAGCCGCGGACACCGCCCAAGGGGGCCGGCCTCGCCGGCCAGATCGGCTACCTGGTCGACCTGTCCAGGGGCTTCGTGGAGAGCCACAGCGACATCACCCCGGCCCAGTTCGACCTCGGCGGCTACCAGATCCGCACCACCTTCGAGAAGGCGAAGGTCAACGCCCTGGCCGCAGCCGTGCAGGAGGCCACCAAGGGCCTCGACCCGGACAACCGGGAGGCCGACAAGCTGCTCAAGGTCGGCGCCGCCTCGGTCGCCCTGGACGGGCGGATCGTCGCCCTCTACGGCGGCCCCGACTACCGCAAGCAGGGCTTCAACAACGCCAACACCTCGACCGTGCCGATGGGTTCGGCCTTCACCCCGCTGGTGTACGCGGCCGGACTCGACCAGGGCGTGCAGCGCCGGCGCGACGGCGGCCGGACCCCGGTGACGCCCGGCACGACGTACGACGGCGACAACGGCGTCAACGTGACGACCCCGGAGGGGCCGTACTGGGGGCGGGACGGGAAGATCGTCAAGACCGCCAACGACGGCAAGCGGAACTGGGGCCGGGTCAGCCTGCGCAGCGCGGTCGAACAGTCCGTCAACGGGCCGCTGATGCAGCTCGGCATGGACGTCGGTCTCGACAAGGTGCAGCAGACCGCGGCGGCCCTCGGCCTGCTTCCCGAGAGCCTGGGCGAGCTGGTCCCCGCCTTCGGCGTCGGCAACTCCACCCCGAGCGCGATCCGCGCCGCCGACGCCTACGCCGCCTTCGGGTCCGGCGGCAGCCACACCGACCCGTACTCCGTGTCGGGCGTCACCCGCAACGGCAAGCCCGTCGACCTGCGGCTGCCCACCGCCGCCCGGGCACTGCCCGCGGCCGTGGCGGCCGACGTGGACACCGCCCTCAAGGGCGCCGTCCGCGGCGGCAGCGCCCAGGCGCTGGCGGGCGCGGGCGTCGGCCTGGCGGCGAAGCCCGGCACCACCCCGGACCGCACCGCGGGGTGGACCGTCGGCTACAACGGGCAGCTGTCGACGGCGGTCACGGTGTTCCGGGCGGACCTCAAGGACATGAAGCTGCAGTCCCTGGAGGGGGTCGGCGGAGCCGCTCCGGACACCCCGGACTCGGACCTGCCGGGGCGGATCTGGACGGCGTTCATGAAGGCCGCCGGGCAGTAGCCGTAGCCGTAGTCGTGGCGGTGGCCGCTGTCGTTCAGCGGGCCCACGGGCGGAGCTTCTCCGGGTTGCGGACCACCCAGATCCCGGTCACCCGGCCGTCCGCGACGTCGAACGCGGCCACCGTCAGCACGACGCCGTCGCGCCGGGCCACCAGGCCCGGCGCGCCGTTGACCGGGCACTCCAGCAGCTCCATGCCCGGGGCCCGGTCGGCGACGGCCAGCATGTACTGGGCGATCAGCGCGCCGCCCGCCACCGGGCGCAGCACGGTGCCGACCAGGCCGCCGCCGTCGGCGGTCATCACGGCGGCCGGGTCCAGGACGGCGACCAGGGCCGCGATGTCCCGGCTCTGCCAGGCCTCCTTGACCCGCCGTACGGTGTCGGCCCGCGCGGTCGGCGTCGCCGGGGCCGGGGCGGCACCGACCCGGCGGCGGGCGGAGGAGGCCAGCTGCTTGCAGGCCGCCGGGGTGCGGTCGAGGACGGCGGCGATCTCGGCGAAGGAGTAGCGGAAGACGTCGTGCAGGACGAAGGCGACCCGCTCGGCCGGGGTCATCGACTCCAGGACGACCAGGAAGGCCATCGCCACCGACTCGTCCAGGACGATCAGGTCGGCGAGATCGGCGCTCCCGGCCCGGTCCGACAGCGGTTCCGGCAGCCCCGCCGGCAGCCCTGCCGACAGCGGTCCCGGCAGCGGTTCGGGCAGCCAGGCGCCGACGTAGCGCTCGCGCCGGGCCCGGGCCGAGCCCAGGAGGTCCAGGCAGATCCGGCCGGTGACGGTGGTGAGCCAGGCGCCGGGGGCCCGTACCTCCCGCCGCCGGCCGGGCGGCAGGGCGTACCAGCGCGCGTAGGCCTCCTGCACGGCGTCCTCGGCCTCGGTCAGCGAGCCGAGCAGCCGGTAGGCGACGTTGACCAGTCGGTGCCGCTCGCCGAAGGTCGCGTCGGTGTCCGCCCCCGCTGCCGTCATGCGCTCGCCTTACCTTTCACGGGCCTGCGTCGTCGGATCGGTGAGACCCTACCGATCCACTGCCCCCGGGCGGAGAAGAGGACCACGACATGGCCACCCCGACGACCACCGCGACGCACCGGTTCCCGTTCCTGCGGGCCGCGATCGCCCTGCAGACCGTGACGATCCTGCTCCAGGCCGTCTCCGCCGGACTGCTGCTGACCACCTCCTACGGGGAGACGCTGCACGGCGTCGGCGCCCGGGTGATGTACGGGGCGTCGATGCTCTACCTGCTCGCGGCGGTGCTGGCCTGGAAGCCGGGCGGCGGGCCGGTGCGGCCGGTGGGGGAGGCGGCCGGCTTCCTGGCGCTCGCCTCGGTGCAGGTCGTGCTCGGCATCGCGCACGTCCCGGCGGTCCATCTCCCGCTGGGGGTGCTGATGTTCGGACTGAGCCTGCTGGCGCTCGCCCGTCGTACGGGCTGAGCGTCGGTCACTTCACCAGGCGGGACCAGTCGCCCGGTTGGCCGGGGTCGAGTTGGCGGAGCCTGTCGAGGACCTTCGGGTCCTGGGCGTCCAGCCAGTCGGCGACCTGGCGGAAGGAGACGCAGCGGACGCCGTCCTGGTGGCAGACGTTCTTCACCACGTCCTCGACGGCGTCCATGTAGATGCCGCCGTTCCAGTCCTCGAAGTGGTTGCCGATGAACAGCGGGGCGCGGCTGCCGTTGTAGACCCGGTTGAAGCCGGCCAGGTAGCTGTCCCGGGCCTCCTTCTCCCAGTCGGCGTACTTCTTCGGGTCGCCCTTGGTGGTGTCCCCGGACTGGCCGGCCAGGAAGTTGTAGTCCATCGAGAGGCCCTGGGAGGACTTGGCCGGGAAGGGCAGCATCTGGAGCGGGAAGTTCCAGATGCCGCCCTTCTTGACCGGCCAGACCTGGAACTCGCCCGGAGAGCTGGCGTCGTAGCGGAAGCCGGCGGCCTTCTCGGCCGGGAGGAGGTTCTTCTGCCCCTGGAGGCAGGGGGCGCGGCCGCCCACCAGCTCCTTGGTGTAGTCGAAGGGCAGCGGCGGCATGTTCTTGAGGCCGGTGTTGGTCTTCCAGCTGGTGACGAAGGAGACGGCCTGGTCGAGCTCGCTCTTCCACTCCTCGGTGCTCCAGTCGTCGCCGCCCTTGGAGCCGCAGAAGTGCCCGTTGAAGTGGGTGCCGATCTCGTTGCCGTCCAGCCAGGCGAGGCGCAGCTGCTCCAGGGTGTCCTTGATGTGGGCGTCGGTCGCGTAGTCGATCGAGGCGGCGCCCGGGTCGTGCTGGGGCGGGTGGTAGAGCGACTTCTTGGACTTGGGCAGGGTGTAGAGGCCGCTCAGGAAGTACGTCATCTGGGCGTTGTTGTCCGCGCCCAGCTTGCGGAAGCGGGAGAACAGGCGGTCGTCGCCCTCCAGGGCGCCGTCCCAGGAGAAGACGACGAACTGCGGCGGCTTCTCACCCGGTTTCAGCTTCTCCGGCTTCGGCTGCTTGGGCTGCGGGCCGGTGTAGGAGGTGGAGCCGTCCCCGAGCACGTGGACCTGGCCGTCCCAGGTGGGCGTCGGCGTCGGGGTGGGCGGGGGCGCCGGGGTGTCGGCGGCGCTCGCCTCCGGGGCCGCCGGGTCGGGATCGGGGGCGGCGGCGTTGGGTCTGCTCTCGGAGAAGGAGTCCCCCGTGGTGAGCGTGAGGGACGCGACGACCCCCACGGCCAACAGGACGACCGCACCGCGAGCAGTCCGCACGGATTCCCTTTCCTTCGGCGACAGTTTCGATCACACAGGGTTCTCCCTAGATCGATGACCTGAGCCGTCGGAAACGTTGCACGGATGGTCGTACGGATTTTCGGACGGGTGGTCGGACGGGTGGTCGGACTGAGGCTCCGTCGGGCGCTGGCTCGGCTCAGGACGCCGGGCCGCCGGCCGGTGGGGCGCCGCTGATGGTGGCCTCGTACAGAGCTCGGACGGCCGGGCCGAAGGGGGCGCTGTAGGAGATCTGGGGGGTGTTGCCGCCGGTGTGGTAGCCGCCGATGAGGCCGATCACGGCCCAGCCGCCGAACCAGGGGATCAGCATGGGGCCGCCGGAGGTGCCGCCGGTGAAGCCGTCGCAGGCGATGCGCTCGAAGGTGCCCGGGTCGGCGGGGTCGTCGCTGGCCCAACGGGTGGTCCGGCTGAGGCACTCCACGGGTTTCGGGGCGCCGCCCGGGTAGCCGATCATCCGGACCGGGGCGTGGGCGTACCCGGTGCCGGTGAGCAACTGCACCGAGTCCGCGACGTCCTCCAGTGCGTCACCCGCCTGGTTGGGCTCGGTGACGGCGAAGCCGAAGTCGTAGGCGGCGCCCGCGTGTTCGCCCCGGTCGTAGTACTCCTGTGCGACGTGGACGCCGTTCGCCCGGACCGGGAAGACGCCGAGGGGCGTGAGCCCGTCGTGGTACTGCGGGACGAACGCCAGGTGCCGCGCGGGGGAGCCGCCCGCGTAGCCCTTGAGGCAGTGGCCCGCGCTCAGGGCCAGGTCGCGGCCGGGGCTGTGGACGACGGCTCCGCTGCAGGTGCGGCCGGTGCCGGTGGCGTCGGTCCAGAAGAAGGCGCCGACCTGGGGGATGCCGTCGAAGCTGCGGCTCGGGGGGATGTACTCGCCGGGGCGGGGGCCGTCGGCGGTGGGCCGGGCGGCCTTGGTGTCGAGGGGGAGTGCGGCGGCCATCCGGGCGGGGGTCCAGTAGGCGCTGAGCTGTGCGGCGGCGCTGGCGGTGCTGGTGGTGGGTGGGGTCGCGGCGGTGGCGGTCGGGGCGAGGGCGGCGGTGGAGAGGAGGGCGACGGCGATGGCTGTGGTGAACCTGGACGCCATGGGTGGTCCCTTCCGGCTGGATGAGGGGGGCTTCGATGCGGGCACCCGCAGTTGTGGGTGCCCACGATCGGGGCCGGCTCACCCTCACTGTCGGCCGATCAGCCGATGGTGCGTCGGAAGGCCTCGGCGTCCTCGGGGCTGGAGGAGTCGATCAGGCGGACCTCGAAGGTGGTGGGAGTGTTGGTCCGGACCCAGGCCTGCGCCTGCGCGTACGAGTAGAAGCGGAGCGGCTCGTCGGCCGGGGGGAGGGCCTTGACGCACTCGGTGGTCGCGCGGTCCCGGATGACCCAGGCCTGGTAGTGGGTACCGCGCGGGGAGTCGGCGGGGAGGATGGCGTAGCGGTCGCTCATCGGCCGGTCGCCGCCTGGGTGAAGCCGGCGGCCTGGAAGCCGCGCACGGGGGTGCAGGGGGTGTTGGGGGGCATGGCTGTCTCCGTTGTAGCGCATAGCGATCGATGCATCACTTGCTGTAGCCATGGTGCCGTGTCGCCGTCCATCATCGGAAGTCGATCCGGACCTTGGAGCGGATGCTCAGCCCCCTGGTGATGCATTGGCGGGATCCGACCCCCTCCTTCCCTCCCGTGAGCCCCCGGATCGGTCGGTCCGGGGGCTCACGGCATTGACAGGGGGCATCCTCCGGTTGAATGCTAAGCAAGCGCTTAGTCAATGATCCGCCGTCCCGAGGAGCCGCCCGATGGTCGAGAGCCCCGCTGACCTGCCCGGTTTGGATCTGGTGCGGCTGCGCACCCGTCTGGACACCGAGCTGCCCGGCCTCGTCCGGGGGCCGTTGCGGGCCGAGCTGGTCGAGGGGGGCCGCTCGAACCTCACGTACGTGCTCACGGACGGCACCGGCCGCTGGGTCCTCCGGCGCCCCCCGCTCGGGCACGTCCTCGCCACCGCGCACGACATGGGCCGTGAGCACCGGGTGATGTCCGCCCTCCGGGACACCGATGTCCCCGTCCCCCGCATGCTGCTGATCGACCACGGCACCGACGTGCTCGGCGCCCCCTGGTACCTCATGGAGCACGTCGACGGTGTCGCGCACCGCTCCCGCAAGGCCCTCGCCGCCCTCGGCGAGGACCGTGTCTCCGCCCTCGGCCGCCGCCTGGTCGAGACCCTCGCCGCCCTGCACCGGATCGATCCCGCCGACGTCGGCCTCGACGACTTCGGCCGGCCCGAGGGCTACCTGGAGCGCCAACTGCGCCGCTGGTCGACCCAGTTGGAGAAGTCCCGCTCCCGCGACCTCCCCGACCTCGACCGGCTGCACGCCCTGCTCGCCGAACGGCGCCCCGTCTCGCCCGCGCCCGCACTGGTGCACGGCGACTACCGGCTCGACAACGTCCTGGTCGACGACACCGACGCCATCACCGCCGTCCTCGACTGGGAGATGTCGACTCTCGGCGACCCGCTCACCGACATCGGCCTCCTCGTGATGTACACCGAGATCGCCGGCATCGGCGGCGGCATCATCCCCGACGCCATGACCGCCCCCGGCTTCCCCAAGGCCGAGGAAATCGTCTCGTACTACGCCGAGTTGACCGGCCGCCAGGCCACCGACCTGGACTGGTACGTGGCCTTCGCCTCCTTCAAGCTGGCCGTCATCGCCGAGGGCATCCACTACCGCTTCCAGCAGGGCCGCACCCTGGGCGCCGGGTTCGAGCGCGCGGGCGAGATGGCCCCGATCCTCGCCCGGCACGGACTGACCACCCTCAAGGAGAGCTGACAGCCATGGACTTCGCCTACGACGCCCGGACGAACGTACTCCGCGAGCAACTCCTCGCTTTCATGGCCGAGCACGTGTACCCGGCCGAGAGCACCCTCGCCCAGCAGCTCGCCGACCCGGACCGCACTCCCTGGAGCGTCCCGCCCGTCGTCGCCGACCTCCAGACGGAGGCCCGCAAACAAGGGTTGTGGAACCTGTTCATCCCCGGCGAGCACGGCGCCGGTCTCACCAATCTCCAGTACGCCCCGCTCGCCGAGATCACCGGCCGCAGCATCCAGCTGGCCCCGCCGGCCCTCAACTGCGCGGCCCCCGACACCGGCAACATGGAACTCCTCGCCCAGTTCGGCAGCGCCGAGCAGCAGGAGCGCTGGCTGCGGCCGCTGCTGGACGGCGCGATCCGCTCCGCGTTCGCGATGACCGAGCCCGAGGTGGCCTCCTCGGACGCCACCAACATCGCCACCCGGATCGAGCGCGACGGCGACCAGTACGTGGTCAACGGCCGCAAGTGGTACATCACCGGCGCGATGAACCCGGACTGCAAGCTGTTCATCGTGATGGGCAAGACCAACCCGGACGCCGCCCCGCACCGCCAGCAGAGCATGGTGCTGGTGCCGCGCGACACCCCCGGCCTCACCGTCAAGCGCGGCATGACGGTCTTCGGCTACGACGACGCCGACCACGGCGGCCACGCCGAGGTGTTGTTCGAGGACGTCCGGGTGCCCGTCGAGAACCTGATCGACGAGGAGGGCAGCGGCTTCGCCATCGCCCAGGCCCGGCTCGGCCCGGGCCGGATCCACCACTGCATGCGGGCCATCGGCATCGCCGAGCGCGCGCTGGAGCTGATGTGCCGCCGGGCGAGCGAGCGGGTGGCCTTCGGCCGGCCCCTCGCCGAGCAGGGCGTGGTGCAGGACTGGATCGCCGAATCCCGGGTCCGGATCGAGCAGTTGCGGCTGCTGGTGCTCAAGACGGCCTGGCTGATGGACACCGTCGGCAACCGCGGCGCGCACACCGAGATCCAGGCCATCAAGATCGCCACCCCGCGCACGGTCGAGTGGATCCTCGACAAGGCCGTCCAGACCCACGGTGCCGCCGGTGTCAGCCAGGACACCCCGCTCGCCCAACTCTGGGCCGGCAACCGCACCCTGCGCCTCGCGGACGGGCCGGACGAGGTGCACAAGCGCTCCCTGGCCCGGCGGGAACTCAAGCAGTACCGCTGAGCACCTCGCCTGCCGGGGGACGGCCCCGGCAGGCGGCAGGTGGCAGACGCGACGGGCGCGGTCGGCCCGTGGTCAGGCGGTCAGATGGTCAGCTGGCCGGGCCGGTCCGCCGCGCGCAGTTCGGCCCTGGCGCGGTCCGCCCACGGGGTGGCGCCCAGGGCCTCGAAGCTCGCGAGGGCGGCGCGCAGCGGTGCCCGGGCCCCGGCGGACGCCCCCGTCCGGCGCAGCCGTTCGCCCTGGGCCAGTTGGACCCGGGCGTGGTCGAAGCGCCAGCGCTCGGCGCCGGGGGTGTCCAGCGCGAGGGCGAACAGCCGCAGTGCCTCCTCGTCGTCCTCGGCGCACAGCGCGGCGGAGGCCTCGACCAGCAGGGCGTGCCGGGAGGAGACGGCGGCGATGCCGTTCTCGCGCATCGCGCGGACGTGGGCGGCGGCCTCCTCGCGGCGGTCGCCGCGGACGGCGGCCTCGACCAGGTGGGCGGCCACCCAGAGGGCGTGCGGGGCGTGCGAGGCGAGGGTGCCGGCCGGGCTGACCGCGACGGCGTGCCGGTGGGCGAGCGCGTGGTCCCCGTCGCCGAGGGCCGCCACGGCGGCGGCGTGGTGGGCGTAGTGGGCGGCGCAGGGCGCGCGGTGGCGGGTGGCCCAGTCGATCACGGTGCCGGCCGTGGCGAGGCTCTCCGCGGTGTGGCCGCGGGCGCCCAGGACGATCGCCTCGATGTACTGGAAGTACCAGGCGAAGGCGTCGTAGCCGTGCTCCCGGCAGGCGCCGAGGCCCTCCCGGGCGAGGTCGAGCGCCTCGTCCCAGGCGCCGGTGAGGTAGTCGTCCAGGCAGAGGTGGATGAGGGCGGAGATGTAGCGCCGGGCCGGGCCGCCCTCGCGCCCGGCGCGGACCACCTGCCAGGCGGGGGTGCGGACCTCGCCGAGCCGGTCGAGGTAGAGCGCCCCGGTGCCGACCCGGGTGGTGAGGACCGGGTCGGCCTCGCCGACCGGGGCAGCGGCCAGGGCGAGGGTGAGCGCGTCGAGCGGGCCGTGGGCGGCGGCGCCGGTGCGGGCGGGGTCGGAGAAGGTGCGGCCGAGGACGGCCAGGAAGGCCGGCGGGCCGGGGGTGAGGCGCTCCACGGCCCGGTAGTAGGACTGCCACAGGGCCTCGTCGGCGCCGAAGAAGCAGAGCACCGCCAGGACGTGCAGGGCGTCGACCAGCGCCTTGTCCTCGGCCCGGTGGCCGTGGGCGGCGGCCGCGGACTCGATGGCGGAGGTGAGCAGGCGGTGCGCCGCGGGAACGTCGCCGTCGCCGTTGAGGAGCAGCAGGGCGGCGGCGGTGGCGGAGTGCAGCGAGCCGTCGCCGACCGGGGCGGCCTGCCGGGCGTGGTCGAGGAGTCGGCGGGCGCTGGTGAGGGCGCCGGTGGACTCGGCCCCGAGGTAGGCGGCCTCGGCGAGGCGGCGGCCGCGCTGCGGTCCGTCGGGGGTGAGCTCGGCCGAGCGGACCAGGGTGCGCATGGCGCCGGAGGCGTCGCCGCGGCGCAGGCTGAGCCCGGCGGCGTGGGCGAGGAGCGCGGCGACCTCCTCGTCCGGTTCGAGGGTGGCCTCGCCCAGGTGCCAGGCCCGGCGCTCGGGCCGGCCGGCCAGGGCGGCGGCCAGGGCCGCGTGGGCGGCGCGCCGGGCGCTGCTCGGGGCCTGGCCGACCACGGCGGAGCGGATCAGCGGGTGGCGGAAGGCCAGCCGGCGGCCGCCCTCCTCGACGTGCACCAGCCGCTCCTGCTCCAGCGGCGCGAGGTCGTCCCGGCGGTGCTCCGGGTCCTGGCCGTGTTCCGGGTCCTGGCCGTCGTCCGGTTTCTGGCCGTCGTCCGGGCCGTGTTCCGGTCCGTGTTCCGGGCTCTGGCCCGGGCCGGAGCCCGTGCCGAGCTCCTCGGCGGCCCGGCGGGCGGCGGCCCGCAGCACGCCGAGGTCGCCGGTGCCCTCCAGCGCGGCGAGCAGCAGCAGTCGGCGGGAGGGGGCGGGCAGGCCGGCCACCCGGGCGCCGAACAGCCGCTCCAGCCGGTTGCCGAGGGACGAGACGGCGATCGGCGTCACGGGGACGGGCGGTACGGCCGGGCAGTCCACCGGGGCCGGCGGCAGGGCGGTCGGCAGTTCCAGCAGGGCCAGCGGGTTGCCGCCCGCCTCGGCCAGCACCCTGCGGTGCGCGCTGCGGGAGAGGTCGGGGAAGCGGCTGCCGAGCAGGCGGCCGGCGGCCTCCTCGGCCAGCGGCGGCAGGTCGTGGGCGGGCAGGGCGTCGGCGTCCCGGGGGCCGAGCTCGCCGGGGCGGGCCGCGGCCAGGAAGGCGATGTCCAGGCCGGGGGCCCGGCGGGCGACCGAGCCGAACACCGCGGTGCTGGCCGGGTCGACCCAGTGCAGGTCGTCGACGAGCAGGAGCAGCGGCCGCCCGTCGGCCACGGCCTGGAGGAGCCGCAGCACCGCGTTGGACACCAGCAGGTGCTCCGGGGCCGGACCGGTGTCGAAGCCGAGCGCCACCCGCAGGGCGGCGCGCAGCGGGGTGTCGAGCCGCTCCAGGGCGGCGAGGTGCGGGAAGAACAGCTGGTTGAGGACCGAGTAGCCGCAGTGGGCCTCGAACTCGACGCCGGAGGCCCGGAGCACCCGGGCGCCGTCGGCGGGCGCGGCGGCGGCCAGCGCGTCCAGCACGGCGCTCTTGCCGACCCCGGCCTCCCCGGAGAGCAGCAGCGCGCCGCCGCCGCTGCCCAGGCGCAGCCGCTCGCGGAGCAGCCGCAGGTCGCGGTCGCGCCCGATCAGCGGGCACCCGGCTTCGGGCGTGCCGGAATCCGCCACAGCTGCTTCCCTCCCGAGGACCACTCACCCACCCGTGCGCCGGGGCCGGTCCGGCGGCGGGGAACCTGCTCCGCCCGGCCGCGAACGCCCTGGTCAGGTCCAGTATGACGGACCCGGACCGGCCGGGCGGACGGTGGACCGGCAGGGCCCTGGGCCCGCCTGGCCCGGGGCGTACCCGCCTGGCCCGTAAGGGTGTCATACCGGAGTAGTCGGGGGGACTTGGCTCCCCGGTACGACGGCCCCGGCGCGCCCCGCCCGTAGCGTCTGCTCCGTGACCGAACGGGACGAGGAGGCTGGCATGGGCAGGCGGGGACGGGCCGTGGCGGCGGTGCTGTTGGCGGCGTCGGCGACGCTCGGGGTGACGGGTGCGCCGGGCGCGGTGGGCGCGGTGGCGGCGCCGGCGGTGGACGGCGGGGCCGGGCGGCAGGCCACGGCCTGGCTGCCGCGGCCGACCGGGCCGTACCCGATCGGGACGACCTCGCTGCGGCTGACCGACGCCGGACGGGAGGACCCCTGGAAGCCGGGCCGGGCGCGTGAGGTGATGGTCAGTCTCTGGTACCCGACCGCCCGCCCGGCCACCGGCGGGGAGCGGGCCCGCTACATGGAGCCCGCGGCCGGGGCGCACTTCGGCGGCGACAGCGGCGTCGGCGACCTCAACTACCACGTGCGGCCCGGCAGTACGGACTGGTCGGGGATCCTCACCCACGCCCGCCGGGACGCCCCGGCCCGGCCCGGCGGCCCCCGCCCGGTGGTGCTGTACTCGCCCGGGCTGGGCGACCCGCGCACCTGGGGGACGGCCCTGGTGGAGGACCTCGCCTCGCGCGGCTACGTGGTCGTCACCGTCGACCACACCTACGAGGCCTCCGAAGTCGCCTTCCCCGACGGGGAGCTGGCCACCTCGGTGTTCCCCGCCATGCTCCGGCAGCCCGGCCTGGACGTCGGCGCCGTGCTGCGCAAGTCCCTGGCCGCCCGGGTGGCGGACACCCGCTTCGTGCTGGACGAACTCTCCGGGCTGCGCCGCGCCCCGGGCCTGCCGGCCGGCGTCGGCGCCTCGCTGGACCTGGACCGGATCGGCATGGTCGGCCACTCGGCGGGCGGCTTCACCGCCCTCCAGGCCATGCACGACGACCCGCGGATCGCCGCCGCGGTCAACCTGGACGGCCAGCTGCACTTCCCCGGCCCCGACGGCCGCACCGGCGTCTTCCTGCCCGACTTCGTCGAGGACGGCCTGGACCGCCCGTTCCTGCTGATGGGCACCCGGGAGTCCGACTCCGGGAGCTACCACCGGCAGCCCGGCTGGGACGCCCTGTGGCAGCACAGCACCGGCTGGCACGCCGACCTCACCCTGGAGGGCTCCCGGCACGGCTCCTACACCGACGCCCAGTCCCTGCTCCCGCTGCTCGCCCGCCAGGGCGCCGTCACCCCGGAGGTGCTGGCCGCGGACGTCGGCGACGTCCGCCCCGACCGTGCCGAGCTCGCCACCCGCTCCTGCGTGGCGTCCTTCCTCGACCGCTGGCTGCGCGGCCACGACGACCACCTGCTGGACGGCCCCTCGGACCGCTTCCCGGAGCTGACGTACGAGCGGTAGCCGACGGCGGACCCCTCAGCGGATCTCCGAGCCGGGGTTGGCCTCGTCCCACCGCTGCCGGGAGGCGAGCATGGCGTCGTGGTGGGCGTAGGACCAGTCCGCCATCGCCCGCACCAGGTGGGTCAGGCTGTGGCCGAGCTCCGTCAGCTCGTACTCCACCTGCGGCGGGACGGTCGGGTGGACGGTCCGGGTGACCAGCCCGTCGCGTTCCAGCCGGCGCACCGTCAGGGTCAGCATCCGCTGCGAGATCCCCGGCAGGGCGCGCTGCAGCTCGCGGAACCGCCGTACGCCCCCGGCGAGTTCGACCACGGCGAGGACGGACCACCTGTCGCCGAGCCGGGTCAGCAGGTCGCGGATCCCGCAGTCCACGTCGTCCTCGCACCAGACGACCGGACGGGGAGTGGTTACCGCGCTGTGCCCTACGGACATGGAAGTGCCTCCTTACGCCGGACGCCCAGGCTACCGAGGATGGTCCCGTTCCCGAGGACCGTCCGTTTCAGGAGGAGAACCATGCTGCTCGTCACCGGTGTCAACGGAGGTCTCGGCACACTCGTGCTGGAGCGGCTCGGCGCGCGCGAGGGCGTGCTGGCCGGGAGCCGGACGCCCGGAGCGGTGGAGGCCGAAGTGCCCGTCCGGCTGGTGGACTTCGACCGGCCGGAGACCCTCGCCGAGGCCTTCGCGGGGGTCCGGACCCTGCTGCTGATCTCGGCGGGCGCCGCCGAGGACGACGTGGTGATCGCCCGGCACGGCGCGGCGATCGGGGCGGCGGAGCGGGCGGGCGTCGAGCACGTCGTCTACACCAGCCTCTCCGGCGACGGCGACCACCTGCCGTACGCGCTGGCGCACCGCTGGACGGAGCGCCGGCTGCGCGAGTCCGGCACGCTGCGCTGGACGGTGCTGCGCAACGGCCTCTACGCGGAGCTGCTGGCCGCGATCGCCGCGCCCGGCCCGGACGGGGTGATCACCGCGCCGCTGGGGGCGGGGCGGCTGGCGGCCGTGGCGCGGGCGGACCTGGCCGAGGCGGCGGCGAAGGTGGCGCTGGCGCCCGCCGGGCACGCGGGGCGGACGTACGAGCTGGTCGGGGAGCGGGCGGTCGGCGGTGCGGAGGTGGCCGGGGTGCTGGGCGCCGAGTACCGTCCGGGCGGGCTCGCGCAGGCCCGGACGGCGCTGGCGGCCTCGGACGCGCTGCACGACTTCCAGGTGCCGATGACGGTGGGCACCTACTCGGCGATCGCGCACGGCTTCCTGGCCGGGCCGGGCGGGCCGGGCGACCTGGCGGCGCTGCTGGGCCGCCCGCCGCGCCCGGCGCTGGAGGTCATCGCGGGACGCTAGTCCCCGGGCCCCGGTCGGCGGCGCGCTGGGCGTCGATCCGGGCGTGGGCGTCCGGCCACGCGATCGGCAGCCGCTCGACCGGGGTGTCCCAGAAGGTGAAGGTGGACTCCCGCATGGTGGAACGCAGTCCGGTCATGGTGCTGCGGTGGGGTTCGGCGGCGGCGAAGGCGTTCAGGGCTTCGCGGCTCTCCCAGGCGGACAGCGTCCAGAAGGTCCGCCGGAGCGGCCGGGCGATCAGCGATGCGCCCAACGCGCCCGGGGTGGTGCGGAGTTGGCGCCAGACGGCGAGCGAGCGGAGGAAGAACCGCGGGACGTCGGCGAGTGAGTGGACCTCGAAGCGGGAGGCCATGACGACCGCCCGGGTGCCGGGGGCGGGCGGATTCGGGGTGATCCAGGGCAGCGTGGGCATGGCTGACTCTTCTCCTCGGCGAGGGCGCCACATTGGGTAGTGGCACTATCTATGTTAGACAGTGCTGGTATCCAAATGCCAGGGGAAAGCCCGACCAGAGGAAAGCCCGAGGTGTCCGCCGTGCGGATCTCCGAACTGAGCCGCCGCAGCGCGGTCCCGACCGCGACCATCAAGTACTACCTGCGCGAGGGCCTGCTGCCGCCCGGCCGGGCCACCGCCGCCACCCAGGCCGAGTACGACGAGAGCCACCTGCGGCGGCTGCGCCTGGTGCGCGCGCTGATCGGGGTGCGGGGGCTGAGCGTCAGCGCCACCCGGGAGGTGCTCGGCGCGGTGGCCGAGCACGCGGGGGAGCGGCACCAGGTGCTCGGCCTGGTGCTCGGGGCGCGGCCGGTGGACGAGGACGCCTCGGCGCCCGAATCGGCACCCGAACCGGCGCCCGAACCGGCGCCCGGCGCCGCCGAGGTGGACGCGCTGATCGGCGCCCTCGGCTGGGAGGTCTCCGAGTACGCCCCCGCCCGGGCCGCG
This sequence comes from Kitasatospora sp. NPDC056076, assembly GCF_042266305.1. Taxonomy (NCBI): domain Bacteria; kingdom Bacillati; phylum Actinomycetota; class Actinomycetes; order Kitasatosporales; family Streptomycetaceae; genus Kitasatospora; species Kitasatospora sp. NPDC056076. The sequence goes on from NZ_JBHJWG010000073.1 coordinate 18,434, forward strand.
CTCGGCGAGACCCTGGAGACCCTGCGCTCGCTCGGCGCCGCACTCGACCCCGCCACCCTGCGCGGCTACGCCGAACTGGCCGAGCGGACCGCCGTCCTCGACCTCGACCAGCTCGACCCGGACGCCGACCCGCTCGAACAGGCCGAGCGGGCCCTGCTGCGGACCGTCCTCCTGGAGCCGGCGCTGCTCGCGCTGCGGCGGCTGGCCCAGGAGAACGAGTCCGCCCGGCGCGGCGGTTGAGCCGTCCGTCGGTGCAGCCGTCCGTCGGTGAAGCCGTCCGTCGGTGAAGCCGTCCCTCGGGCTACTCGCCCAGGACGGCGATCCGCCCGGTGCTGCGCCCGTCGGCGACCAGCTGGACGGCTGCCGCGGCCTCCGCCAGCGGGACCCGGGCGCTGACCAGCGGGCGGACCACGCCCTGCTCGGCGAGCTCGGTCAGCGCGTCGTGGGCGGCGCGCACGGCCCGCGGGTCGTGGGTGTTGTACAGGCCCCAGTGCAGGCCGAGGATCGTGTAGTTCTTCACCAGGGCGTGGTTCAGCGCCGGGGCCGGGATCTGCCCGGCGGCGAAGCCCACCACCACGATCCGGCCCTCGAAGGCCACGCACCGGGTGGAGCCGGTGTAGGCCTCGCCGCCGACCGGGTCGAAGACCACGTCCGCGCCGCGCCCGCCGGTGAACTCCTTGACGGCGGCGACGAAGTCCCCGGCCGGGCCGTCGGCCGTCCGGTCCACCACCAGGTCGGCGCCGAGCGCCCGGGCCGCCTCGGCCTTGGCCGGGCCGCCGACCACGGCGACCACCCGGGCCCCGGCGGCCCGGCCGAGCTGGACGGCCGCACTGCCGACCCCGCCGGCCGCCGCGTGCACCAGCAGGGTCTCCCCGGCCCGCAGCCGGGCCCGGCGGTGCAGGGCGAACCAGGCGGTCTGGTGGCCGATGTGCAGCGCCGCCGCCTCGGCGTCGTCCAGCGCCTCGGGCGCCGGGAACGCGGCCGCGGCGTCCAGCAGCGCGTACTCGGCGAAGGCGCCGTGCGGCAGCACCGGGTTGCCGATCAGCCGCTCGCCGCGCCGGGCGCCGTCCGCGACCTCGCCGCACAGCTCCACACCCGGGGTGAACGGCAGCGGCGGGCGGACCTGGTAGTGCCCGCGCACCATCAGCGCGTCCGGGAAGTTCACCGCCGCCGCCCGGACCTTGACCAGCAGCTGCCCCGGGCCCGGCACCGGCCGGGCGGCGTCCTCGGCGAGCCGCAGCACCGCGGCCGGCTCGCCGAGTTCGGTGACCTGCCAGGCCCTCACAGCGCCCCGCCCTTCTCCAGCCCCTGCTGGAGCCGGTTCACCCCGGCGATCCAGCGGTCCGGCTCGGTGGCCCGGACGCGGTAGTACTCGGCGACCTCGGGGTGCGGCAGGATCAGGAACCGCTCCTCCCGCAGCGCCGCCAGGGCCGCCTCGGCGACCTCCGCCGGGTCCAGGGCGGTCGGCACCAGCAGCGCCTCGCCGACCGCGCCGGTGGAGGCCAGCATGTCGGTGCGCACCCCCTGGGGGCAGAGCGCGTGCACCCGGACACCGCGGTGGCGGTAGGTGGCGGAGAGCCACTCGGCGAAGGCGAGCGCGCCGTGCTTGCTGACCGCGTACGGGGCCGAGCCGAGCATGGTGAGCAGCCCGGCGGCCGAGACGGTGGCCAGGAAGCGGCCCTGGCCGCGCTCCAGCCAGCGGGGGAGCAGCAGGTCGGCCGCTCGTACGTGGGCCAGGACGTTGACCTCCCAGGCGCTCGTCCAGGCCTCGGCGGGGGCGTCGGCGCCGCCGATCGGGGCGACGCCCGCGTTGGCGCACCACACGTCGATCTCGCCGAGCTCCGCGCGGGCCCGCCCGACCAGGGCGGCGAGGCCCTCGGCGGAGGCGGCGTCCCCGGGGAGGGCGGTGCCGCCGCATTCCTTGGCGACCGTGCGGGCGGCGTCGGCGTCCAGGTCGTTGACCACCACCCGGGCGCCGGCCGCGGCGAAGGCCCGGGCGAGCGCGGCGCCGATGCCCCGGCCGGCGCCGGTCACCACGACGCCCTGGCCGGTCAGGTCGCCGCTCGGCCCGGCCGGTCCGGCGGGGGCGCCGCTCACAGCCCACCGCCGAGGGTGACTCCGCCGTCCACCACCAGGGTCTGGCCGGTGATCCAGCCGGACTCCGGGGAGAGCAGGAAGGCGACCGCGCCCGCGACGTCCTCGGGGACGCCGAGCCGGCCCAGCGGGTAGGCCTTGACGACCTTCTCCTCCCGGCCCTCGTACAGCGCCTCGGCGAACTTGGTCTTCACCACGGCGGGGGCCACGGCGTTGACCCGGATGCCCTGCGGGCCCAGCTCGGCGCCGAGTTCGGTGGTGAGCCGGATCAGCGCGGCCTTGCTGATGCCGTACATGCCGATCCCGAGCGAGGCGCGGATGCCGGCGACCGAGGCGACGTTGACCACCGAGCCGCCGTGCTCGCCCATCCAGGCGGCGTGGGCCCGGCGGGTCCAGGCCAGCGGGCCGAGCACGTTGACGGCGAAGATCTTGGCGGCCGCGTCGGGGTCGGTCTCCAGGACCGGCCCGTAGATCGGGTTGATGCCGGTGTTGTTGACCAGGTGGTCGAGCCGCCCGAAGGCCTCCAGGGTGCGGGCGACCGCCTCCTCCTGGTGGGCCGGGTCGTCGGCCTTGCCGGCGACCGCGATCGCGTTGTCCGGGCCGCCCAGGTCGCGGACGGCCTCGGCGAGCGGCTCGGGGTTGCGGGCGGTCAGGCAGACCTTGGCGCCGCGGTCGACCAGTTCGCGGGCGATGCCGAGGCCGATGCCCCGGCTCGATCCGGTCACGACGGCCACCCGGCCCTTGAAGGAGTGCACCACGGAGGGTCCTGCCTTTCCGGTCTGCTCTGGAGTGCTGACTAAGCGCTTGCTCAGCATGCTGTCGGTGCGAGAGCCTGTCAACAGTCCGCCGGGCCGCACCGGAGCGGCCGGCGGGAATGCCTGTACGACTTCTCTGGGAGGATGGCGCCATGACCAGCACGCCCATCGCCGACCTCTGGCCGACCATGCCGGGCGCCGACACCCGCCCCGAGGCGGCGTACCGGCTGCTCCAGGCGGCCGTCGAGTCGTTCGCGGAGCGCGGCTTCCACGCCACCACCACCCGGGACATCGCCACCGCGGCGGGCATGAGCCCCGCCGCGCTGTACATCCACTACCAGTCCAAGGCCGCCCTGCTCGCCGAGATCAGCCGGGCCGGCCACGCCGCCACCCTCACCCTGGTCCGGGAGGCGGCGGCCGGGGAGGGCGGCCCGGCCGAGCGGATGCGGCGCGTGGTCGAGCAGTTCACCGCCTGGCACGCCCGGGCCCGGACGGTCGGCCGGGTGGTCAACTACGAGCTGCACGCCCTGCCCGAGGACGCCTACGCCCAGGTCGCGGCGCTGCGTCTGGACATCGAGCGCGAGGTCAGCGCGCTGATCGAAGCGGGTGTGGCGGCCGGGGAGTTCGAGGTCTCGGAGGTGCGTACGGCGGCCCGCGCGGTCACCTCGCTGGGCATCGACGTCTCCCGCTGGTACACCGAGCGCTCCTCCGGCACGCCGGAGGAACTCGGCCGCCGCTACGGCGAGTTGGTGCTGCGGATGCTCGGCGCCCAGGTCTGACCGGGTCACGGGCTCGACGGGGGCACGGGCTTGACCGGGCTCCGGACGGCGAGCAGAATCGTATACGGAGTACGTGTGCCTCGTAGGCGTACAACGCCAACGCCAAGGCGCCCGCCACGACCGGTCGTGGCGGGCGCCCTGCTGTCGGGCACGGTGGCTCCGGAGGATTGCCGGGGGAGGGCCGTCAGGCGGTGGCCAGGCAGAACTTCACCAGCCCGGCGTCCACGTCGAGGACGATCCGCTCCATCTCCGCCCACGCCGGGTGGAACTCCTTGCCCCACTCGACGGTGAAGCCGAGCACCTTGCCCTGGGCGGGGTCGACGAAGTGGCGGGAGAAGACGTAGTCGTCGCTGGTCCCGCTGGTCGGGTAGAGGTGGAACCCGGTCAGCGGCGTGTACGCCGTGCCGCGCACGCCCTGGACGCCCCGGCAGAAGGCGGTGGCGAGTTCGAGGGCGGTGTCGACGTCGTCCTTGGGGATGTACTCGGCGTACGCGGTGTCGCCGGGCAGTCCGCGCTTGCCGTCGTAGGAGGTGTTGCGGAAGTTCATGTCCGGGTCCCCGGACTGGTTCTCGTCGTCGCCCCAGTTGTAGAGCATGTCCTGGGAGTAGCTGTGCACGTCGACGAACCACCGCGTCCCCGGGTAGTGGTCCAGCAGCCAGCGGACGTTGCGGGTCTCGGGCTCGGAGAAGGCGCTCGGGCCCTCGTACACCTGCTGGTCGCACGGGGAGGTGGACACCTGGGGGGTGGCGGTCGGGGCGAAGGCGGTGGTGAAGTCGAAGAGGAAGTCGTAGTTGCGGTTGAGGTCGACGCCGATGCAGTCCGGGTCCGAACTGCCGCCGGAGTTGGCCGGGTTGCGGTTCTTGCGCCACATCGGGTCGACGGTCTGGCTGTGCAGTCGGCCGTCCGGGTTGACCAGGGGGAGGACCACCAGGTCGAGCCGGAGCAGCAGGTCCTGCACCTGCTGGGCCGTGATGGTGGTGGAGCCGTAGCCCAGGCCGGTGCCGGTCCGGAAGGCCTCCAGCAGGTCGGCGGCGAAGTGGACGAGGATCTCGCAGCTGCCCCACTCTCGGGCGTGCACGCCGCCGATCAGCATCACGGCGTCCTTGGGGATGCGCGAGGGGCGGCCGATCTGCAGGGCGTGGGAGGTGCGGCCCTCGACGGACGGTTCGGGGAGGGTGATCAGCAGGGCGGAACCGGGGTAGGACGCGGCCAGGCTGGTCACGGCGGACTCGACCTCGGTGATGTTCAGGTAGGACATGACGGGCCTCCCGGTTCAGCCGGCGAGCTTGGCGGCCAGGCCGTGCGGGACGGCGTCGTCGGCGGCGTAGCGGTCGCCGGTGCCGACCTCGGCCTGGGCGGCCCGGCCGTGCTCGCTGGCGTTGCCGGTCCGCGTGACGGTGACGCCCTCGCGTTCGAGCGCGGCGACCCGGTTCTCCGGGGCGTAGACGTCGATGCCGACGCTGCCGTCGGACTCCTGCCGCGGGCGGCCGCCGGTGTCGGGGCGGACCTCGCGCAGCAGGGCGCGCAGGGTGTCGGCGTCCCGGGCGGTGACGCGGAGCCTGAGGATGTCGGGCCGGGGTGGTGTGGGGGGTGTGATGGGGACAGCGGACATGACGACCTCGGGGGGATTCGTACGGATATGTCCGACGTGTACCTCGTATCCTCAGGATCCGCCTTCGCCGTAGAAGTCGTCAAGGGGCGGCTCCGGCATCCCGTCCAGCAGGCGGTCCAGGCCGGCCAGCATCTCGGCCCGGTCGTCGAAGTCGGCGAAGCGGGGGACCAGCGCGCGCAGCCGCGGGTAGTCGGCCGCGGGCAGCCGGTGCAGGCCGAGGCGCAGCACCGGGTCCGGCTCGTCCGGGTTGTCGACCACCTGGCGCTTGTCCACCAGCAGGGAGCCCAGGTTCCAGGCCACGAAGGTGCGGTAGATCGTCAGCGCGGTGGTGTCGTCGAAACCGGCCCGGGCGAGCACCGCCAGGATGTGCTCGGTGAGGGCGAGGGCCGGCGCCGGGCGGCGGGACACCGGGACGGCCAGCGGGCGGGTGGCGACCAGCGGCAGGATCTCGGGGTGGGCGTGCGCCACGACGGCGAAGGCCTGGGCGATCCGGCGCAGCTCCGTCCGCCAGCCGTGCTCGTGGCCGCCGCCGACGCCGGTGCGCAGCTGGGTGTTGATCTCGGTGAAGTAGGCCTCGGTCAGGCCGTCCAGCAGGGCTTCCTTGCCGGGGGTGTAGCGGTACAGGGCCATCGACTCGACGCCGAGCTCCGCCGCCAGCCTGCGCATGGTCAGCGCGCCGAGCCCCTCGCGGTCCACCAGGGCGACGGCGGCGTCCAGCACCAGGGGGCGACTCAGGCGCCCGCGCTTCTCGGGGCCGTCCCGCTCAGCCATGTCCGCACTCCTCCGAACTCCTCCGAGTCGGTGCCGCCGGGCCGTCGGCCGTGCCGGGCGGCGGGGCCGGAGGGGGCCGGGGCCGGGCAGGTCGCAGGTTACACAGCGGATACAGAACCAGGATACAAGGGACGAATAGCCGGAAAACAGGCCCGGTCGTGCCCCGGTCGGTAACGGAGCGCAACCGGTGACCGGGTGTGGCCCGGTGGGGCCTGCTGCGGCTGGGTAGGGCCCGGTGCGGCTGGGCAGGGCCCGGTGCGGCCGGGTCGGGTCATTGCAGCAGCAGCCGGACGGCGAGCCAGCCCACCAGCGCGGCCGAGCCCAGGGCGGTCCACCGGCGGCCGCGGGCCCCGGTCAGGGCCCGGCCGAGCAGGGCGCCGCCGAGGGCGAGCAGCAGTTGCCAGCTCGCCGAGGCGGCGAAAACGGCGAGGGTGAAGACCGTGCGGGCGAGCGGGCCCGTCGGGCTGCCGGGGCCGTCGCCCAGGACCAGGGCGGCGAAGTAGAGCACCGTCAGCGGGTTGAGCAGGGTGATCCCGAGCAGGGTCAGGAAGGCCCGGGCGGGGCCGGGCGGGGTCTGGGCCGCCAGGGCGGCGGAGCCGGGGGTGCGCAGGGCGGTGGCGGCGGTGCGGACGGCCAGGGCGAGCAGGACGAGGGCGGAGGCGATCCGCAGCGGTGTGGCCACCGGCGCCAGCAGCGGCGCGAGGCCGCTGCCGCCGAGGGCGGCCAGCACGGCGTACAGCCCGTCCGCGGTGGCCACGCCGAGGGCGGCGCAGGCCCCGGTGCGCAGCGAGGTCCGGGCGCTGAGCGCCACCAGGTAGGCCCCGACGGCCCCCACCGGGACGGCGACGCCCCACCCGGCGAGCAGCCCCGCGACCAGCGCGGCCCTCATGCGAGGGCGCGGTCGGGCCTCCGGGGGTGGCCGGGCTGCTGCTGCTGACCGGCGGCCGGGCGGGCGGCGGCGGTCACGGGCAGCGGGCGGGCGGGTGCGGTGGTCATGCGGTGATGGTGGCGGGCGGGGTGCCGGGGGTGCAAGTGGTTTCTCCGGTGAGGGCGGGTAGCGTGGGGCACTCCGTGGACACTGCTTCGAGGAGGCCCCCGATGACCAGTCAGAACGACCACGTGCGCGAGCTGTTGGCCGAGGCCTGGCGGTCCTGGGCGGAACGCGGCGCGGCCCTCGGGGCGACCGACTGGGACCGGCCGACCCGGCTGACCGAGTGGACCGTACGGGACCTGTACGCGCACGTGGCACCGGTGCCGGAGATGTTCACCGGACTGCGCGGGGCCGTCCTGGACGGTCCGGCCGAACTGACCTGCGGGGCGGACGTCCTGCGGACCTTCAACCGGCCGGGCGGGCTCGCCCACACCGCCGCCGGACAGGTCGCCGAGCTGGCCAGGGAAGCGGCCAGGGCGAGCGAACCGGCGGCGCTGATCGCCCGGTTCGGCACCGAGGGCCCGGAGGCCCTGGCCGGACTCGCGGACCTGCCGCCGAGCACCGTGGTGGCGCACCCGCTGCTCGGCAGCGTCACGGTCGGGGCGCTCGGCGAGGTGGCGCTGATGGAGGCGACCGTCCACCTGCTGGACCTGGTCGCGGCCGTCGGCGGCCCCGCCCCGGCCGAGGGGGCGCTGCGGTTCACCCGCGGGCTGCTGGCCGAGGTCGCCGACCCGGTGGCCTTCATCGAGGCGGCGGCGGGCCGCGCTTCGGAGCCGGTGCTGCCCGTCATCCGCTGAGCCGGTGCTGCCCGTCATCCGCCGAGCCCGTCGACCACTGACAGTGAGGATGTTCATGAGCGGTTCCCGGGCAGGTCTGACTCAACCTCTGACTGACCTCGGGTCCTCAACCGGATCTGTCGGCCTCG
>NZ_JBHJWG010000074.1:0-25397 GCF_042266305.1 Kitasatospora sp. NPDC056076
CGGGCGGCGGCGCAGCGCCTGAGATCGAGCTCGACGGAACGGCACAGGCTCAGCGCGTCCTGCGGGTCGTCGGCCCGGTGGCCGAACCGGCGGACGAGTATCACCGAGTCGAGGGTGCGGCCTTCGCGGGCCAGTACGAACAGCAGGGTGAGCAGGGCGGCGCGGGCGTTGCCGTCGTCGAACGGGTGGAAGAAGCAGACGTCCAGGTGGGCCCGGGCCGCCCTGGCGGCCAGCGAGGGCCGGCTGTCGGTGGCCTGCGCGAGGCAGGCGTCGAGGCGGGTGCCGGTGTCGGGGCCGATCCCGTAGCGCTCCTCGCCGCCCTTGGCGAAGGCGGGGCGGGTGCGCAGCGGTGGCGGCTCGGGTGTGCCCAGGACGTGCTGCTGCCAGCTGCGCAGCAGCTCGAAGTCGAGCGTGGCACCTCGCGCCGCGTCGGCCCGCACCAGCTCCAGTGCGGTGAGCAGGCCGGCGGCGCGTGCAGGGTCCACGGCGGCGTCGAAGGAGCGGAAGTCCTCCGCCGCGCTGTCGCGGGCGGAGGCCGTCGGCTCGTGGTCCGCGCCGTCCGCGCCGTCCGCGCCGTCCGCGCCGTCCGCGCCGTCCGTGCCGGCCTCGCCGTCCGGCCACGGCACGCTCCCGCGTACCGCGAGCCAGCGCTCCAGGTGGTCCGGGAGCCCGCCCGGGGCCGGCGACCAGTGGGTGTCCTGCGGGCGCAGCGGGCCGACGAGCCGTTCGGCGACCTCCTCCGCCAGGACGGTGTCCGGCGCGGTCCAGCTCTTGAACCGGCCGCCGGCCGCCTGTCGCACCAGCCGTTCGGCCGTCTCGGGGGCGACGCCCCAGTAGGTGAGGAACCAGCCCAGGACCTGCCGGCAGTGCCCGTACCAGCCGCTCTCGGCGCCGGTCCGGTCGGCGACCTGCAGGATCAGGTTGCGGGCGGCGCGCTCCCACAGGATCCGGTCCGCCACCAGGGTCTCCGGGTCCAGGGGGTAGGCCTCGAACCACCGCGCGAGGTGCTCCAGCCAGTCGCGCCACTCGCACAGCGAGGCCACGACCCGGTCGAGGGTCTGCTCCGCGGTGGTGATCGAGTGCGACCCGCAGCACCAGTTCCCGACCGGCCCGCCGTCGACGTCCGCCTCGCCGACCGACCAGCGCCACCCCGCCGCCCACCGGCCGTAGTGCTCGATCAGCACGTGGGTCATGGCATCGGTCCAGGGCCTGGCCGCCTCCCGCGCCCAGTTGGCTCCGATCGGATCGACGGCGGGGTCCGGCCGGGAAGGCACCCGCCGCGCCGGGCCGAGGGAGCGGACCACGTGCGCGGCCGAAGCGGGGTCGAAGGGGTGGGCGGCGGGGTCGACCTCGTCCCAGGTCAGGCCTGCGGGGTAGAGCGCGTCGGACACCGGGTCAGGGTGCCACGGGGGCCAGGGGTCCGGGCAACGCAATTTCCGCCCGCACCGCCCGTACCGCCCGTACCGCCCGCATCGCCGCAACCGCCCAGGGGCACCCGCGAGGGCTGTGCGACCCCGCTCCGGCCCCACCGGTTCCGGGAGGGTGGCGACGCGGCCCGGTCCGTGCTGCGACACTGTCGATCATGACAGACCACAGCCCTCTCGTAATGCCCACCTTCTCCGCGACCGCCGCCGACACGCCCCTGCCCACCCAGTCCGGCGCGCGCCGGCCGCCGCTCGAGCAGGGCGCCGACTTCCGGCAGCCGCCCGGCGAGACCGCCGCAGTGCCCGCCCCGGCCCGGCGTCCGCTCGCGGTCGGCGGCCTGACCTTCTCCGACCCGGACCGCCAGATCTGACCACCCGGCCGCCTGCCGCAGGCTCCTGACCTGCGACGCTGTCCTCGACGACGGCGAGCAGGCGAGCAGGCGGGTGCCGCCGGAGCCGAGGAGTACGAACTGCGGCTGCGGATCGCACCGTGTAGTCGGGGGCGCCGTGGTTCTCACGCGGTGAGGGTGCCCAGGGCGTCCCGCGCGGCGGCGGTGGCGGCGGCCTCGGCCTCCGAGGGCGGGACGTCCTTCAAGGTGTAGCCGGAGCGGGTGGACGCCTGGTAGTTGACGGTGATGAGCGCGTTGCGCTGGAGCACCACGAGTTCGATGCGGCCGTAACCCCACGCAACGGTGTAGAGCAGGGTCGCCTTCTCCCCGATGCCGGGGACTGACCGGTCGTCGGTGATCTTCATGGTGCCGGCGCTGGTGGCCGCCGCCGTCCGGGCGCTGCTCAACGTTTCCTGGTAGATGCTGTCGGTGCTTGGGGACAGCGTGACCAGGACCTGCAGCATGGTCAGGCCCGAGTCCTGGCTGGTCCAGCTCCCGCCCGTCACCGGTATGCCCCCGATCGGCTTCTGCTCGGTACAGGGGGCGCCCTTGGCATAGCGGGCGACCGTCTCGGGGTGCACCAGCGAGCAGCCGGCCGCTGAGGCGGTGTAGAGCGCCGCGGACGGGGACGCCGGGCCGGAGGACGCGACTGCGGCGGAAGAGTTCGCCGCGGACGAGGCGGTCACGGTCGGCGTGACGAGGTTGGCCACCAGGCCCAGGACGAGCGCGGCGGCGCCCGCGCCGGCCGTGATGCCCCCGAGCAGCCAGGTCCACCGCCGGGCGGGCCCGCCCGGGCGCAGGTCCGCCGGGTCGGGGAGGGTGGCGGGAACGGCCTGGGCCGGCAGGGGGCTCGTGCGCGGGAGGGTGGGCAGCGGCTGGGTCGCCGGAGGGGTGTCCTCGATCTCGGCCATCTCGTACGGAACCCTTCGAAGGCTGTCAGCCGCCGGCTGACAGGTGGTAGGCGGTCAGGGTGGGCCCGTAGCCGACCAGCAGGGCCGCGTCCTGGACCAGGACCTGCGGGTCGCCGGGCTGGCGGGCGAAGGCCTGGTGCCACTGCGGGCTGCCGTCGGCGCCGGCCAGCGACTGGAGGGCGATCCCGCCCGTGTCCGTGGGCGCGGTGACGAGGACCGAGTTCCCCCAGGAGCCCCGGACGGTGGCGGCGCCCTGCGCCGACGGCCAGGTCCACGCGGTGGCCCCGGTGCGCGGGTCGGTGCCGGACGCGCCGTGCGGGCCGCCGGTCGCGACCAGGGCCGCGACGTCCGCGCACCCGGTGATCGCGCCGGTGTGGGTGCCGCTCCACAGCCGGGCGCCCGTGGTGTCGAAGGCCGCCGTCGGGATCTGCCCGTCGGTGGCCGTCGTCCCGGAGACGGGCAGGCAGGTGAGCACCGCTCCACGGAGCGCGAGCGAACCCAGGTAGGAACCGGCGGACATGGTCGCCGAGGCCGGCGGCAGGCCGCTGGGCCGGCTCCACAGGGCGGTTCCGCGCCCGCCGTCCACGGCGGTCAGGGCGCGGTCCGGGTCCAGGGCGTACAGGCTGGTGCCGCTCGGCGGCGCGTACAGCTCCTGGGCGTCCAGCGACCAGCGTTGGCGCCCGCTCGCGCGGTCGAGCGCCAGGAAGCGGAAGGCGCCGCCGGCGAGCAGGGCCGGATCGCCGAGGACCGTGACGACCAGCAGGCCCGCCGCGTCCATGCCCTGGACGCGGAAGGAGGTGCCCAGCGCCGCACCGCTCCACAGCCTGCGCCCCGCGGCCGCGTCGTAGCCGTGCAGGGCTCCGTCCGCCCCGGTGACCAGCAGCAGGCCCGGCAGCGGCAGGGCGAGGGCCTGCGCACCGGGGACCGGGTCGGACGAGCGCCACAGGTCGGCGCCGCTGCGCGCGTCGCGCGCCCGCACCGAGCCGTCCTGGTCCACCGACCACACCCGCCCGCCGTCGCCGACCGGGGACGCCCCCGCCTCCGAGGTGCTGGTCCACAGCACCCGTCCGTCGGAGCGGGCGTAGCCGACCGCCCCCGTGCGGTCCGCGCACACCACCGCCGCCGGGCCGCAGGCCACCGGCGCCATCCCGGCCCGGGGGAGGGGCGCCGACCAGGCCTTCGGGGGCGCCCCCGCGTTTCCCGGCCACAGCAGCCGGGTGGCCCCGCCCGCGGCGGCCGTGGCGAGCAGCGCGCCGCCGAGGACGAGCAGCCGGCGCCGGGTGCCGTTCGGATCGCTCAGCACCCGGGCCAGTTCACGCTCACGCCCGCGTACGGTCCGCTCCGCCCCGCCCATCCAGTCGGTGCCGACCGCCGGGCCGTACCGGAAGGCCTCGGCGAGCTCGGCCGGTGCGGGCCGCCGGGCCGGGTCCCGGTCCAGACAGCGCACCAGCAGTCCGGTCAGCTCCGGCGGCGCCCCGTCCAGGTCGGGGGGCTCCTCGGAGGCCCGGTAGACCAGCACCGCGGGCGGCCCCTCGCCGAAGGGCGCGCGGCCGGTCGCGGCGAAGGCCAGTACGGCGCCCAGCGAGAACAGGTCGCTGGCGGGGGTGAGGGTGCGGCCGGCCGCGTGTTCGGGGGACATGAACCCGGGTGTGCCGATGATCTGGCCGCTCGCGGTGGGCAGCGCGTCGGCCGTCGGCTTGCTGATCCCGAAGTCGATGACCCTCGGGCCGTCCCGGGCGACCAGGATGTTGGAGGGTTTCAGGTCCCGGTGGATGATCCGGGCGCGGTGGACGGCCGCGAGGGCCTCCACCAGGCCCGCCCCCAGGACGTGGAGCGCGGGCCGGGCGAGCGCGCCGTGCCGCGCCACCGCCTCGTACAGTGACGGTCCGGCGACGAACTCGGTTGCCAGCCAGGGGAGTTCCGCCTCCGTGTCGGCGTCCACCACCGCCACGGTGTAGGCCCCGTTGACCGATCTGGCCGCGGCCACCTCCTGGGCGAACCTGCGCCGGAACTCCGGATCGGCCGCGTACTGCTCCTGCACGGTCTTCACCGCGACCGGGCGCCCGCTGCCGGTGGCGGCCAGGTAGACGGCGCCCATGCCGCCCGCGCCGAGTCTGCGCAGGACGCGGTACGGGCCGATGCTGCGCGCGCTCATCCGGCACCGGCCCGGAAGGCGCGCAGCGTGGTGGCGGAGGCGCAGTAGAGCGTCGGGCCGTCGGCCGCGGTGGTCCACAGGCCCTCGTCGGAGGGCGGCCGGGCCACCCAGCGGACCGTGCCGCGGGCGGCGTCCAGGACGGCCGTCCCGTACGGCCCGCCCGGCAGCGGGACGGCGAAGAAGCCGTCACCCGCGGACGGAGCCCGGAAGTCCCCGCTCGCACTCGGAAGGGTCACGGCCGCCACGGTGCAGTGCCACAGCCCCCGGCCGGTCGTGACGTCCAGGCAGTAGGCCGTGCCCTGGGCCCCGGACAGCAGCAGCCGGTCGCCGCCGAGCGCACAGCCGAAGACCGCCTGCGGGACCGGGGGAGCCGTCCAGCGCTGCCGCCCGGTCGCCGCCTCCACGGCCACCACCGTCCGGTTGGCGACGACCACCAGCAGGTCGCCGGTGCGCAGCAGCCGCGCGGGCACCCCCGCGCCCGTGGGCGCGAGGCCGGCGGCCTGCCAGCGGGACTCGCCGGTGCGCAGGTCCAGCGCGTGCAGGACGTCACCGTCCCGGTAGTAGCACCTGCCGTCGGCGACCAGGCCCATCGCGCTGCCGGAACCGCTGCACAGGGACTCCGAGTGGCGGGCCATCGACACCGCCAGGTTCTCGGCGACGTCGTGCTGCCACAGCACCTCGCCGCTGCCCGCGTCGGTCCCGGCGAGGAGCCCGCCGCCGGTGGCGGAGGTCTGCCGGGCCGTCACCACGGTCCGGTCGTCCGCGCCGAAGACCCGCAGGGTCATCGCGGCGTACATGTGCTGGTCGGCGGGCACGGCGAGCGGGATCCGGTGGGTCTGCGCCGAGGCGTCCAGCCACACCAGGCTCGCGAAGTCCGTGGACGTCCCGTAGAGCAGCCCGCCCTGCGCCTGGACGAACTGGACCTCCTGCTGGGACCACGCCGTACGCCCCGTCGAGGGGTCCACGCCGGTCGCGCCCGTGCCCTCGGTCCACCACACCGGTGTCGAGCCGACGAGGGACAGCTGGTGGAGGACCGTCACGCCGCTGAACGGCCGGCTCCACAGCGGGGCCGGCGCACCGGGCGAGGCCCCGGCACTGCCCGCGCCGCCCGCGTCGGCTCCCCACGCGTCCACGGGGTCACCGACCGTCGCCGCCCCGGCCGCCGCCCGGGCCCGGCGGGTGAGCAGCAGCGGCACGCCCACGGCCGCCGCCGCGCCCGCGCCGAGCCCGGCACCGAGGCCGAACAGCCCGCGCCGGCTCAGCGACCGCCACGCCCGCACCGCCCGCGCGGGCGGATCCGCGGGCGGCGCCGCCAGGTCGATCCCGGCCTGCCGCTCCCGGGCCTCGAAGTCGGCCAGCAACCCCGGACTCAGCAGCGCCGCCGGATCGGCCGGGGCCAGCGCGGCCAGCACGGCCGCCGCCGTGGGCCGCCGACCCGGGTCCTTGTCCAGGCACGCGGCCACCAGCGGGCCCAGCGCGGCGGGCACCCCGGACAGGTCCGGCCACTCGTACACCACCCGCCGGTTGATCTGCGCGGGCTCACCGGCGCCGAAGGGGGTACGGCCGGTGAGCGCGTACACCAGCAGGCAGCCGAGCGAGAACACGTCCGAGGAGGCGAAGGTGACGGACGCGGAGACGACGCGCTCGGGGGCGATGTAGCCGGGGGTGCCGCACACCATGCCGGTCCGGGTCAGGTGGACCGCGTCGAAGGCCCGGCTGATCCCGAAGTCGATGACGCGCGGACCGTCCCGCGCGATCAGCACATTGCCCGGCTTGAGGTCACGGTGCACCACCCCCGCCGCGTGGATCGCGGCCAGGGCCTCCGCCAGCGCCGCCCCCAGCGCCCGCGCACCCGCCTCGCCCAGCGGGCCGAACCGCCGCACCACCTCGCCCAGCGACGGCGCCGGCAGGTACGCCGTGGCCATCCACGGCCGCGGACCGCGCGGCTGGGCGTCCACCACGGGCGGCGTGTGGAACCCCGTCACCCGCCGGGCGGCCTCCACCTCCTGCTGGAACCGGCGCTGGAACTGCGGGTCCTCGGCGTACTCGGGCCGGATGACCTTCACCGCGAGCAGCCTCAGCCCGGGCGAGCGGGCGAGGTACACCACCCCCATCCCGCCCTCGCCCAACGGCCGCAGCAACTGATGGGGGCCCACGAACACGGCCGCCCGCGCCCCGGTGCCCTCGCTGTCACCCTTGGCAGCCACCAAGCCTCCCCCGTGCCCTCGCCGCCGTCACCAGACAGAGTGGCACGGACAGGTCATCCGGTGGACCCCTTCCGTCCATCGAAGGCCCCCGTCCGGCGGGCGGGAGGGAATCGGCATGCGCGGGATCACCATCGGACTGGCCGTCAGATTTCCTCTCCCTCAGGCCACTTCGCGATCGGCGCCGCTCGGCCGGAGCCGCCGGTGACCACGCTCGACGAACTGCGCGGCCTGCGCCGGCAGGCCCTCGCCCGCGCGAGCCACCCGGCACCGCCCGGCACCCGCTGACGGGCGCCGGGCGGGGTGCTCAGCCGGCCGCGCGGTAGGCCTCGCCCATCCGGTTGGGCGTCGCCCGGTGGTAGAGACCGGTGCCGCCGCGGTCCGCGGAGAGGGTGAACCACGCGTAGCGTTCGACGAAGGGGAGCCCTTGGAGCATGGCGGTCGACTTCGTCACGAACGCGGCCTGCTGCTCCGGCGTCGGGTACCTCGGGGTGCCGCCGGAGAAGTCGATCAGGGCGTACTCGGTGAGCCAGATCGGCTTCTTGTAGCGGTCGTGGACGGCCTGGAGGTAGCTGCGCAGCTGACCGGTCGCGGCATCGGCGCGGAAGTCCGAGCCGTACCAGTGCAGGGGGATGAAGTCGACCTTGTGGTGGCGGGCGGCGGCGCCCTTCATGAACTGGTCGAGCCAGCCGCCCGCGACGTCGCCGCCGCCCGCCACCGCGGGCGCCCCCAGGCGCATCCCGGTCGACTGGAGCCGGGGCCACAGGTCGAGGGCCTGGGAGACGCTCATGGAGGCCTGGCCCCGCAGGTCGGGCTCGTTGAACCCGAGCAGGGTCGTGCCCTCCTTCCGGGCCGTCGCGAGCTGCGCGTCGGTCACCGAGCCCGCACCCCAGATCATGGGGACGAACTCGACGCCGGCCGGCGGCCTGATCTGCTGCCGGTCCGAGGCCCAGGTGTAGAACCAGCCCACCCTGGCGTCGGCCATGGCCTTGGTGACGTCGGTGAAGTTCCAGGCGCTCACGCCCTTCTTCTTCGCCGGGGCGGCGGACGCGTCGCCCGTGGTGCCGACCGTGAGGCAGGTCAGCACGGCGAGCAGGGCGGCGAACAGACGTGTTCGACGTGGCAAGGCGTTCCTCTCCTTCGATCAGGCGGTCGTGCCGGGGCGCTCACGCGGCCGGGGCGCTCACGCGGAGGGCCCGAAGGTGACGGTGAAGCCGCTGCAACGGCTGCACTGCTGCATCACCTTGTTGCCCGGGACCTGGTCCTGCTTGGAC
Source organism: Kitasatospora sp. NPDC056076 (assembly GCF_042266305.1). NCBI lineage: Bacteria > Bacillati > Actinomycetota > Actinomycetes > Kitasatosporales > Streptomycetaceae > Kitasatospora > Kitasatospora sp. NPDC056076. The sequence goes on from NZ_JBHJWG010000074.1 coordinate 8,358, forward strand.
CACGTGTAGGCCTTGGGGCACTTCGCGCTGAGCGCGCGGCTGTAGTCGCTCTGGGCGTCGCGGCTGGGGTTGGTGCACAGCAGCGGCTTGCCGTCCGGCCCGCGCGTCAGGTCGGCGGGCGGGCAGGAGGGCAGCAGGTCCTTCGCGCAGCCCCGGGTGTCGCAGCCCCCGCCCGCCGGGATCGAGGCGTTCACCGGGGTGATCGTGACCGGCAGCGAGAACGCGTTCACGTAGCTCACGTCGTACCAGGGGGCGGCGCCGTCCTTGGCGTCGAAGTTGAACTCGGCGAGGCTGGCGGGCTGTTCGCCCGTCGTGCAGTGGTCGGCGAACGGGCCGCAGTCGCCCACCCGGCAGTGGAAGCCGTTGCCGGAGGCCCCGCCGCAGTCCTGGCGGGCGAAGAACTTCCCCCGCCAGTGGAACGGGGCGGTGGTCTCGGGGATCGTCACCGTCGCCGACTGCCCGGGAGCCAGGACCGGCAGCCGGGTGAACTGCTTCGACCCGTCGGCGTTGACGCCGCTTCCGATCCACAGCCGCTGCGACGAGTGGTTCACGAACGTCACCGTGTGGTTGACCGCCGCGACCGCGACCGAGGCGGGCCCGGTGCGGGCCGGCGCCGCCGCGCCCGCACCGGGCAGCACCACGGTCAGGGTGGCGGCCGCCGCCGCGACGAACAGCCTGGTCAGGAACCTTCGCATGACGTCTCCGTTCCGTTCCGTTCCGCTCAGCAGGTCTTGTCCGGGTGGTCATGGGTGATGGCGCAGATCATCGCCTGCGCCCGGCCGTTGGTCGGGTACCTGCGCCGGAGCTCGTCCTTGAAGTCGTTCCACTGGCGGGTGATGTCCTTGACGGCGAGGTCGTAGGCGCGGTCGAAGTTGTGGCCGACGGCCGAGCGCGGGGTGTCCTTGGTGTCCTTGTTCAGCACTCCGTCGTGGGTGACGCGGTTCGCGCAGTCGGACACCGTTCCGCTGTGGTCGCGGTCCGGGTAGCAGCCGGTCGCCAGGTCGTGCGGGATGTGGGCGGTGGCGTCCTTGGCCCAGTCGGGCCTGCTCATGGAGCTGTAGCGGGCGATGGAGAAGAACGCGGGCAGGTCGGTCCTGCCCAGGCCCGGGGGGTTCTTGACGCCGACGGCTCCCGGGCCGGCCTGGTCGACCCAGTTGCTGTGGGCGTAGAAGTCCTCGATCTGGTGCCAGCCGCGGCCCAGGTCCTCCAGCACCTCGCACTTCGCCCGTCCCGGCCGGTCGTTCCAGTCGCAGGCCGGGGAGATGGCGGTCTGGGCGGCGACGACGTGCCCGTTCGCGTCGACCAGCCGGTCCGCGGCGGCGACGGCCCGCTTGAAGTTGTGGACGGAACTGTCGACGCAGTCGATGATCTCGGCGTCGGCCTGCCCGCGGGTGCGGGGGTAGCGGCTGTCGTACCGGGGGTCGAGGTAGTCGGCGTTGTCGCAGTGCAGCTTGCCGATGCCGAAGTACTCGCCGTGGTCGTTGGCGACGATGGCGCCCGAGTTCCCGTCCGCCATCGCCGTCAGCGAGGCCGGGTGCCAGCCCGCGGCCCCCAGGGCGGCCCGGGTGATCCTCTCGTGGTTGCCCCCGCTGAAGGCCTGCGCCGGTGTCGCGGCGCCGAGGGCGACGGAACACAGCAGCGCGACGCAGGCGGCGCCGGGAACGCGCAGGCGCTGCCGACGGGAAGCGGGGCGGGGATCCACGGGCTCTCCAGGGTGTGCGACGGACGTCTTCAACATGCGGGCGGGCGCGGCGTCCCGTCCGTACCGCGCGAGTCCACGGCGGAATCCGGTGACGGACCGTCATGGACCGGGCAGCTCGTACGTACGCTAGCTGTCATGTCCGCATCGCGAAAGGCCGCCCGGCCCGCCGAGAAGAGTCGGAGCTGTCGGGTGCGGAGGTGGTCCGTTCCGCAACGGTGCACGGTTGGTTGATTGTTGGGTCGCTGTTGGAGCACCCTGCCAGCCTCGTGGCGTCACCGCGTGACCGGTCCGGCAGCGAAGCCGGGCCGGTCACGCGCACCCAACGCCAGAGGCAGGACACGTGAAGATCAGAGTTCCCCGATTCCGCCGGATCAGAGCCGGCCTGACCGTCGTCGCCATGTTGGTGGCCGGCCTGTCGTTCTCCGCCGGCCAGGCGTCGGCCGACGTGCATCCCTTGGCGTTCCAGATCCAGAACAAGGCGACGGGGCTGTGCCTGGTGGGAACCACCGACATCGGTGCGTGGCCCGTCGCACTCCAGCCCTGCGGCAGCAACGACAACCAGTACTTCGTCACCGGGTACCAGAACCAGATCGTCGACGGCTCCATGTACTACGGCGGTTCCTGCCTGGCGACGGACGGCTCCAACGTCCTGACCGTGGGCTGCGGCAGCCACGACTACGGGCTCGCCTGGATGGAGCTGGGGGTGGACGGCCGCTGGACGAGCGTCGCCAGCCCCAAGGGCTGCTACCTGAAGGTCGCTCAGGGCAACCCCGTCTGCAGGACCGGCTTCCAGGGCGATGACGCCCAGTGGCGCATGATCAGGACGCACTGGGACCACCACAAGGGCACCGAGGCCGGCAACGGCCGCGTGAAGTGGGCGGACTTCTGGGGCCGGGGCAAGGACGACTACATCACCATCGGCGCCACCGGCGCCGTCACGGTCTGGCAGAACAACGGCGGCGACGGCCGCGGCGACTGGGGTTCGCCCGTCCAGGTCGCCGCCGGCATCACCGCCGACCCCAACCGCGTGCGCTTCGCCGACTTCGACGGCGACGGGCTGCCCGACTACATCGCCGTCAACCCGGACGGCTCGGTGCACGTCTACCTCAACCGCGGCGGCGACACCGGCGGCGGCTGGCAGGACATGGGCACCGTCGCCACCGGCGTGACCACCGACCTCAGCCGGGTGCGCTTCGCGGACATCGACGGCGACGGCCGGGCGGACTACAACGTCATCAACGCGGACGGCTCGGTCACCACCTACCTCAACCGCGGCGGCGACACCGGCGGCGGCTGGCAGAACATCGGCATCTCCGCCACCGGCCTGACCACCGACCAGAGCAGGGTCCGCTTCGCCGACCTCGACGGCGACGGCAAGGCCGACTACACCGTCATCAACGGCAACGGCTCGCTCACCGCGTACCGCAACGTCGACGGCCACGGCCAGTGGTCCGCCATGGGCCAGATCGCCACCGGCGTCACCACCAACCAGAACGCCGTCGTCCTCGCCGACTTCACCGGCGACAACCGGGCCGACTACATCACCACCAACCCGAACAACTCGGTCAACGTCTACCGCTACGACGGCGGCAGCAACTGGACCAACCTCGGGCAGGTCGCCACCGGCGCCTGACACCCGTGACCGGCGCCGGCCACCCGTCGCCGGCGCCCGAGGGGGCTCCGGTCCGTCAACCGGAGCCCCCTCCGCAACCGAACGACCGCACGTCATGGGGGAGACCTTGAAACGCATCCTGGCCCTCGGCCTGAGCACCCTGCTCGCCGCAGCCGCCGCACCGGCCGCCCACGCCGCCGCACCGGCCGCCGCGCACGCCGCCACGCCGGCCACCACCACTACCACCACTACCGCCGCACCCTCGCTGCGCGTGATGCCGCTCGGCGACTCGATCACCGCGGGCGCCGGCAGCGCCACCGGCTCGTCCTACCGGGCCCCGCTGTGGAGCCTCGTCGCCGGCCAATCCCGTTACACGGTACGGTTCGTGGGCTCCCAGGCCGGCGGGCAGCTGCCCGACCTCGCCCACGAGGGCCACTCCGGCGACATGGTCGACGACCTGCGCGCCGGCATCGACCAGTGGCTCGCCGCCGCGCACCCGGACGTCGTCCTGCTGCACATCGGCGTCAACGACCTCGACCGCGGCGCCGACCCGGCGCACGCGCCCGAGCGCCTCAAGGCCCTCCTCGACCGGATCTACGCGGACCGGCCCGGCACCGCCGTGGTCATGGAGGGCGTGATCCCCACCACCCAGGGCCTCCAGGAGTCCCCGGCCGTCTACAACGACCGGGTCCGCCAGCTGCAGGCCGTCGAGGCCCAAGCCGGGAACTCCTTCCGGTACGTGGACCCGCCCGCCCTGGGCCCCGCCGAGATGTCCGACCGCCTCCACCCCAACGACAGCGGCTACCGGCGGATCGCGCAGGCCTTCTACGGCGGGCTGGACCAGGCGTTCTCCGACGGTGCGGCGCGGGCATCCGTGGCCTCCGACACCGCCAGCGAGTCGGGCGGCCTCGGCCGCGTCCGGTACGCCGACTTCGACGGGGACGGCAAGGCCGACTACCTCACCATCGGCGCCGACGGCGCGGTCGACGTCTGGCTGAACAAGGGCGGTGACGGGCACGGCGGTTGGCAGCCGCTCGGCCAGGTCGCCACCGGTGTGACCACCGACCCGGCCCGGGTGCGCCTGGCCGACTTCGACGGGGACGGCAAGGCGGACTACGAGGTGATCAACCCGGACGGCTCGGTCCGCGTCTACCTGAACAAGTACACCGGCGGCCAGGGGAGTTGGCAGGACATCGGGGTCGTCGCCACCGGTCTGACCACCGACCCGACCAGGGTGCGCCTGGCCGACTTCGACGGGGACGGCAAGGCCGACTACGAGGTGATCAACCCCGACGGCTCCGTGCACGCCTACCTCAACAAGTTCACCGCAGGTCAGGGGAGTTGGCAGGACCTCGGGACCGTCGCGAGCGGCCTGACCACCGACCAGAGCCGGGTGCGCCTGGCCGACTTCGACGGCGACGGCAGGGCCGACTACGCCGTCATCGACCCCAGCGGCGCCGTACGGATCTGGCTGAACCGCGGCGGCGACACCGGCGGCGGCTGGCTGGGCATCGGCCAGGCCGCCAGCGGCCTCACCACGGACCAGAGCCGGGTGCAGTTCGCCGACTTCGACGGCGGCGGCAACGCGGACTACATCCGCACCGACCCGCCGTCCAACGCCGCTCTCGTCTACGCCTGGAACGGCGGTGACGGCCGCGGGGGCTGGACCGGCCTCGGCCAGGTGGCCGGCGGAGTGCCCACCGGCTGACCGTACGCGTCCGTACCGCGCGGCCGACCGTACGTGCCCCGCGCCGTGCGGCCGACCGTACGTGCCGCGCGTGCCGCCCGGGCCCCCGGGCGGCACCGGCACGTTCAGCGCCGCACGCCCCGGAGCTGTTCGAGGCCGTCGAGGCTCCGCCGGAGCAGGGCGGGGATGGAGTGGTCCCGGCTGATCCCGGCGGCCTGCTCGAAGCAGGTACGGGCCTGCGGGAGCCGGCCGAAGTGGGCGTGGGCCCGGCCGGTGATGATCAGGCAGTCGGCGATGCCGCTCATGTCCCCCAAGCCGCGGCGGATCGCCAGCGACTCGTCGAGAGCGGCGAAGGCGTCCTCCTGCCGGCCCAGTCCGACCAGGCAGTCGCCGATGTTGGCCAGCGTCACGGCGACGTGCGTCAGGTTGCCGCGGGCCCGGCAGGCTTCGAGGACCCGGCGGAAGTGGGTGAGGGCGGCCTCGAAGTCCTCGTTGCGCAGGTACGCCGTGGCCAGGGCCGCCCGCACCCTGATCGCGCCCTCCTCCGCTCCCGTCCGCCGCTGGAGGGTCCAGGCGTCCTGGGCGTACTCCAGGGCCCGGCCGCCCTCGCCCCGCTGACCGAGGGCCATGGACAGGTTCGCCAGGACGGTGGCCCGGCAGACGTCGTCATCGTGTCCGCCGTCGAGGACGGCGAGTGCGGCCCAGGTGGTCTCGATCGCCTGGTCGTTGCGGAAGGCCATGCCGTGGGAGGCGCCGAGCCGACGCAGCGTCCACGCCTGGCCGAGGCGGTCCCCGCGCTCCTCGGCGGACCTCAGGGCGAGGTTCAGGCAGGTGTCCCACTCGCCCGTCCACCAGAAGGTGTTCGCGTACCCCATGAGCCAGATCGCGAGCCGCCAGGTGAGATCGGGGCGGGAGGAGTCCGCGGCACGGCGGATCACCTCCTTGATGACGGGCAGTTCCCGCCGGCACCAGTCCAGGGCGTGCTGGGGGTCGGTGAAGACGGGCACCGGTGCGGCGGGAGGCTCGGCCAGGCGCGGCGCGCCCGCAGCGTCGACGGCCGTGCCGGCGGCCTCCAGCGCGAGCGCGTACCAGACGCCCAGCCGCAGCGCGGCCTCCTCACGGGCCCCGGCGCTCTCCTCCTCCAGGGCGCGCTGGGCGGCGAACTCCCCGAGCAGGTCGTGGAAGCGGTAGCGCCACTGCTCCGGCGTCTGCACCAGGTGGACGTCCGCTAGCAGTTCGAGCAGGTCCGCGGTGTGCTCCCGGGGCCGGTCCAGCAGGGCGGCCGAGGCGTCGACCCCCAGCGTGTGGCCCGCCCACAGGCCCAGCAGCCGGAAGGCCCGGGCGGCCTCGCGCTCCAGCGGGTCCTCGCTGTCGCGGATGGCGAGGTAGCTGGTGGCGAAGGTGGTCTCGACGGCCAGCCGCCCCACCGACAGGGCGCGCAGCCGCCCCCGGCTGTCGTCCAGGCGCCCGGCCAGGGCGCCCAGGCTCCAGGCCGGACGGGAGGAGAGCCGGGCGCCGGTGATGCGCAGGGCCAGGGGCAGGCCCGCGCAGGCGGCCAGCAGGCGCAGCGCACCGTCCGGGTCCTGCCGGATCCGCTCGGGGCCGCAGAGCCGGGAGAGCAGGGCGCGCTGCTCCTCGACGTCGAGCGGGGCGAGGGAGAGCCGGGCGCCCGCGGGCAGGTCGGGCAGGGCGTTGCGCGAGGTGACGATCACGGCGCTGCGGCAGCCGCCCGGCAGCAGGGGCTCCACCTGGGCGGCGTCGCGGGCGTTGTCCAGCACCAGCAGGACGCGGCGCTCGGCGAGGGCGGTGCGCAGCAGGGCGGCCCGGTCGTCGGTGTCCTCGGGCAGCGGCCGCACCGCGGCGCCGGGGCCCGAACGGCGCCCGGCCTGCCCTGGGCGGTCGGGGTGCTCGGTCTGCCAGGTCTGCCAGGTCTGCTCGGGGAGGTCGGGGAGGTCGTCCAGGGCGGCGAGCAGGGCGGCGAGCAGCTCGTGCGGGTCGCGGGCGGGGGCGGCGCCGAAGCCGCGCAGGTCGGCGTGGAGCTGGCCGTCGGGGTAGTGGTGCCGGACGGCGTGGGCGGCCTGGACGGCGAGAGCGGTCTTGCCGATGCCGCCCATGCCGGAGACGACCGCGACCCGGGGGAGGGCGCCGGCGGGCTCGGCCGCGAGGAACTCGGTCAGGGCTCGCAGGTCGCCCTCGCGGCCGGTGAAGTCGGCCAGGGCGGCCGGGAGTTGGGCCTGCGGGCGGACGGTTCTCACGGGCCGCCCGGTGGCGCCGGGCTCCCCGCCCCCGCCGCGTCCGCCGTGTTCCGCACCGCCCGCGCGGCCCTCACCGCCCGGGCGTTCCCCGTACTCGTCCTCGTCGCGCAGGACCCGCTCATGGGCCGTCCGGACGGCGAGCCCGGGCTCGATGCCGAGCTCCTCGACCAAGGCGCGGCGCAGCCGCTGGTGGACGGCGAGGGCCTCGGAACGCTGCCCGAGGCGGTGCAGGGCGCGCATCAGCTGGGCGTGGAAGGCCTCGTGCAGCGGGTGCTCGTTCGCCAGCGCGGTCAGTTCGGGCACCAGCCCCCGGACACGACCGAGGCGCAGCTCCGCCTCGATGCGCCACTCCAGGGCCTCCAGTCGGGCCTCCTGCCACTGGCGACGCGGAACCTGCGCCTCGGGAAGGTCCGGGAACTCGCCCAGCGGAACGCCGCGCCACAAGGCGAGCGCCGCCGCCGACTCCTCCCGTACGGCGTCCCAGTCCTCCCGCAACAGCGCCTCGCGGGCGCGCCGGACACCGAGGTCGAAGACCCGGGCGTCCACCTCGCCCGCGGCGACCTCCAGGACGTAGCCGAGCGGGGTGGAACGCAGGCGTTCGCCGCGCTCGTCGCCCAGCTGCGCGCGCAGACGGGCCAGCATGTTGTGCAGCGAGGCACTCGAGGAGGCCGGCGGGCTGTCGCCCCACAGGGCGGTCCTGAGCCGGTCCGACGGCACGGGCCGGTCGGGCTCCAGCAGGAGCACCGCGAGCAGCGTGCGGACCTTGGCGCCGCCGACCGCCCGCTCCTGGCCGCCGATGCGGACGAGAAGCGGGCCGAGCAGGCTGAAGTACATCGTCGATCCCCCGGTCTGACACACCCCGCCGGCTGTTCGTGCGCGGTGATCACGGACACCGTAGGGACGGGTGCCCGGGGTGTTCAAGAGGGCTCACCCCGCGCGCTGCCGCCGCCCGGCGCCGTTCGGCGACCGCGACCGCCCCGCCGCTGCTCCCCGGCCGTCGGTCTGGTCGGCCGTCAGGCCTTCCCACCGCGGCCCGGTCTGGCGGGCCGGTACGCCTCGGCGCCCGGCGGGCGGCTCGGGGCGGGGGAGGTGCTCGCCCGCGCCGGGGCCGCCGGGGCAGCGGTTGTCGGTCCGGGGACGAAGGATGTTATCGTCAAACTGACCTTAACCCGGGGTCGCCCGCCGTTTCGCGGGTGGAGCGGCCCGCCCGGCGCGGGCGGGTGGTGCTTCGGGAGGCGGACGCTCGAGATCGTCGGCGGTCCGGCCCGGCCCGGGCAACAACCATGGTCATGCATGTCGAAACGACCGAGGAGGAATCAGAGCTGTGCGGGTGATGAGGAGGGGCGTCGTGGCGGCGGCCGCGGGGGCGGCGCTCGCGCTTGCCCTGGCAGGCTGCGGCGGGGAGTCGCACGGCGGCGGGGAGCCCCACGGCGGCGATGCGGCCCGGAGCGGGAACGAGGCGGCGACGAAGCGGGCCGACGCCCGGACCGACGCCCGGACCGTCCTGATGGCCGCGGCCAGGAAGACCGCGGAACAGGCCTCCTACAAGACGGTCCAGACGGGCGGGGGCGGATCCGACAGGTCCGAGATGTTCTTCCAGCAGCAGCCGTACGCCTCGGCCATCAAGTCCTGGGGGGAGAAGTCCGAGGACAACCCCAGCGGCTTCAACCACATCATCGCCACCGGCGACGGCATCTACATGAAGTCGGACCACGTCCCGGGCAAGAGCTGGTACCGCATGGACCAGAAGACGGCCGGCAGCCCCGGCAACGCACGGGCGGCGGGGTTCGTCAACGAGATCGCGGGCTCGCTCGCCACGACCGGGTCCACCTCCTGGGTCGGCGAGGAGCAGGTGGGCGGCCGGCCGGCCGACCACTACCGCGGCACGGTGGTCTTCGACGAGCTGGCCCACTACAGCGGGCCCGCCATCAAGGACGAGGTGCGCGACTACTACGTCCAGCTGGCCAAGCGGCGGGGCGAGACCTCGGCGGTCCTCGACATGTGGGTCGGCAAGGACGACCTGGTGCTGAAGGCGCAGCAGGTCACCACCGGCAGCAAGGGCCGCAGCGAGGTCGTCGAGGAGTACTCCGACTTCGGCGCCGTTCCGGCCATCACGGCGCCCCCGGCCGACACCGTCGCCACCTGGGACGAGTTCGTCGCCGGCAAGGCGAAGCCGTAGCCGGGAGCACGGCCGCGTAGGCCGCCGCCCGTACGCGCGGGACGCCCCGGTGGCCCCGCCGACCGGTCAGACCCGGTGGCGTGGTGTGAGCAGACCGCTCTCGTACCCGACGATCACCAGCTGGACCCGGTCCCGGGCGCCGAGCTTGTCCAGCAGATGGCTCAGGTGGGTCTTCACCGTCGCCGCGGAGACGCGCAGTTCCTGCGCGATCTCCGCGTTGGACCGTCCCACGCCCACCAGTTGGAGCACCTGCCGCTCCCGGCCGGTCAGACCGTCCAGCACGGGCGGCGGACCGGTCGGTTCGGCGGCCGGACGACGGCAGAACTCCGAGATCAACCGCCGGGTGACGCTCGGCGAGAGCAGGCTCTCCCCTGCCGCCACCACCCGGATCGCGTGCAGCAGTTCGGCGGGCGGGATGTCCTTGAGCAGGAACCCGGCGGCTCCGGCCCGCAGCGCCGCGAAGACGTGCGCGTCCAGGTCGAACATGGTGAGCATCAGGACCCGCACGTCCGGGTTCCGCCCACAGATCGTCCGGGTGGCCTCGATGCCGTCCGTGCCGGGCATCCGCACGTCCATCAGCACCACATCGGGCTTCTGCTCGGCCACCGCCTCGATCGCGGCGGCGCCGTCGGCCGCCTCACCGACCACGACCAGACCGGGTTCGGCGTCGATCAGCATCCGGAAGCTGCCGCGAAGCAGCGCCTGGTCGTCCACCACCAGGACACGGACGGGCTCGGTCACACGGTCCTCCACCACACGTTCGTCGTTCCGCCCCGGGGCCGGGGCGCCCACCCGGCCGGTCCGGCGCCCCGGCCCTGGGCACGGGCACGGGCACGGTCCATCATGCCGGTCCTGATCAAGGATCCTCCCTCGCCGACGCCACGGCCCGGTACGGCAGTTCGGCCCGGACGGCGAAGCCGCCCCCGGACAGCGGCCCGGCCCGGAAGCGTCCGCCGAACAACTCCACCCGCTCCCGCATGCCGATCAGGCCATGGCCGTGACCACTCCCGCGACCACTCCCGTGCCCGTCCGCCCGGTCCGCCCCGGCGGGCCCGTGCCGGGCCGGATGCCCGCCGGGCCGGCCCGGTCGGCGGACGCTGCGGCCCCCCGCACCACCCTCGTCGGTCACCTCGATCCGCAACTCCCGCCCATCGGCGACCAGTTCGACCCGGCAACGGGTCGGCCCGACATGCTTGAGCACGTTGGTCAGGGCCTCCTGCACCACCCGGTACGCCGAACTCTGCACCCCCTGCGGCAGGTCGGCGGTGCCCTCGGTGCGCAGCTCGGCGGTGAGCCCGGCCGCGGTGGCACCGGCCACCAGCCCGGGCAGCGCCGCGAGCCCGGGCGCCGGCCGGAGCCCGTCCGCTCCGTCGGCCTCCGGCTCGGACCCGCCCGCCCGCAGCACACTGAGCATCTGCCGCATCTCGCTCAGCGCCGAGCGGCTGGCCGTCTCGATCACCTGCAGGGCCTCGCCGGCCCCCTCCGGGTGGGCGGCCAGCAGGTGATTGGCCACCCCGGCCTTCACCGCGATCACCCCGACGTGGTGCGCCACGATGTCGTGCAACTCCCGGGCGATCCGCAGCCGTTCCTCGGTGACGGCCTCCGCCGCGACCCGCCGGGCCGAACGGGCGGCGTGCGCACGACGCTCGCGGACCGCCCGGCCGAGCACCCAGGCCATCCCGGCCAGCGCCAGGCCGGCCACGTGGAGCACGAGGTCCTGCCCGCCGCCGGCCGGGGAGCCCGAGACCAGGAGCAGCACCGACACACCGGCGCTCACCACCCCGATCACCGCGGTGGGCACCCGCCGGGCCGGGACGGCGACCGCCACCTGGTAGAGCGCGAAGGCCACCGCGAGGAACGGCTCCCGGACGGCGCCGGCCACCGACGCCACCACCGAGGCCACCGCGACCACCGCACAGACCGCGGCCGGACGGGCCCGGCGCAGGGCCAGCGGCAGCCCCATCGCGGCCGCGAGGGCGATCCGGGCCGACCACCCGCCGTAGCAGCCCCACGCCGGACCCGGCAACGCCAGGAACAGCGCGGTCAGCACCACCGCCGTCACGCCGTCGACCGCCACCCACTCGCCCCGGCGCAGCGGCCGGACGACACCCTCGCGGTACAGCGTCGGCCAGGTCGGCGGGAATGGGGCCATGCGCCCCACCGTATCCACCCGACCACGCGCACACCTCAGCCCGGGGAATGACCAACCACGGTAGGAGACGGCGCCGGTGGAGCCGCCCCGCCTCCACCGCACGGCGGAGGCCACAGGTCGGATCGCCGGCCGATGTGCCACGGCGCTGCCCCACGGCAGCCTGATGCCGTGATCGAACTACGGCAACTGACCAAGCGCCATCGCGACACCGTCGTCGTCGACGGCCTCACCTTCACGGTCCGGCCGGGCCGGGTGACCGGCTTCCTGGGCCCGAACGGGGCGGGCAAGTCCACCACCCTGCGGCTGATGCTCGGCCTGGAGCGCCCCGATCGGGGCCACGTCCACTACGAGGGCAAGGCCTACCACGAACTGCGCGAACCGCTGCGGCACGTCGGCGCGCTGCTGGAGGCCAAGGCGGTGCAGAACAGCCGCACCGCCTACCACCACCTGCTGTGGCTCGCCCGGACCAACCGCATCGGCCCGGCCCGGGTCCGCGAGGTACTCGCCCTGGTGGGCCTGGAGTCCGTCTCCTCCCGCCGGGCCGGCGGCTTCTCACTCGGCATGGGCCAACGGCTCGGCATCGCCGCCGCACTGCTCGGCGACCCGCCGACGCTGCTGCTGGACGAACCGGTCAACGGCCTCGACCCGCAGGGCGTGCGCTGGATCCGCACGCTGCTGCGGGGCCTGGCCGCCGAGGGCCGGACGATCCTGGTCGCCAGCCACCTGATGAGCGAGATGGCGATCACCGCCGAGCACCTGGTGGTGATCGGACGCGGCAGGCTGCTCGCCGACACCGGCATGGACGACTTCATCGCCGACAACTGCCGCCCCCAGGTCCTGGTCCGCACCTCGCAGCCCGACCGGCTGCTGGGCGCCCTGACCCGCGCCGGGCTGACGGCACACCAGGAGGAACGCGGCGCCGTGGTCGTCGATGACGCCGGAACGCAGCAGGTGGGCCGGATCGCCGCCGAGGCCGGACTCGTCCCGGGGGAACTGACCACCCGCACCGCCTCCCTGGAGGACGCCTTCCTCCGCCTCACCGGCGCCGCCGCCCAGTACCGGGCCGAGGCCCCCACGGGGACGGACCGCCATGCCCTCTAACGCACCGACGGCCGTGCTCCGGGCCGAACTGACCAAGATCGGGACGGTCCGCTCCACGCTCGTCCCGCTCGCCCTCGCCCTGGTCGTCAGCGTCGGGACCGGCGTGGTGAACGGCGCCTCGGCCCGCTCCGCGATCGACCGGCACAGCCCCCTGCTGCGCCCCGACTTCGATCCGGTGGACGCCGGCTTCGTCGGCATCCAGCTCGGCCAGCTGGCCCTGATCGCCTTCGCCGTCCTGCTGGTCTGCACCGAGTACGGCAGCGGCATGATCCGCACCTCGCTCGCCGCGGTACCCAGCCGCGGCCTCTTCTACCTCGCCAAGATCACCGCCGCCACCACGGTGGCCCTGCTCGTGGCCGTACCGACCACGTTCCTCGCCTTCCTCGCCTCCCAGACGGCCCTGGGCCCGCACGGCGTCGAGCTGAGCCACCCCGGAGCGCTGCGCGCCGTCCTCGGAGCCTGCCTCTACCTGACCCTCATGTGCCTGTTCTCGCTGGGCATCGCGACGACGCTGCGCAGCACGGCACTCTCCCTCCCGCTGCTGTTCGCCCTCGTCTTCGTGCTCACGCCGGTGGCCAACGCCGTCCCGGCGCTGCGCACCCTCGCCCGCTACCTGCCCGACCACGCCGGCGCCGAGGTCATGAAGGCCGCTCCGGGCCTCAACCCCGGAACGGGCCTGCTGGTCCTCGCGGCCTGGACGACGGCGGCCCTGCTGGCCGGCTACCTCACGCTGCGCAGCCGTGACAGCTGAACGATGGTTCCGCACCGCCTTCCGTCCGCGCACCCGGTTCCGGGAGGGGGCGACGGTGACGCTTCCTCAGATGCGTCCGACCTGCCAAGATCCGCTGGTGAAACACGTGACCTACCGTCTCCATCCGGCACAGATACGCCGTCAGTGGATCTTCTCGACGCTCTTCCTGGCCGGTGGCGCCTACCTTCTCCACCGCGGTTCGCTCCTCCCGATGAACGTCCGGACCGCCGCCGTCATGGCTTTCGGCGTCCTCCTGATCATCAGCGGGCTCCTCCAGGTGAGGGGCGCCTTCAGCAGCGTGAGCTTCGACGAGCGCGAGATCTGGTGGACCGGGGCCCTGGGCTCCCGCAAGCGGTTCGCCTGGGCGGACGTCACCAACGTCGCAGTCGGGAAGAACCGCAACCGCCCCGACTCCGGGGACGTCGTGCGGGTCACCCACCGCGAGCACGGCGACTTCAAGCTGCCGGCGGTGATCGGCATGCCGGGCGCCTGGCGCGACCCGGACTTCGAGACCAAGGCGGCCGCCACCATCGCCACCTGGCGTGCGGCGGCGGCGAAGGCCACGGCCGAGCCCGCGACGTAGCCGGGGCCCATGCGGCCCGGCCCCTCGTCTCCCGCTGCACCGGGCGGGGGGGGCCGACCCCGCCGCCCGGCGGCCGGTGTCGGCGCCCCGGCCTACGATCGTTTGATGAGTGTCTTCGCCCCGGGGTTCCTGCGTCACGTCCAGGTCGAACCGGGCCCCGAGGCCGGCGGCTACCCGTTCGACCTGCCCGTGGTCGCCCGCCTCGCCGAGTCGGGGCGGATCGAGTTCGCGCCCGGGGCGACGTTCCTGGTCGGCGACAACGGCTCGGGCAAGTCCACCCTGATCGAGGCGATCGCCACGGCCGCCGGGTTCAACGCCGAGGGCGGGTCGAAGTCCTTCCGCTTCGCCACCCGCTCCAGCGAGTCCGTCCTGGGGGAGCACCTGGTGCTGCGCTGGAACCGGCGCCCGCGCACCGGATACTTCCTGCGCGCGGAGAGCTTCTACAACGTCGCCACCGAGATCGAACGCCTGGACCGCGAAGGCCCGACCCCGCTGCTGCCCGCCTACGGCGGCCGCTCCCCGCACGAACGCTCCCACGGCCAGTCGTTCCTGGACCTCGCGCTCCACCGCTTCGGGCCGAACGGCCTCTACGTCCTCGACGAGCCGGAGGCGGCGCTCTCCGTGCAGGGCTGCCTGGCCCTGATGGTCAGAATGCGCGAACTCATCACCCAGGGAAGCCAGTTCGTGATCGCGACGCACTCGCCGATCCTGCTCGCCCTCCCCGGCGCCCGGATCCTGCAACTCGAAGCCGACGGCACCATCGAGCAGGTGGGATACGACCAGGCCGAACCCGTCACGCTGACCCGCGCCTTCGTGAACCGGCCCGAGCGTTTCCTGCGCGACCTGTTCGGCGAGGACGAACCGGGCCCGACGGACGCATCCGGACCGTCCTGATCGACAGCAGCCTCGTCGCCGACTGCCGTGCCCGTGCCTGTGCCCGCGTCGGCGCGCCGGGTGCGTTCGCCCGGGCCCGCCGGCCCTGCGACCAGCCCCTCTATCTCCAATGGCCATTGTTCCTAGAATGGCCGCATGGAGCACATCGAAGCGATCGCCGCCCTGCACGACCCCGTGCGCCGCCGCCTCTACGAGTACGTGTCGGCCCAGGGTCGCGAGGTGGGCCGGAACGAGGCGGCGGAGGCCGTCGGGGTGGCGCGGACACTGGCGGCGCACCACCTGGAGAAGCTGGTCGAGGCCGGGCTGCTGGAGAGCGGCAGTCGCAGGCTCACCGGGCGGTCGGGGCCGGGGGCGGGGCGGCCGGCGAAGGTGTACACGCGCACGTGCGCCGAGCTGGGGGTGTCGCTGCCCGCGCGCGACTACCGGACAGCCGCCGAACTGCTCGCCGAGGCCGCCGAGCGGGCCGGGTTGGACGACGGGCTGCGCGCAGCCGCGCGGCGGAGGGGAGAGGCCGAGCGCGGAGCGGCCGCGCCCTGCGGGGGACTCGACGAGGCCGTCGCGCTGCTGGCCGCCCGCGGGTACGAACCCCGCCTGGAGGAGGGGGCCGTCCGCATGCGCAACTGTCCCTTCCACTCCGTCGCCGAGCGCTTCCCGCCCCTGGTCTGCGGCATGAACCTCGCCCTCCTGGAGGGACTTCTCGGCGCGGACGGCACCCTCCGTGCCCGGATGGACGCCCGGCCGGGGGAGTGCTGCGTGGTGGTCGAGCCTTCTAAAAACAATACTGATTGACATAGAAAGAAGGCCCGTGCTGGGATGGCGCCATGACCTCCCACCACCTCGCCCAGTTCAACGTCGCCACGCTCCGCCACCCCGTCGACGACCCGCGCATCGCGCCGTTCGTCGAGATGGTCTCCCCGATCAACGCTGCCGCCGACACCGCCCCCGGCTTCGTCTGGCGGCTCACCGCGGACGGGACGGACGACGCGAGCGCCCTGCGCCCGGCGGGCGAGGACGTCGTCGTCAACATGTCGGTCTGGGAGAGCCAGGAGGCGCTGTGGGAGTTCACCTACCGCAGCGGGCACCTGGAGGCGATGCGGCGCCGACGCGAGTGGTTCGAACGCAACGTCGAGGCGCACCTGGTCCTGTGGTGGGTCCCGGCCGGACACCTGCCGGACATCGACGAGGCCCTGGAACGACTGGCCGACCTGCGCCAGAACGGTCCCTCCCCACGCGCCTTCACCTTCAACTCCCCTCGCACCCCGGACGCAGCCCCGCCACTCACGGGCGCGTGAACGGCCGCTCCCGCCGGCCTGAGGACCGGCCCCCCGGGGGGGCAGGTCCTCAGGCCGTCCAAGTTGCGGGCGTTCAACCTGCGGCGGTGGAGCGCCGGCGCGTGCACGCCGTTCGGTGGGCCGGCGGCCCCGGTCAAGGAGCCGTGTCCGTGGCGACTGAGAGCACGCGCGCAACAGCACGGATCGCTGCGGGCCTGACGTTGTCGCTGTCCGTGGTCATCGGCCTCAGCGGAACGGCCGAGGCCTCCATCAGCGCCCCTTGTGTGCAGAAGGGGTCGGCACGGACCCGCGGTTTCGTGTGTTCAGGCCTTCCTGAACGATGTCGGCCTCGGCCACAAGATCGCCGTGGACGGCGACTTCGGGCCGGACACGAAGAGCACGGTCGAGGACTTCCAGCGCGCGTACGGCAACGGCCTTGACATCGACGGCATTGTCGGGCCCAGGACCGGCACCGCCCTGTGGAACTCGTACTGGAAGATCAATCCGCTGGGCGTCATGGACTATTGCCACGACTACATCCCGACGACTTCGTAGCTTCGCCGATGATGCCAGACGGCCCTGCCACTCCTGCGAAGGAGCGGCAGGGCCGTCTGGCGTCGTGGACGCCGTCGATCGCGAACGCCCGCAGCCGGCGCCGCTGGTAGCCCGTGCCCGCGGTGTACGCGAGATGGGCGGCGGGCCGGTGCACCCCGGCGCCGCCGCCGGGCAGCTCCGGAGCGCGGCGGCGGCCTGGGGCCCCGGATGCTCTTATGGATGTCAAGCAGCGATGGTGAGCTGCTCGGTGGTGGTGCTCGGTGTGCTGGGCGTGGTCAGGACTCGGTAGATCTCTCGG
>NZ_JBHJWG010000075.1:0-23111 GCF_042266305.1 Kitasatospora sp. NPDC056076
GGCGTCCTCATGCCGATGCGGCTCGACCTGCTCGTCACCGGCAACGGCCGGGTCAGTTCGTTCTCCGCCCGGCACGTCGACCCGCCCGCCCTCCCGAAGGCGACCGTCACCGAGGCGACCGCACGGAGCACCGCGGCCACCGCCCACCCCGGCTTCACCACCAGCAGCACGATCCTCCTCGCCCAGGCGGACCGCGACGGCACCTGGCACCCGCGCTGGCTGGTCGGCATGAAGCCGCCGGAGGACCAGCAGAAGAAGGGCCTCCTGGTGGTCACCATCGACGCCGCCACCGGCGCCTTCGTCACGACCTAGCCGACAGCTGCGGCCCCGCCTCAAGCAAACCGGGCATCACGTCACGTGCCGCCCCCTCGAGTACCCGGCTGCCTCGGGGACAGCGTCAACGCTTCGGCAGGACCGGTGTCGCTGCCGGCGTCGAGGGCACGGACACGGGGTGGGCGCCGGGCAGGGCCAGGGCCAGGGCGGCGCCGAGGAGGCAGACCGCGAGACCGACGGTGCAGGCGACGTGGAACCCGTGCATGAAGGAAGTCTGGACCGCCGCCCGCAGCGCCTCCCCGGAGCCCGGGGGCGTGGCCGCCGCGGTGCGCAGGGCCTCGGCCACCGAGCCCTCGGCCGCACTGAGGGTGCCGGCCGGGAGGGTGGAGAAGCCGGTCGTCGCGAGGTGGGAGGCGTAGAGGGAGGTGAAGACGCTGCCGACGACGGCGACTCCGAGGGTCCCGCCGGTCTCGCGGGTCGCGTCGTTCACGGCCGATCCGACGCCCGCCTTGGCGGGCGGCAGGACACTGAGGATCGACTCGGTGGCCGGTGCGGTCGTCAGGCCGAGGCCCAGTCCCATCAGGATCATTTGACCGACGATCAGCCCGTAGGACTGGAAGGCGGGCGAGAGGGCGATCCACCCGAAGGAGGCCCCGAGGAGCAGGAGCCCGGAGGTCACGACCGCCCGGGTCCCGGCCCTGGCGGCGAGCGCGACCCCGCCGAGCGAGCCGAGCGCGATGGTGAGCGCGACCGGCAGGATCCGCACGCCGGTGGAGAGGGCGCCGTAGCCGCGGATGAACTGGAAGTACTGCGTCACCAGGAAGATGAAACCGAAGAGCGCGAAGAACGCGACGGTGACCGCTCCGCTGGCGGCGGAGAAGGCCGGGGTGCGGAACAGGGTGATGTCCACCATCGGGTGGCTGCGTCCGCGTTCGATCACCACGAAGAGGGCGGCGAGGGCGGCGGCGGCGGCGAAGCCCGCGAGGGTGGCGGGCCGGTCCCAGCCCCGGGTCGGCGCCTCGATGACCGTGAAGACCAGCAGGCCGACGGCGGCCGAGGCGGTGAGCAGGCCCGGTGGGTCCAGTCGGGCGCTCGACGGGTCCCTGGACTCCGGGACCCAGAACCAGGTGGCGGCGAGGGCGACCAGCGCCACCGGTACGAGCGCGAGGAAGACCGAGGGCCAGGCGAAGTGGGCCAGCAGGAGTCCGCCGGCGACCGGACCGACGGCGACGCCGAGGCCGGTGACCGCGCCCCACAGGCCGACCGCCTTGGCGCGTGCGCGGCGGTCGGGGAAGGCGTTGGTGATGACGGACAGGGTCGTGGGGAAGATGACCGCCGCGCAGGCGCCCATGGCGAAGCGGACGGCGATCAGCGCGCCGGACGACCCGGTGGCGGCTCCCAGCGCGCCGGTGAGCGCGAAGCCGCCGAGTCCGGTGAGCAGCGCGGGCCGTCGTCCGAACCGGTCGCCGAGCGAACCGGCGGTCAGGACGAGGGCCGCGAAGGCGAGGTTGTAGCCGTCGACGATCCACTGGAGGTCGCGGGTGGTGGCGTGCAGTTGGCGGCCGAGGTCCGGGAGGGCGACGTTGACGATCGTGGTGTCCAGGTTGATCGCGAAGGCCGCGAGGCAGACGGACGCGAGGGCCAGGGAGCGCCGGGGCGCGGGACGGTGGGGCATGGCTGCCTCCGACCAGGTGGGGCGGATGGTGCGGGCTCGGTCGAGGGAGTGGATCCCGCGATGTTGACAGCGGGAACATGTGGACATTTGCCAGTATTTCACCGCAAAGTGGACACTGTCAACACCGGAAGGGACGGGAGGGCGGGAACGTGGCCACGAGCCGGCCGTACCACCACGGAAACCTGCGGGAAGCACTGGTCGCCGGCGGGGTCGACCTCGCCAGGACCGGCGGACCCGCCGCCGTCGTCCTGCGCGCGGTCAGCCGGAGGGCGGGCGTCTCGCACAACGCCGCGTACCGGCACTTCGCCGGCCGCGAGGCCCTGCTGGCGGCGGTCGCGGCGAGCTGCATGAACCGCTTGGGGCGGCTCATGCTCGCCCGCTCCGCGGCCGTGGACCTGCCCGACGAGGTGGCGGCGGCCCGGGCGCGGCTGGACGCGATCGGCCGGGCGTACATCGACTTCGCCCTGACCGAGCCCGGCTGGTTCCGCACCGCCTTCTGCGGGACCACCGCCGCCCCGCGCGGCGAACCGGATCCGGCATCGGGCCTGGCATCGGGCGGGGAACCGGACCCGGAGGGCTCCTGCGGCGCGGACCCCTACGCCATCCTGTCCACCCACCTCGACGACCTGGTCCGGCTCGGCGCCTTCCCCACCGACCGCCGCCCGGGCGCCGAGTACGCGGCCTGGTCGGCGGTCCACGGCCTGTCGGACCTGCTGGTCGAGGGCCCACTGCGGGGCCTGTCCGGAGCCGAGCTGCGCACCGCCGTCGAGGCCGTCCTGTCGACCGTCGCCCGCGGCCTCTGAGTCCGTAGGTCGCGCGGCGCATCATTCAGTAGCAGGTCTACTTCGCAGGACCAGCTAACGGTGAGCGTGATCGTCTGATCGTCTGCACTGACCAGGATCCGGCCGGACGGGGAGGCGTCGTAGGTTCGCCACTTGGAGGGGAGCCACCAGGCCTCCAGGGCCAGTTCTGCGACCACGACGCAGAGCGCCGCAGCCACCGCTGTGGCAATGAGGCGCGCGCGTCTCGATAGACGCGGCATCTTGACGGCCTGTCTCACTGCTCCACGGCGCAGACGACTGCCGGGTAACCAACTAGTCCGATGCACCCAGGCCGTCCGAGGGTGTCCGCTGAACGACTTGACCTACCCGGAGGGCATCTGGGACGGCCATGCGACAGAGCAGGCCTCAGCCCTTGAGTCCCCGTGGAATTCCGACTCCTTTCGTAGCGGACTTCCGCCCCCCCGGCCGCCCCCGATCGGCTTCACTCGATGCCCTGACCGCACGACCTTCGCCGAAATTCCTCGTCATAAGATGAGCGCACGTTGATCAGTCTGCGGGTGCCGTGCCCGTGCAACGGCTGAGCGGCATCACAGTTCGCTTACCCCCACGACCCTCGTCTGCGGTCCCGAGGGAGAGCGGGCGTATCGACATGATCGGACTCCGGCCAGTGCTCCACGAACCCACGTCACCGCCGACCCGCCTGCAGGCCCGGGATGGCCTTGCACGGGCAAGAGCCCTGACTGAAGGCCGTGGCCGGGGTGGGCCAGGAGCCCGGTTGGCCGTCGTCGACGGCATGCGGCTGCTCGCCGCGCTCGCCGTCACAGGATTCCACTACCTCAGCGCGATCTCGCCCACCCTGTGGGGGCCGTCCGCGAAGGAGTTCGCCTACCCGCTGCACCACGCATCGATGTACGGCTGGCTCGGTGTCGAGGCCTTCTTCCTCATCAGCGGATTCGTCATCTGCATGAGCGCCTGGGGGCGCACCGCAGGACAGTTCGCCGCCTCACGGATATCCCGGCTCTACCCGGCCTACTGGTGCGCTCTCATCCTGATCGTGGCCAGGATCGCGCTGATTCCCATGGAGACCCACGACGTCGGCGCGGTGATCCACCCCCGGATCGTCCTGGCCAACCTGACCATGTTCCCTGACGCCCTCCACGCCAGCCTCCTGGACGGCGTCGCCTGGACCCTCGCCGTCGAGGCCCACTTCTACCTCCTCATGGCCGTCCTCCTGGCCTTCGGCACCACTTACCACCGGGTCATGGGGTTCTGCGTGATCTGGCTGGCCGCCGGGATCATCACCTCGGAGACGAAGAGCAAGTTCCTGGACGACCTCGTCCTCAGCCAGTACGCCGGCCTGTTCGTCGCCGGCATCGCGGTCTACCTCATGTACCGCTTCGGGCAGAACCTCATGCTCTGGATACTCCTCGGCTTCGCCTGGTGCTACGAACTGACCATGCTCCCCACCCGGTTGGCCGGCCACTACCAGGAGTGGGGATCCAAAGCACTCTGCTCCTGGACCGTCGCCAGCGCCCTACTGACCGCCTTCCTGGCCCTGCTGCTCCTGGCCACCATCGGCCCCCTCGCCCGCATCCGCTGGCGCTGGCTGATGACGGCCGGTGCGCTCACCTACCCCTTCTACCTGATCCACCAGAGCCTCGGCCTGCCCATGGCCGCCGAACTCACCGCCCACGCCCACTGGCTCGGCCCCTGGGGCCGACTCGCCCTCACCACCGTCTCGATGCTCCTCCTCGCCGCAATCATCCACCGGGTGGTCGACAAGCCCATCGGCCGTGCCCTCCGTCGCCGCCTCGACCAAGCCCTCGACCGACACCCGAGCCACCCACCGGTACCGCGCCCGGAACCCGCACAGTGACCCGCTGTTTTTACCGGGGTGAAGTAGAGCCACGGCTTCGGCCTGTTGGGGAGCCAGCGGTTCTTCGGTGAGTTTGGGAGCCGGTCCGTCGGTCAACGGCGGCCTGCCGATCCACATCGCCGCGAAGCTCCTCGGCCATCTCGATCTCAACACCACTCAGGCTTACGTCGCGGTCTATCCCGAAGAGGTCGTCCGCCACTACCGGCAGCTCGTTGACCAGCGCCGGACTCACCGCGCCCGGCACGTGATCGAAGTAGTCCTCCCAGAAACCCGGTCGCTGCCACTCCCGAGGCGCCAGGGTCAGCCGACCATCCTCCAGTCCGGTGACCCAACAGGTCGGCATCCGATCGGACACGACCTCGAACATGTCGGCGTCCCACAGCCCAGGCGAGTCGATCTCGTTCCGCCGCGCACTGCGGTCAGGAAGGCGGAACAGGATCCGCGACCGGGCGGCGAACACTTCGAGGACCGGATACTCCTCGCCGATCCGCATGCCCGGATGTTCGCTGACGACCGTCGAGGTCCCGGCCGCGAGTAGTGCCTGTCTTCCAGCGAGGCAATGTGTTCACCACACTCATTGGCTAAGGAGCAGAGCTGGTCCACGACCTGGCGGTACGCCTGCGGATCACGGTCCCTTCGCGGCGGAGCGTCGGTCCACTGCGTCCACAGGCCCCCCTCGGCAAGGTATCCGGATGCGCGCTCGGACCCGAGGGTGGCGTCGAGGTGAAGCAGTGCGCCAAGCGCAAAGCCCTGGTCAGAGTCGAGATAGGGCCGCAGCAAGTAACGGTCAAGGTATCGGCACAGCAGATCGGCGTCCGCGCTGTCGCCGAACGTGGCGAGGGTGACGCAGTAGGCCGCGCCGGCATACGGCCCTTCGCTGGCCATCAGCAGTTCGCCGATGCGGCCGCGGAACTCGGTCCTGCCAGCCACGACCACCAGCCAGGAAGCAGTCTTGCGCTCTCGCCACCCGCCTTCGAAGAGGACGTCGAGCTCAGCCGGAGTGATCTCCGAGGCAGCCTGGACCAGCTCTCTCGCGAACACTAGGCGCTCAGGCTGTCGGCGTACTGAGGAAAGTGCTCAGGCGCGTACAGACCAACGTGTTCAGTCGTGGGACCGGGACGACAACCCTGCGGCCGTGGGGGTGTCCGCGAGCATCCATGACTCGCCGGCGGTCTGAACCCGGAGCACGCGGGCGTAGGCTCTCAGAAATGCGGATCGGCGAGCTGTCCAAGCGCACGGACGTGAGTCCGCGCTCACTGCGGTACTACGAAGAGCAGGGCCTGCTGACCAGCTCACGCTCCGATGCCGGGCAGCGTCACTATTCCGATGGTGCGGTCCAGCGCGTATCGCTCATCCGACAGCTGTTCGACGCGGGTATGTCCAGCCGGGTGATCGCGACTGTGCTGCCGTGTGTGGACATCCCTGGCGACCTGGGCGTCGCCGAGGAGACGTTCACGGCGATGATGCGCGAGCGCGAACGGATCGACTCCGACATTGCGCACCTGATCGAGACCCGGGATGCACTCGACGTGCTGATCAGGGCCAACAGCCGGCACCGGGCGGAGCTGTCCACGGCCCCGGAACCGGTGGCACAGTCGGCCTGATGCTGTGATCTGTGTCTCAGTCACTTGCCCCTTACATCAATGTCAGAGGTGAGGATGGCGACAGCGCCCGGAACCACCGGGGTCGGTCACACGAGAGGCAGCAGAAGATGGGGCAGGCGTGGGGTTTTGGCAGGTATGGCGGGCCCGAGGTGCAGGAGTTCTTCGATCGTCCCGATCCCGTCCCCGGTCGCGGCGAGGTGCTGATCCGGGTCACCGTGGCCGGCGTGAATCCCCTCGACCACCTTCTGCGCTCGGGACTGGTCGACGGGCTCGACGGCGGGCGTCCGTTTCCCCGCGTTCTGGGGATGGAGGCAGCCGGAATCGTTCTCGCTCGGGGCGAGGATGTCGAAGGGCTCGAGGTGGGTGACGCGGTCTTCGGCTTCGCACTCACCGGTGGCGGCACCTACGCCGAGACGACGGTGCTGTCCGCGCCGAACAGCGCGCGCATCCCGGAGGCTCTGTCCGCGACCGTGGCGGCAACGCTGCCAGTGGCCGGGACGACCGCGGTGGACGTGCTCGACCAGCTCGACCTCCCGGCCGGTGCGACGGTCCTGGTCAACGGGGTCGGGGGCGGGGTCGGCCTCGCCGTCGCCCGGTTGGCCGTTGGGCGCGAGCTGCGTGTGATCGGCACCGGGAGTGCCGCCAAACGCGAGCACGCCGAGGCCATCGGGGTGCGGTTCATCGACTACGCCGCCGAGGACGTCGTCACCGCGGCGCGCGAGCTGGTCCCGGACGGCTTCGACGGGATCGTCGACCTGGTCGGAGGCCCCTCGCTGCGGACGGTCGCGCCACTGGCCCGGGAGCCCCACAACGTCATCGCCGTGGGCGACATGTCTGTGCCCGATCTCGGTGGGCGTTTCGTCGAGCGTCGCCTCGACCGCGAGAACCTGGAGCGGTCCGCCCGGCTGGCCCTCGACGGAGTCCTCGTACCCGTGATCACCGCGGTCCATCCGCTCTCCGACGCCCCGGCCGCCCTCGCCACCGTCGAGAACGGTCACGCCTCGGGCAAGGTTGTCATCAAGGTGGTATGAGAAGTGCCCGGCCGCCCGACGCCGCCGACCGTCCATTGCGGACTGACGAGAGCCCGTGGTCAGCGCAGCAACAACTGAACACGTTCACCTGTACGGCGTTGAGCACGTTCAGGCGTACGCGGACACAAGGTGCGCGTCAAGCTGCGGGCGAACGAGTTGTGGGTGTTCGACGGGCGCAAGGTCGTCGCGCGCCACCCCAGGCTGACCAGGCGTTACACCTACCACGACTTCGTGGACCACTACCTGGAGATCCTGCTGGCCAAGCCCGGCGCGTTCGCCGGGGCCTCCGCCCTGGCACAGGCCCGGGCGGAGGGCGGCTTCACCAAGGTCCACGAGGCGTTCTGGGCGGCGGCGAAGACCAGGGCCGGTGACCGCGAGGGCACCAGGATGCTGATCGAGGTGCTGCTGCTGCACCGCCAGCTCCCGCCGGAGGCACTGGTGGCGGCGATGGAGATCTGCCTGCGGGTCGGGTCGGTCTCCACCGACCTGGTCGCGATCGAGGCCCGCAAGGCGATGGAGGGCACCGACGCGGACGACGCCGAGCTCCTGACCGAAGCCGACGGGGCTTCCCCGGACGCGCCCGCGGGCGCCGGAGCCCAGGTGATCTCCCTGCACGCGCGCCGCCTGCCCCCGGACCCGCGCTCGGCCCTGCCCGACATGAGCAAGTACGACCGGCTGCTGAGCCCAGTCGCCGGCCGCGACAGCCAGACCCAGAAAGGCCACGGCGCATGAGGCCGACCATCACCGTCACCGACCAGGACGACGAGCAGGACACCGACGGCAGGGTCCCCGGCCGCAGGATGTCACTGCCCGGCGACCCGGAGGACATGCTGATCGATGAGGCATGCCGGGAGCTTCGCCTGCCGGCGTTCCGCGAGCGGTTCATCGATCTGGCGGGCACCGCCCGGCGCGAGCAGGCCACCTACAAGCAGTTCCTGCTGGACATGCTGCAGGTCGAACTCGCCGACCGGGACCTTCGCCGCCAGCAGCGGCTGCTGCGGCTGGCCCGCTTCCCACGCCCGAAGCGGCTGGAGGACTTCGACTTCGAGAAGAACCCCAGTGTCACCCCGAGGTCGTCGCGGACCTCAAGTCACCGACCTGGGTCCGTGAGGGCCGGCCGCTGGTGCTGATCGGCGACTCCGGCACCGGCAAGTCCCACCTGCTGATCGGCATCGGCACCGCGATCGCCGAGACCGGCCTGTCCGTCCGCTACACCACCAGTGCGCTGGTGAACGAGCTCGCCGAAGCCGACGCGAGCCGCCGCCTGTCCTCGGTGATCGCCCGCTACAGCAAGATCGATCTTTTGTGTCTGGACGAGTTCGGCTACCTGAACCTGGACCGCAAGGGCGCGAAGCTGCTGTTCCAGATCTTCACCGAGCGTGAGGAGCGCAAGGCCACCGCGGTCGCCACGAACTCACTCTTCACCGAATGGGACAAGACCTTCGGCGACGCCCGCCTCTGCGCTGCTATCGCCGACCGCATCACCTTCCGCTGCACCCTCATCCAGACCGGCACCGAGTCCTACCGCTACCAGGCCACCCAGGAATCTCTCTTCCCCTCCGCGAACTGAGAAGCTGCCTTCGATCCCCGATTGGCCAAGGCGTGTCTGGCAATGCCCGCCGAACACGCAAATTGCCAGGCAGTCCTTAGGCCGCCGCCCGCCCTGCGGCGTTCGGGCCAGAGGGCGGGCGGGGTGGCGCGGGGGTCAGTCCAGGGCCAGGAAGCTGCCGACGTTCTCGTCCGGCCGGAACTCACCCGGCCCCAGGGGGTTGAGGATCTTCGTCTTACAGCCCCCGTCGGGGAACAGCAGGATGGTGCCGCCGGTCCGGTTGGCGATCGCGGTGTCGGGGCCGAGGCCGGGGTAGCACTGGCCGCCGTTCGGGTCTCGCACCTCCTTGAACTGGTCGCCGTGCTCCATGAGCACGACACCGGGGGCCGCCGAGGCGGTCGAGAGGTTGACGAAGGACAGGGCGAGGGCGCCGGCGGTGACCACGAGGGCCGCGCGCCGGCTGAAGCGCATACGCATGAGGAAACTCCCGTGCTGGGGTTCACAAGAGGGGCACGTCGCCGGGAGTCCCGAAGCCCCGAACCGGCTGGCACCGCGTGGCTCCCGGTCACTGATTACCCGCACCCGGGACCAGACTTCACGACAGCACCCGGTGGTTCACCCGAAGGCGATTCGTATACTGCCTGTTCGAAGCCGGACGATGAATTACAAGCTGAAACACCACAGCAGCACGAAGGGCTGGACCCACGGGTCCAGCCCTTCGCCACCTCCAAGGGAGGGCCCTGGCCGCGACTTGTCAGGGAGGCGCCCCGGGCCCGCGACCACAAGCTACCGACGCCCCAACCCCGGCCCCTACGAACACTCCGCCCACGCCAGCCGACTCACCCGATCAGTGGCTCCCAATCTCGCCGGAACGGCTCCCGACCTCGCCGAAGATCACCCACCACGGTCGAGTACGTCACCGCCACGAACGGACCAGCCCTGGCTCCCGTTCATGCCGAAGCAGGGGCTCTCATATGAGGTTCTGGTCCAACTTCTGTGGTCCGGCCACGCTGAGTGATCGACCGAGCCAAAGGGCGGCAGCATGTCTCTGTGTTAGAACGGTGGGTCGTCGGCGTCGGCGCCTGTCCCGTTGTTTGCCCACCACCAATCATGATCGGCTGAACGGGCGTGCAGTTCTCGGGCCGCGATGTCGTCCGCTCTTTCCAGCGCCGTGGTGTCGTGACCCCAGGCCTTCAGCGCGTCCAGGGCGCGGTCGCGTTTGTATCGATCTGTACTGGTGCCTAGCAGCCGGCGAGCGTGGTTGATCAGGTCATTCCGGTGCTCGGTGAGGGCGTGGTGCTCTATGAGTGGGATGGCGGCGACGAGGGCCGCGTCGCGTACCTTCGCATTGTTGTCGGTGAGGAACGGCTGAACGGCGAAGTAGATCGCCGGCCGCAGGTCCCGGAAAGCGCGCACGTCAGGGCAAGCATCGAGAAACCCTTCACCGCAATGGCGTTCGCCCATGGCGACGCGCTCGTCGTCGGCGTCGTAGGCGGTGTAGCCAAGCCAGTCCAACAGCCTCTCGCGGGTGGGATGGCGTGATTGGACGTTGGCATCGTGGCCCTGCTCGCCTGCTGCGGTGGCCGGGTGGTTGAGGATGGCCGCGATGTAGAGAGCCACGGGCACGGTGGCCTCGTAGATGGTGTTCTGATGGGTCACTGCATCCAGCGCGTCCTTGGCGGCAGCCGCTCTGACGGACGGGCTGGGGTCGAGAAGACGTACCAGCGCGACCGACAGGGACTCGCCCCTCCCGAACGGAGTGGCGAGTGACGCCCAATCCGTACTGTCCAAGAGCTCCTGATAGTGAGGTGGCTTGGGGCAAGGGTTCTCGGTCGCACGGCTGCCGCTGATGGTCACAGACGGAGGCTATAGCGTCACCGCGCGAGCATCGTGCGGGGTGTCAGCCGCAGCAAAGGACTCGCTTTCGTAGGAGCGCAAAGCCAGCTCTGCCGTACATCTGGCGCTTGAGCATCTTGATCCGGTTGACGGTGCCTTCGACGGGGCCGGAGTTCCAGTGGGTGGTCAGTCCGGCATGGACGGCGTCGTAGTCGGTGTTCAGGCCGGCAGCGAAGGTACTGATCCCGGGCAGGCCCGAGGTCATGGCCTCGGTGATCCACTCGGTGAGGCGTTCGCCTTCGAGGCGGGTAAGCATCTCGGCGAAGGAGGTGACCAGGCCAGCGGCGGTGTCCAGCTCTTGGCAGTGCGCGAGGACCGCCTTGCGCTGGACTTCCTCGTCCAGGGTGAGCCCGGCGGGGTGGCGGGCCAGCCAGCCGGTGACCTGCCGGATTGAGGGGGGTGGCGGCGGGGGCGGTGCGCTGTCCGGGGCGATGAGGGCCTGGCGCTTCCACTGGGCGAGGAGCGTGCGGCCGCCCCGGTAGCCCCGTGCGGTGATTTCCTCGAACAGCACGCGAATGGTGATCCTCCCACCCGTCTCGTCCCACCGCTGGGCCAGGTAGGGCTTGAACGGGTCGAGCTTGCTCGACCGGGGGCGCCGGTCCTTCATCATGTCCTGCCAGCGTGCGGCGTGCGCGTAGCGGCGGACGCTGTTGCGGCTCCAGCCGAGGTGGCGGGCGACCTCGCGCATGCTCATGCCTCGCTCCAGCAACTCGTGGACCAAGGCGTGGTGGGCGGTGCGTCGGTCCGCCATGCGTCCGGTGGGATCCGTCGGCTTCTCGGCCTTCTCCTCGATGTCGGTGCCGCTGTCGATGGGGAGTGGGGTCTCCCACTGCGGTTCGGGTTCAGACTCGATCACGGGCAGGCTGTGCAGGCAGGAGCGGTGGTCGAGCACCGTGCGTTCGACGGCCTGGGTGAGGTTGTGCCATAGGTGGTAGCGGTCGGCGATCTGCCGGGCCTGGGGTGCCGCCGCGTCGGCGGCCTCCGCGTAGGCACTGGCGCGGTCGCGGCAGATCACCTCGACCTGCGGGTGGTCGGCGAGCCACGGGCCGAGGGTGGCCGCGTCGCGCTCCGGGAGTAGGTCCAAGACCCGATGGATGACGGCGTCGATGATCACGGTGCCGTAGACGTGGCCCTTGCGCAGAGCGAAGTCGTCCACCCCAATCGCGGTCGGGGCGCCGACGGGCAGGTCCGGCATCTCCATCACCCGCCGCAGCAGCGTGCTGCGGCTTCCATGCAGGCCCAGCAGCCGGACCATCCGTTCACCGGCCCTGCCAGCGAGCGCCAGCCCGACCGCGGTGACCGCCGAGCGCAGCCGCTCGGTGCTCTGCCCATGTCGGCGCGTCAGGCCCTCGATCTGCTCGACGAACGTCCGCCGTGGACACGACCGATCCGGGCAGGTGAACCGTCGTACACGCAGCGCGAGCACGACCCACCGTCCCGCGCTCGGCAGGTCGGCAGGGGACCGAAGGTAGGAGCCATGCACACGGCTCGACCAGGCGCCACAGCCGGGGCAGTTGGCGCCGTCGGCGGTCGACCGCACCTCCACCCGAACCACGGGGCCCGCTGGCTCCACCCGGACAACCGCCGCCTCCAACACCAACGGGAACAGCAACTCCCTGAACAGGGACCACGATTGCGTCACGACCGCCGACTGTCAGCCACCCGAAACCCGAGCCGACAACTTTCAGTCGATCTACATGCTCACCGACGCCAGGTGATCCGTCACGCACCGTCGCCGGTCACACAACCTGGGCCAGAACCTTATATGACCCGACAAAATCAGACCCGCCACTGATCACCGAGTCGTGCCGGCCCAGCCGTAGCGCGAGAAGGCGGGCCCCCGAACGTGGTTGGACGACGAGCGCTTGTGCGACCGTTGGTAACGCGGGGCTCGGGAGGGCGGTCCGCGGGGATCCAGCGGGCGGTGAGGTGCTTGTCGGATTCGATGTCGGGGAGGTCGCCGGTCCACACTCGCGGCAGCGAGGACGAACAGAACGAACTGTCCGGCCTGGTCCCTGCCCTCAATCGGTGATCTCGGTCGGCAGTACGTCGAGTTACGTGCTGACTCCGTTCCTGGCGACGTGCAGGAGTGGTGCCCCGCCTCTGCCACAGTGCCGACCCACGCGCCCCGGCCCCAGCCCCACAACGCAGTGATGCTCGCAACCGACGACAGCCACCAGGCGACGAGTGCACTCGTGGACCTGACGCCGATTCCCTCCGGCCCGACCACGCTCCACTGGGTCATCAGCGAGGCTTGCCTGCCCGATGTCGACAGCGGGTACTTCGTCCCACTCGACGGACCGCCAGCCAGCTCTGATCATCGGCCGGAGCACAGACCGCTCTGCTACTTCCCGTGAACGAAGGCACCCCCGACGTCATGCGCGCGAACGTTCCTGGGAACGCGCTCGCGCGTTCTTGACGGTCACGGACCTGTAGCTGAACTGCGGTGACGGAGTTCGCGCAAGCCCCGGCTCGTGGCGGCCGTTCGCGGGAACGCGGCCACGCGGAGCGGGCAGGTCAGACCAACGGTGCGTTCACGGTGCTGCCGCCTCTCATCCGCCGGCCCTCGCCCAGCCTCCGCCGGTCCTGGCGCGACCTCGACCGTCTCGACCCGGTACAGCGTCGCCGCGCCGTCCTCGGCCCCCTCTCCCCGCACATCGGACCCGAGGTCCTCGAACCGGTGAGCCGGCACGAGAAGGCCTGGCACCTCGATGAGCACGTCGGCGGCGGCTACATCGCGCTGCCCGAACTCGGAACTCCCGCCAGCGTGCTGCCAATGTCGGCCACCCCCGTCGGCCGGATCCACTGGGCCGGCGCGGAAACGGCATCCGAACACCCCGGATACCTCGAGGGCGCCATCGAGGCCGGAAGGCGGGCCGCATCCGAGGTCATCGACGCCCTGGCGAACCAGGACAGGGCAAGGGAAACGGGCCACGTCGCATGACTGCCGAGCTGCCGCTCCTACTCAGGCGCTCTGGGGTCTGCTGATTGTCCACCAAGCCCTGCGATCGGTCATGGTCACGGCCGTGGAGACCCGGTCCCACACCGACCCGGACCACGCCGCCTTCACCGCCGCCCTGATCGCCCGTCCCGCCGAAACCACCGGTCCCGGCCCCCGGGCCGGCCTGGTAGGACAGATCGGAACCCGGCTCCTGCGCGCCTGGCTCCCCAAACGCCGTCCGCGGACGTCCGCCCGCGTGGCGAAGCGCGGCGCCTCCCGCTGCCACATCTCAACACCGTTGCGTTTGAGTCTTGAGCGGCAGGTCAAGCCCGCGGTGCTGGAGGAGAGCGGGACGCGCGAGCGCCGACTGCGGCCGGAGAGCACGTATTTCTCGATCAAGGCCACGATGCTCGACAGCCGCGTCCTGCGCTCGCGCAGCCTGTCCGGGCTGGACCAGGAGGTCTACGCTCTGCTCACCGCCTACCAGGCCCTGATCCGCGCAACCGGCGACACCGTCATCAGCGCGACCGGGGCCCAGTCCCTGGCGGGACCCGTCGAGCCCGTCGGCACCATCGGCCGGGCCGTCCTCGACGCCCTGCACCCCGCCCGCCATCGGCACCGCCTCAAGGCCCGCACCCGTAAGGACCCCACCAGCACATACGGGCCGAACGCCGGACAACACCCCACGTCCAGTCAGGTCGGCGTGGCGCATCAGGCTTCCTGCGCGGGTTCGCGGTGGGGGCGGCCGGTCAAGTCGGCCGCGGTCCGGGTGAGGTGCTGGGTCAGTACCTCGGCCGCGGTGTCGGCGTCGCGGGCCAGCGCCGCCTCCTCCAGCCGGCGGTGCTCGCCGACGGCGTCCCGGCCGGGGTTGTGCTGCGCCGACCAGCGGCGAGCCAGTTCGCTCGCGGTCCAGGTTCGGTCGAAGGTCTCCAGCAGGACGGGGTTGCCGCAGCCCTCCAGCAGGGTGCGGTGGAAGACCCGATGGGCTTCGGACCATGCGGCGCTGTAGTACTCGCCCTCTTCCGGCACGTACGCCGGGGTGCGGGCCAGGCGGTGGTGGGCGGCTCGTACGCGGGCCTCCCAGTCGACGTCCCCGCGCTCGATCGACATGCGCAGGACGACCGGTTCGATGGTTCTGCGGGCCTCCGCGATCTCCTGCCAGCGGCGGTCGGAGACGGCCGGGACGGCGAAGCCGCGGTTGGGCAGCCGGTCGGCGAGGCCCTCGCCGACCAGCCGCACGAGCGCCTCACGCACGACGGCCAGGCTCACGCCCTGATCCTTGGCGAGGTCCTGCGGTTTGAGGGCGTCGCCGGGGGCGTGGTCCCCGCGCATGATCGCGTCCCGCAGGTGTGCGTAGACCTGCTCGGAGAGCATCAGCTTCCCCGGTGAGGTCGAGGTGTGGGCCGTCTGAGTCATGCCTCCAGCATAGACGATCCCGCAGATAATCGATTATTAGTGTTATGGTCGATTCAGCGACCGAGGGAGCGCGGCGGTGCCGCCACGCGAAGCCGTGGGCTCCGTCGGCCGCACCACCACCGCCCCACAGCACACACCGAAAGGAACGACGCGATGAGCGCCAACGACCCCTTCGCCCGCCTCCCCGAGGCGGACTTCTTCACCGTCACCAGCACCGCCGTCACCGACGGCGCCGCCTGGCCTCCCGAGCAGCACTCCTCCGGCGTCCCCGGCGGGAAGGACGTCTCCCCGCAGCTGTCCTGGAGCGGCGCCCCGGACGGCACCAAGAGCTACGCCGTCACCGTCTACGACCCCGACGCCCCCACCGGGTCCGGGTTCTGGCACTGGGCGGTCGCCGACATCCCCGCCACCGTCACCGAGCTGCCCGAGGGCGCCGGCGACGACACCGGCTCAGGCCTGCCCGAGGGCGCCTTCCAACTGCCCAACGACGCCCGCGCAGCCCGCTTCATCGGCGCCGCCCCGCCGGCCGGGCACGGCCCGCACCGCTACTTCGTCGTGGTGCACGCCCTCGACGTCGAGTCCATCGGCGTCCCGGTCGACTCCACCCCGGCCGTCCTCGGCTTCACCATGGCCGGCCACATCCTCGGCCGCGCGGTCCTGACCGCCACAGCCGAAACCCCCGCCTGACGAACACCATGTCCGGACTCATCGACACCACGGAGATGTACCTCCGCACGATCCTGGAGCTCGAGGAGGAAGGCGTGGCCCCCATGCGCGCCCGCATCGCCGAGCGCCTGGACCAGAGCGGCCCCACCGTCAGCCAGACCGTCGCCCGCATGGAACGCAACGGTCTGCTGCACGTCGCCGACGACCGGCACCTGGAGCTGACGGAGGAGGGCCGGCGGACCGCCACGCGCGTGATGCGCAAACACCGGCTCGCGGAGTGCCTGCTCGTCGAGGTGATCGGACTGGAATGGGAGCAGGCCCACGCCGAAGCCTGCCGCTGGGAGCACGTGATGAGCGAGGCCGTCGAACGCCGCGTCCTCGTGCTGCTGCGGCACCCCACCACGTCGCCCTACGGCAACCCGATCCCGGGCCTGGAGGAACTCGGGGGGCAGAGCACCGTGGATCCGTTCCCTGCCGAGAGCATGGTCAGCCTCAGCGACCTTCAACCCGGGCCGAACGGCGCGACCGCGGTCGTACGGTGCATCAGGGAGCTGGTCCAGACCGACCCCCGACTGATGCACACCCTCAGGCACGCCGGGGTGCGGCCCGGCGCGGTCGTGAGCGTGACGTCCTCGTCCGGCGGTGTGACGGTCAGCAGCGGCGGGGCGGCCACCGAACTCCCCACGCAGACCGCCGCGCACGTCTTCGTGGCCGAGCGCTGAGCCCACCCGGGTGTCGGCCCATGCCGTAAGGCCCGTGCACCCGACGAGGACGGCCCTCGACCACGACGGCGGGTTCCAGCGATCCCCGCAACACCCTGACCCCAGGGAGTTGCGGGGATCGTGGATGTTGAGGGCTTGAAGGCGAGGTTCTTCGAGGCACGCCACGACGGGGAGCCGTTGCCCCGCAGGTCGCGGGACTTCGATGAGAAAGCTCTCATCAGCCCGTGTCACCGTAGGACGCCCCGGCGGAGGCCGGACGGGAGCGAGGAGACCCCGATGGCGGGCGGTGACGGCACCGGGACGGTGCTGGTGGTGGACGACGACGACATCATCCGCAGGTCGCTGGAGCGCGGCCTGCGGCTCAGCGGGTTCACGGTACGCACGGCCGACGGCGGGCGGACGGCGCTGGGCCTGGTGGCCGACGAGCCGCCGGACGTGCTGGTCCTCGACGTCTCGATGCCCGACCTGGACGGCAGCGAAGTCTGCCGCCGGCTGCGGGAGCAGGGCATCGACACGCCCGTGCTGATGCTCTCCGCACTGGACGAGCTGGCCGACCGGGTGGCCGGCCTCCAGGCGGGCGCCGACGACTACCTGGTCAAGCCGTTCGCGCTGGAGGAACTGGTGCTGCGCCTGCACGCCCTGCTGCGCCGCCGAACCCGGGCCGGCACGTACGGCCGTCCCGCCGGGCCGGGTGGTGAGGTGCTGCGGGTCGGGCCGCTGGAGATCGAACCCGCCGCCCGCGAGGCCCGCCGGGACGGGCAACCGCTGCGGTTGACGCGCCGCGAGTTCGAGTTGCTGGAGTACCTGGCCCGCAACGCCGGGCTGGTGCTGACCCGCGACCAGTTGCTGGACCGGGTGTGGGGCTACGACTTCGAGGTCCGCACCGATGCCGTCGACACGTTCGTCAGCTACCTGCGCCGCAAGCTGGAGGAGGGCGGCCGTTCACGGTTGATCCACACGGTGCGGGGCGTCGGCTTCGTGCTGCGGACTCCGGAGGCCCACCGGTGAGCGGCACCGCCCCCGCCCGGCGCTCGATCAGCCTGGCCACCCGGATCGCGACCGGTGCGGCCCTGCTCGTCCCGCTGCTCGTCCTGGGCACCGGCGCACTGCTGCTCGGGCTCGTCACCCACGATCTGCGCGCCCAGCAGGACACCAGGCTGCGCGACCGCGCCGCCGCCGTGCTCCCCGCCGCCAAGGCACTGCTGAGCGCCACCCGGCAGGACCGGCCCCGGGTCGAACAGAACCAGCGCCGCAACCTGCTCGACGACGCACTGGACGTCGGCATCCGGGTGGCGGACCCGAACGGCGACCGGGTCACCGAGGGCGGCCCCGTACCGGGCCCGGCCGTGGTACTCCCGCACCCCGCCCCCGCGGGCACCGGCGGGCCGGTCACCGTACGGGCGCAGGGCCGGGCCTGGCGGGTGCTGGCCCGGCCGGTGGCGGGCGCCGACCCCGGCACGCTCTGGGTCACCGCACCGGTGTCGGCGACCGACCCGCAGGTGGACGCGGTGCGCGGGCGGATCCTGTGGGCCGCAGCGCTGGCCGCACCGGTCGCCGGACTGCTCGCCTACGGCCTCGCCCGGCGGGCCACCGCGCCGCTCAGCCGCCTGGGCCGACGCGCCGCCGCGCTCGACCCGCGGGCCGGCGCCGTGGGCTTCACCCACCGGCACAGCGGGGTCCGCGAGGTGGACGAGCTCGCGCTCGCGCTGGAGAGCGCGCTGGCCCGGTACGACCAGCAGGTCGCACGGACCGGCCGGGCGCTGGAAACCGCCCGCTCGTTCTCCGCCGCCGCCTCCCACGAACTGCGCACACCGCTGATGAGCCTGCGGACCAACCTGGACGTCCTCGGCGCGCACCCGGACCTGCCGCCGACGGACCGCGCGGAGATCCTCTCCGACCTCCGCGACGACCACCGGCGACTCCTCGACCTGCTCACCGCACTGCGCACGCTGGCCCGTGGCGACCTGGTCGAGGAGGAGGCGTTCACGGTCCTCGACCCGGCCGACCCGGCCGCGGCCGCCGTCGCCGAGCTGCGCCGGCGGCGGCCGGAGGTGACCGTCGACCTGGCCGGTCCCGGCCTCACCGGGCCGGACGTCGGACCGGACACTGGCGGGCTGCGGGTGCACGGGTGGGAGGCCGGGCTGCGGATCGTCTGCGACAACCTGCTCGCCAACGCGGCCGTGCACGGTCACCGGCCCGGGGAACCGGCCCGGATCGCGGTCGGACTGCGCCGGGACGCCGGACAGGCGGTGCTGACGGTGGACGACGACGGGCCGGGCATCCCGGTGGCGGACCGGGCGGCGGTCTTCGACCGCTTCCGCCGGCGCCGGGACAGCCCCGGCTCGGGACTGGGACTGACCCTGGTCGCCCAGCAGGTGGCCCTGCACCGCGGCACCGTCACGGTCACCGAGCCGCCGGGCGGGACCGGCTGCCGCGTCGAGGTCCGGCTGCCCCTGGTCGGCGAGGACGCCCCGACCCCGCCCCTGCCGGCCCGCCGCGAATGGATCAGCTCCACGGGTGCGAGCGCCTGACGCGCCACGGGCGTCGGAACACCCGCGGGGCGGTGGGCCAGCTCGCCGGCTCACAAGGAATCCACAAAGAGGGTCCTTATCGTCCTGCTCAGCCGGACCGCCCGACGCTCCGGCCGGACCTGCCACCCGTGGCAACTGGAGGACTTCGCCATGCACCCGCACCGCAAGGCCGCTGCCGTGATCGGCGCTCTCGCCCTGGGCACCACCCTGGTCGCCCTCACCGGACCGGCTCAGGCCGCCACGCCCAGTGCCACCCCGGTGGCCTCCCAGACCCCGAAGGTGCTGCCGACGCCCGAGGGCGACGGAGCGAAGGGCATCTGCAAGCGGCTGCCGAAGGCCGAGCAGCGGATCCAGAACGCCCTGGACCGCCTGAACGGTCCGGTCACCGAGGCCGGCTCGATCGCCCGTCTGCAGCAGCGGGTGAACAACGCCAAGGCCGCCGGCCACACCGCGATCTACAACGACCTCAACGACCGGCTGACGTACCGCAAGAGCCTGGTGCCGACGCTGACCCAGCGCCAGAGTGACCTGAACGCCGTCGCCACCTGGTGCTCCTCGCAGGGCCTCGGCACCCCGACCGCGCAGTGACCGACCGCGCAGTGACCGCCGGCGCAGTGACCATTCCCGGCACGGCGTCCGACCCGGTCGGCGGCAGGCCGGTGGCTGCACCGGTACCAGCCCCTCGGCTGTCGCGGCGAACCGCTGCCGTCACGGCCGCCCTGCTCGCCACGCTCGCCCTGACGGCGTGTGGCACGAACGGGACCGGCCCCGGCAGGACCGGTGCACCCGCCGCCGGGTCACCGTCCGCCGGCGCGAGCGGGTCGGCGGCGAGCGGGTCGGCGGCGAGCGGTGACCGACTCGGCGAGATGCGGAAGAAGGTGGACGCCGCCGACAGCGCCGCCGCCGCTGCCGAATCGGACGCCGCCAAGGACACCCAGGACACCTCGACTCCCTGACCCCGCAAGCTCTCCGGCTGTTCCCCGTCGAAGCAACGGGGAACAGCCGAAGCCGCCTGTGAAGCCTGTGAAGCCTGTGAGATCGAGCGAAAGGGCTCCGGGCGTGCTCTCCAGCACACGAGCACCGCAGTCGCCGGGACCGGCGGGGAGCACCGACAGCATCCGCGGACCGGGCCCGGCACGGGTCCCGGCGTCGGCCCGACTGCGGACTGGCGCCCGTTCGTCGCACGGGCCGCACCTGTGTCCCCTCCGGGCCCGCCGGTGGGGAGGGTCAGGAGGTGGGCATCAGGACGGTGTCGACGATGTACACCGTGGCGTTGGCGGTCTGGACGTTGCCGCACAGGACCTTGGCGTCGCCGTTGACGGTGAAGTCGGGGCTGGCACCGGTGACCGTGACGTTGCCGGTCTCCAGGGTCTTGTGCGCGCCGGTGAGGTCGCCGGGGGCGAGGCGCTGGGGGGCGACGTGGTAGGTGAGGATCTTGGTGAGCTTCTCCTTGTCGGCGAGGACGGCGTCCAGGGTGGCCTTGGGGATCTTGGCGAAGGCGTCGTTGGTCGGCGCGAACACCGTGATGTTCTGCGCGGAGTTGAGGGTGTCGACGAGCCCGGCCTGCTTGACGGCGGTCACCAGGGTGGACAGCAGCGGGTTGTTGGAGGCAGCGGTGGCGACCGGGTCCTTGGCCATGCCGGTGAAGGACCCGGCGCCGTCCTTGGGCACGGCGGCGCAGGCCGTCCCGAACGGCTGGTCGCTCATGGCGGCACCGGCCGCCGTCGCGGGGGCGGCGGCCGAGGACGGCGCGGCGGCGGGGGCCTTGGAGGCGGAGGACGATCCGGAGCCGCTGCTGCAGGCCCCGAGGCTGAGGGCGAGCGCGGTCACGGCGAGGAGCGCGGTGACCGCGTTGCGGCGCGGGGCGGTGACGTTCATGGAAGGAATCTCCTTGTGAGGATGGAACGGTCAGCCCCTGGGGCGGACCGCACCGGCTGGTGCCGGTGTCATGAAGGTGGTCTGGTAGTTGCCGGGCGGGCCGGTCGGGGCCCTCAGGTGACGGTGACGACGACGCTGTGCCAGCCGGTGGCCCCGGACGGGAAGGGGGCGGCCCGCTCCTCGGTCTGGACGGCGCCACCGGCATCGGTCGCTCGGACCTCGATCCGGTGGGTGCCGGGAGTGGCACCGGCCCATGTGCAGGTCCATTGCCGCCAGAGATCGGGGCCGGCGTCGGTGGCGAGCAGCGCACGCTGCCAGGGGCCGCCGTCGACGCGGACCTCGACGGCGGCGATCCCCCGGTGCGTCGCCCAGGCGGTTCCGGCCACCGTGACCTCCCCCGCGGGAACACGGGCGAACGGAGCCGGAACCTCGATCCGCGAGGCGGTGCGGACCGCGCCGGTACGGTCCCAGCCCCGGCGCACCCAGTACGGGTCGTACGCGGCGAAGGTGGTGACGTCCAGGTCGACGAGCCATTTGGTGGCGGAGGTGTAGCCGTAGAAGCCGGGGACGACGCTGCGGCAGGGGAAGCCGTGGGCGACGGGCAGGGCTTCGCCGTTCATCGCGACCGCCAGCAGCGCGCGCCGGCCGTCGAGTACCGACTCCAAGGGTGTGCCGATGGTCATGCCGTCCTGGGAGTGGCCGACCAGTTGGTCGGCTCCGGGACGCACCCCAGCACGGCGCAGCAGGGCCGGGAGGGAGGCGCCGAGCCAGCGGGTGGTGCCGGCGTAGGGGCCGCCCACCTCGTTGGAGACGCAGGTCAGCGTGTGGTCCAGTTCCTCCAGCGGTTCGTGCAGGAGGTCGTCGAAGGTCAGCAGGAGCGGGTGGTCGACGAGGCCGCGGATGCGCAGGGCCCAGCGTCGGGGATCGATGCGGGGAAGGGTGAGGGCGGTGTCGACGCGGTAGAAGTCCGTGTTCGGGGTGACGAACGGGCACAGGCCCGGGACTTTGGGCCGCACCGTGGCGGGCGGTGGGGGCAGCGGTTGGGCGGCGGGTGGGATCCGAACGGCCGCGCGCAGTGCCCCGGTGTCGTAGCGGCGGTCCGCCAGGATCCGGCCGCCGACACCGGCGAGTGCGCCGACGGCGATCGTCGCGCCGGTGGCGGCCAGCACGGCCCGGCGGCTGGTGTCCTGGGTCGGGGCGGGTTGCTCCTGCTGCGCCGGGTCGTCGTCCGAATTCGCGGTCGACGCGGTCGGCGCGGTCGGCGCGGTCGGCGCGGTCGGCGCGGTCGTACGCGCCGGGGGCGCGGCCGCTCGGAGCAGTCGTGACAGGCCGAGGACGGTGAGCGCGCCGACCGCGCCCGACGCGAGGGCCGGTGCGGCGTCCACGGCGCCCGCACCCGACCGGGAGAGAGCGGCCCAAGCGCCCAGGAGGCCGAAGGCCCCGAAGACACCTGCTCCGCTCTTCGGACGGCGGGCGGACAGCCATCCGGTGAACGCGGCCAGCAGAGCCGTCGTCAGGAGGATCCCGCCGAGCAGCACCGCCTTGTCCTGGGTGCCGAAGGTGCGGACGGCGTACTCCTTCAACGGAGTCGGCGTCAGGTCGATCGCCGCCGAGCCGACCGCGATGGCCGGCGCGGTACCGGGGCCGGTCACCGCGGCGACCAGTTCGCCCGCCCCGAGCGCGGCCACCGCCGCGGCCACCCCGGCCGCGGCGGCCGCACCCGCACGCACCGCCCGCGTCCGACGTCGGACCGAAGGTGGCGGGGGCGGGGCTGCGTCGGTGTTCACACCCGCCATTCGGCGGCCGCCAGGGCCCGGATGGGTGCCAATTCCGGAACACCCTCAGGGGTGAACCCGGCCGAACGAACTGACGAGGTGGGCACGGGTGCCGGAGGGCGGCGTCCGGCCGGTACGGCAGGTCGCCGTCGACGAGGTGTGGTCGGCCCTGCGGTTCCGCCCGGCCTGCCCCGGATACCGGCGGCCGGTGCCGCCACGGACCCTCGCGTATGGAACGACGGGGGCTCGAACCTTGGATCGGAGGAACCTCCGCCGTCCAGGTGCCGGCGCCGTCAGGGTCAGAGGCATCCGCGGGTACGCGGGAGGCTGGAGACGGTGCGCGGATCATCTCGCCGTGGTCTCCCCCGCACACCCGCACCGCCCGGGCCCGCGTCGAGCGGCCGGACGCCGCAGCGTCGGCCGGAACGTGACTATCCGGTGGTGACGTGGACGGCGTCGCCGCCGAGTGCGGTGTAGAGCTCGGTCCAGCGGCGGT
>NZ_JBHJWG010000076.1:0-1039 GCF_042266305.1 Kitasatospora sp. NPDC056076
GGCACGCAGGCTGTCGGTGGGGCTGTTCCGAGAGGGCTGAGCAGGCATGTCTCTCACTTTAGGCAGGGCGCCCGCCGCGCACGCACCGGGGAGAAGGAGGAGCTCATGTCGGGCATCCAGGGCAAGGTCATCGCGATCACGGGCGCCAGCAGCGGCATCGGGGAGGCGACCGCGCACCACCTCGCCGAGCGGGGCGCCCGCCTGGTGCTCGGGGCCCGGCGCCGGGAGCGGCTGGACGCCGTCGTGGACGCCGTCGCCGCCCGGGGCGCCGACGCCACCGGCGTCGTCGTCGACGTCCGGCGCCGCGAGGACCTGCGGCTCCTGACGGACACGGCCCTGGAGCGGTACGGGCGGCTCGACGTGCTGGTCTCCAACGCGGGCACGATGGCCGTCTCGCCGTTCGACGAGCTGCGCCAGGACGACTGGGACGCCATGGTCGCCACCCACGTCACCGGCCTGCTCAACGGCATCGCGGCGGCCCTGCCCGTCTTCCGCCGCCAGGGCGCCGGCCAGTTCGTCAACGTCGGCTCCACCGCGGCGTACGTCGTCAGGCCCCCGCAGGGGGTCTACGCGGCCACCAAGGCGGCGGTGAAGGTCCTCACCGAGGGCCTGCGCCAGGAGGCGGGGCCCGACCTGCGCGTCACCCTCGTCTCCCCCGGCTTCACCCACACCGAGGGCGTCGGCAAGGGGGCCGGCCCCGAGGTCGCGGCCGCGCTGGTGCGCCGGCGCGACGAGATCGCCATGCCGCCCTCCGCCGTGGCCTCGGCCATCGGCTACGCCGTCGCGCAGCCGGACGGCGTCGACGTCAGCGAGATCGTCGTGCGCCCCACCGCCCAGGACTGACCCCGCCGCCCAAAACCGACCCCGCCGCCCGGCCTTCTTCACAATTGCCGTGGACATGGCGTTCTTCTCCCAAGTCCGGGCAAAGCGAAGGCGGTGCGGCCCCCGGGTCGACCCGGGGCCCCCCCCCGGGGCGCGGGCCCCGGCGGGGGGGCGAAATCACCGCGGCCCCGCGCCCCCCCCGGGCCCCCCCGCGCCC
>NZ_JBHJWG010000076.1:1049-9691 GCF_042266305.1 Kitasatospora sp. NPDC056076
AACACCCCCCCCCCCCCCCCGCACTACTACAAACTGGGGGTGGACTGGGGTCTCTCCCCCCCCGGCGGCCCCCCGGCCGGGGGGGGCGCCCGGGGGTCCGCCCGGCCCCCCACCGCCTGTGCGCGGGCCCGTGCGGGTGGGCTACATCACGGCGGCCCGGCGCCGCCCGCGGGCCGCACGGCGCCCGGCCGGCGGGGTGGCGTCGGCGTTCCAGGCGGCGACCGGGTTGCCCAGCCAGCGGGTGGCGCCGGGGACGTTCTCCCCGCGCATCACCAGGGAGGCCGGGCCGACCGTGGTGTCGTCGCCGAGCGAGGAGTTGAGCAGCACGATCGAGTGCGGCCCGGTGGTGGAGCCGGCGCCCAGGTGGACGGGGCCCAGCCGCATCACCCGGTCGTGGAACAGGTGGGTCTGCAGCACGGTGCCGCGGTTGACGCTGGCGCCCGCCCCGACGGTGACCAGGTCGCTCTCGGGCAGCCAGTGGGTCTCGCACCAGGCCCCGCGCCCGATCCTCGCGCCGAGGCTGCGCAGCCACAGGTTGAGGTAGGGGGTGCCGGTCATGGCG
Organism: Kitasatospora sp. NPDC056076; assembly: GCF_042266305.1. Lineage (NCBI taxonomy): Bacteria > Bacillati > Actinomycetota > Actinomycetes > Kitasatosporales > Streptomycetaceae > Kitasatospora > Kitasatospora sp. NPDC056076. Next base: position 1,612 of record NZ_JBHJWG010000076.1, read on the forward strand.
CCGCCGCCGAAGGGCATGGCGAGTTCCTCGACGAAGGTGTCGTAGAGCTCGTTGCGCCAGACGAAGGAGGACCACAGCGGGTGCTCGGACACCCGGAAGCGTCCGACCAGCAGCCACTTGGCGAGGGTGGTGAGCGCCAGGGCGGCCACGGCGGCGGCCGCCAGCACCAGGCCGGCCGCGCCGGCGGCGGTGCCCAGCCCGTAGTCGTCGCGGATCGCCTGGAGGGCGGCGAAGACCAGGTCGGCCAGGATCGCGGCGACGACGACCGGCAGCAGCCGGCAGACCTCGACGCCGGCCCGGGCCCACATCAGGCGCTTGGGCGGGTTGTAGGTGCGGTCCTCGCCGCCGGCGGCGGCCACCCGGGGCAGGGCGAAGGCGGGCCGGCCCAGCCAGGAGGAGCCCTCGGGGGCCTGGGCGGGGGTGTCGGAGAGCACGCCGACCAGGGAGTTGTCCGGCAGCGAGCGGCCGGGGCCGACGATGCCGGAGTTGCCGACGAAGGAGCGGCGCCCGACGTGGGAGCGGCCCAGGTGCAGCCAGCCGTCGCGCAGCTCGTAGGGGGCGACGAGGGTGTCGTCGGCGAGGAAGGCGCCGTCGTCGACCCGCATCAGGGCGGGCAGGGCGAGCACGGTGGAGGCCTCCACCCGGCGCCCGACCTTCGCGCCGAGCAGGCGCAGCCACACCGGGGTGAAGAGGCTGGCGTAGAAGGGGAACAGGGTGCGCCGGGCGCCGTCGCTGAGGTGGGAGACCCCCCAGGCGCAGAAGGCGACGCCGCCGGTGGCCGGGTGGAAGCCCGGGCGCAGCGGGAGCGAGAGCAGGCGGATCAGGAGGGCTATCAGTGCGGCGTGGCAGAAGACGGTCAGGACGGCCAGCGGCACGGTCAGCGGCAGCAGCTGGAGCAGGGCGGCGAGCAGGGTGCGGTCGGTGTCGACCAGCGGGTAGACGATGAACAGCGCGGGCAGGGCGGCCAGGACGGGGACGAGGCCGAAGAGGGCGAAGGCGGCGCCGTAGGCCGGGTTCCAGGCGCGGGTGCGCTTGGCGGGGGCGGTGGGCCAGGGGGTGCGGGCCTCGGTGCAGGGGCGGGCCGGGGAGCCGTGCCAGTGCTCGCCGGGCGGGACGGTGGCGGTGACGCAGGAGCCGGGGGCGATCTGGGCGCCGGCGCCGATGCGGGCGCCGGGCATCACGGTGGCGCGGTGGCCGACGGCGGCGCCCTCGCCGATGTCGAGGTGGCCGAGCTGGAGGGTGTCGCCGTCGAGCCACCAGCCGGCGATGTCGACCTCGGGTTCGAGGCTGGCGCCGTTGCCGATCCGGGCCAGGCCGGTGACCGGGGGCGCGGTGTGCAGCTGGACGTCGCGGCCGACGCGGCAGCCGAGCATCCGGGCGTAGCGCACGGCCCAGGGGGTGCCGGAGAGGTTGCCGGTGCCGAACATGGCGGTGTAGCGCTCGGCGGCCCACAGTCGCAGGTGGACGTGGCCGCCGCGGGGGTGGCTGCCGGGGCGGATGCCGGCGGTGATCAGGCGGGCGCCGGCGGCGGCGAGCAGGGTGCGGCCGGGGGCGGTGAAGAAGAGGAGCGCGCCGGCGGCCACGGGCCACCAGGAGCTGTGCGGGGCCCAGGGGATGTCGGTGCCCATGAGGTTGTCGGCGGCGATCAGGACGATCACCCAGCGCAGGCCGGAGAGGCCGAACATGGCGAGCAGCATCAGGGTCTGCCAGAGGCCGGCGCTGCGCGGGGTGGGGCGCACCGGCCTGCGGGGCGGGGCGGTCGCGGCGGATTCCGGCCCGGCCGCGGCCGCCTGGGCCCGCGGGGCCGGGGCGAGGGAGTCGAGGTAGCCGGCGAGGTCGCCGAGTACCGGGTGGGCGTAGAGGTCGGCGACGGAGACGCCGCTGTGGCGGGTGCGCAGTTCGGAGACCAGGCGGGCGGCGGTGAGGCTGGAGCCGCCGAGGGCGAAGAAGTCGTCGGCGTTGCCGGGGGCCATGCCGAGCAGGCGCTCCCACTGGCCGGCGAGCCAGCCGGCGGTGCCGTCCAGGGGCTGGGCGGGGCCGTCGGGGCCGGTGGTGCCGGTGGTGGGCAGCGGCCAGGGCAGGGCGTGGCGGTCGACCTTGCCGGAGGTCTTGGTGGGCAGGGAGTCGACCAGGGCCAGGACGGGCACCAGGGGTTGGGGCAGGCGCTCCAGCAGGTGCTGGCGGGCGGTGGCCAGGTCGGGGGTGGTGCCGGGCTGGGCGACGAGGTAGCCGACCAGCAGGTCGGCGCCGGCGGGGGTCTTGCGGACGGCGGCGGCGGCCGCGCGGATGCCGGGCAGGGCCTGGAGGGCGGCGTCGATCTCGCCGAGTTCGATGCGGCGCCCGCCGAGTTTGATCTGGTCGTCGGCGCGGCCGAGGAAGACCAGGCCCTCGGGGTCGTTGCGGACCAGGTCGCCGCTGCGGTAGACGCGGGGGGAGGCGATCGCGGGGTGCGGGCTGTACTTCTCGGCGTCCTTGGCGGGGTCGAGGTAGCGGGCGGTGCCGATGCCGCTGATCAGCAGTTCGCCGCTCTCGTACCAGGGGACGGGGTGGCCGTTCTGGTCGACGACGGCGATCTCCCAGCCGTCCAGGGGGGCGCCGATGCGCACCGGCTCGCCGGGGAGCATCCGGGCGGCGGTGGCGACGACGGTGGTCTCGGTGGGGCCGTAGGTGTTCCAGAACTCGCGGCCGGGGACGGCCAGGCGCTCGACCAGTTCGGCCGGGCAGGCCTCGCCGCCGACGATGATCAGGCGGACCTGGTCCAGGCACTCCTGGGGCCACAGGGCGAGCAGGGTGGGGACGGTGGAGATCGCGGTGATGCGGCGCTGGACGAGCCAGGGGCCCAGGTCGGTGCCGGCCTTGACCAGGGAGCGGGGGGCGGGGACGAGGCAGGCGCCGTGGCGCCAGGCCAGCCACATCTCCTCGCAGGAGGCGTCGAAGGCCACCGACAGGCCCGCCAGGACGCGGTCCCCGGGGCCCAGCGGCTGGGGGCGCAGGAAGATCCGGGCCTCGGCGTCGACGAAGGCGGCGGCGCTGCGGTGGGTGACGGCCACGCCCTTGGGGCGGCCGGTGGTGCCGGAGGTGAAGATGATCCAGGCGTCGTCGGCGGGGGTGGGCCAGGCGGGGCGGCCCGAGGGGCGGGCGGCGGGGCCGGCGAACAGGCGGCGCTCGGCGCCGACGACGGCGCAGACCCGGGCGTCCTGCCAGATCATCTCGGCGCGCTCGTCGGGGTCGTCGGCGTCCACCGGGACGTAGGCGGCGCCGCAGCGCAGCACGGCGAGGATGGCGACGTACAGGTCGGCGGTGCCGGAGGGGATGCGTACGCCCACCCGGTCGCCGGTGCCGATGCCGTGGCCGGCCAGGACGCCGGCGAGGGCGTCGACCTCCTGCAGCAGGGTTCTGTAGTCGAGGACGGCGTCGCCGGTGTCCAGGGCGGGCGCGTGCGGGTGCGCGTCGGCCGTGGCGGCGATGACGTCGAGGAGGCTTCGGGGGTGGGCGGGCTGGGCCACCGGCCAGCCGGCTGCCTGCCCCGGGTGGGGGCGGTGCAGCGTGACTGGGCCGGACGTGTCATGCCGTGCGTCCATGGGGTGGGTTCCTCGGCTCCGTTTTCCTGGGAGGGCGCGCATTGCCTGCTACGTGCGGTGACCTGGTCGTCGCCTGGTGGGACGCGCCCACTCACCATGACTCCGCTGGGAGTCGGCTGGATGCAGCGAAGGTGCGGTCAAAGAGAATTCTCATCATCGATGCCGTTTCCTCAGGCACCGATACGAATCGAATGTCATTTCGGGGGGTTTCGAGCGTTTTCGATGGTGAAGGCTAATCGGCGGAAACCGGAGGGGCGTGACGACGGAGGGAAGAGTGATGAACACCATGGCGACCGGAACGGTACAGGTAGTGAGGGGTCGGCTACCGAATCGGGGGGTTTCGGACGGATTCTCGACCTGTGCACGTCATTCTCATCTTTGTGTGGGAGGCTGCCGCCGCCCTTTTCCGTGCGGATGTTTCCTGTGAATTCGGTGTGCGCCCGGGCCGCCCGCCCCGGCACCACCGGCCGGGACCGGCTCCTCTGGTACGCGGCGTACGGGTCCAACCTGCACGCCGCCCGCTTCTCCTGCTACCTCTGCGGCGGCCGCCCCGCGGGCGCGGCACGCGCCTGCCCGGGCTGCCGCGACCGGCGCCCGCCGCGCGCCAGCGCGGCCCTGACCCTGCCCGGCACGGTGTACTTCGCCGGGCACTCGGCCACCTGGGGCGGCGGCACCGCCTTCTACGACCCCGCCGGGCCCGGGCGGGTGCCCTGCCGCGCCTACCTCGTCACGGCCGGCCAGTTCGGCGACGTCGCCGCCCAGGAGATACAGCGCACCCCCGCCGCCGACCTCGACCTCACCCGGGTCCTGGCCACCGGGCGCGACCGGCTCGGCCCCGGCCGCTACGAGACCCTCCTGCGCGTGGGCGCGCTCCGGGGGCGCCCGGTGCTCACCCTCACCTCCCCCACCGGCCTGGCCGGCGCCACCCCCACCGCCCCCTCCCCCGCCTACCTGCGCACCCTGGCCGCCGGCCTCGCCGAATCCCACACCTGGGGCCCCTGGCGCACCGCCGGCTACCTCGCCACCCGCCCCGGCGCCGCCGGCCACTGGCCGGTGGCGGCGGTGGCGGCCCTGCTGGACTGAACGGGGGACCGTACCGACAGGGCGCCGGGGCCTCGGGCAGGGGGTCTCAGGCGGTGGGCGGGGCGGGGACCAGGCCGGCGGCGATCAGGCCGGCGAAGACCGCCTGGCCGAGGGCCTGGACGGCGGACTGGGGGCGGACCATCACGGTGAACTCCTTGATCCGGCCCTGCTCGTCGACGTGCACCAGGTCGATGCCGTGGATCTCCTTGCCGCCCACCACCGCCCGGAACAGCAGCACCGCCGAGGGCGCCTCGGTGCCGTCCGCGCTGGTCTGCGCGGCGCCCTCGTACGCGCCGACGTAGCGGAAGTCCTCGAAGGTGCGCAGCAGCACCCCGAAGAGGCCGAGCACCATGGGCTTGCCCTCGAAGGGGCCGAACTTGACCGGGCTGTAGAAGCGGATGTCGTCGGTGAACAGGTCGTCCAGCGCGGCGAGGTCGCGGGCGTCGACGGCGGCGCGCAGGCGCTCGGCGGCGGTGGCAGCGGTGGTGGCGGCGGTCATGGCGGCACTCCCGGGATAGTCATGGATGTGACTAGTCAGATTGATGACTACTACCATGCGGAGCACATCCGGCAACAGGAGGGAGGGCCGACCCGATGGCCCTGCGACACGCCGTGCTGGCCGCCCTGCTGGACGGGGAGACCAGCGGCTACGACCTGGCCAAGGCCTTCGACCTCGGCGTGGCCAACTTCTGGTACGCCCAGCCGCAGCAGCTCTACGCCGAACTGGCCCGGCTGGAACGGGACGGGCTGGTCGCCGGGCGGGAGGTGGCGCAGGAGGGGCGCCCCACCAAGCGGCTGTTCACCGTCACCGCGGCCGGCCTCGCCGAACTGGACGACTTCGCCGCCGCGAGCGCCAAGCCCTCCTTCGTACGCGACGACCTGATGGTCAAGGTCCGCGCCGCCGACCACCTCGACCCCGCCGTGCTCGCCGAACAGCTCGCCGAGCGCGCCGAGTTCGCCCAGGCGAAGATCGACCTGTTCGAGCGGATGCTGCACGGCATGCGCGGCGGGTGGGACGAGGCCCGGTTCCTGCGCGAGGGCGAGCGGATCGGCCCGTACCTGACCTGCCTGCGCGGCCTGGCCTTCGAGCGGGGCAACCGGGACTGGTGCCGGGAGGCGATCGCCGTCCTGGCGCAGCGCAGCCGAACGCCGGGCGGGCGCGGCGCAGTTGAGCGCAGTTGAGCGCAGTTGAGCGGAAGCGCGGTCAGGCGCCGGGTGCCGGGGGGCGGATGCCGAGCCACTGCTCGGCGTCCCAGGCCCGGAAGCGCTCCACCTCGGTGAAGCCCAGTTTCGCCGCGAGCCGCATCGAGGCGGTGTTGGCGCTCTGGGTGGTCAGCACCACCGCCTCGCCGGGCAGCGCGCCGGCGAGCCAGGCCAGTGCCGCCGTGCACGCCTCGGCGGCGTAGCCGCGCCCCCAGGCCCGGGGCAGGAACAGGTAGCCGAGGTCGAGCCGGCCGGTGGCGGCCGGGCGGCGGTGGCCGGTCGCCCGGCGGAGCAGGACCAGGCCGACCATCGCCCCGTCGAGTTCGGCGACGAAGGTCCCGGGCCGGTCCTCGGGCGCCCCGGGCAGCTCGCGCTCCACCTGCGCGCGCGGCCGGGCCCCGCCGAGGTAGGTGTGCACCTCGGGCGAGGAGAACAGGTCGACGAACGCCGCACGGTCGCACTCCCGGCTGCCGCGCAGCACGAGGCGTTCGGTGCGGATCGGCGCGGGCGGCCAGGCCACGGTTCCCAGGTCCAGGTCTTCCATCCGCGCACCCTAGCAATGTGGCCCGCCGGGGGCCGGTCGAGGAAGGAAGCCGCCGTCAGAAGCGGCCCCAGGCCACGAAGGCGGCCAGCAGCAGGTAGAGCGCGTCCACCGCCACCAGCGGGTACTCCCGGCGCCGCAGGCGCACCGCCGCCGCGCCGGCCATCAGCAGCGCCAGGCCGAGCGCGGCCAGCGGCACCAGCACCGGCGCGACGTGCACCAGCGCGGGCAGCACCAGGCCGAGCGCGGCCAGGACTTCGAGGGCGCCGATCGCCCTCACCGCCCCCGCGCCGAAGTCCTCGACCCAGCGGCCGCTGCGCCCGGCGGCGGCGATCCGCTCCTTGGGCACCAGCACCTTGAAGGCGCCGCCGAGCAGGTAGGCGGCGGCCAGCAGGGCGGTGACGGTCCACAGGGCAGTGTTCATGACGCTCGTTCTCCTCGGTACGTTTGTCCGCTGCTGCCCTCTGGGACAGGGCGGCCGGGCGGCCCGTGACAGCCGCCCACGGTGACGCGCGCCACCCCGGGGCCGGGGCGGCGCCGGGGACGGGAGACGGGGTGGCCATGGCGGGAGCGGCGGGAGCGGCGGGCGGCGCGGGCGCGACGGAGGCGGCGGGGTACCGGCCGCTGCTGTTCTCCATCGCCTACGGCATGACGGGTTCGGTGGGCGACGCCGAGGACCTCGTCCAGGACACCTTCCTCAACCTGACCCGCGCCCAGCGGGCGGGCACCACCGTCACCAACCTCAAGGCGTACCTGGCCACTTCGGTCACCCGCCTGGGCATCAACCACCTCGGCTCGGCGCGGGTGCGGCGCGAGTCCTACGTCGGCGAGTGGCTGCCGGAGCCGGTGGTCGCCTTCGCCGAGCGCCCCGGCGACGCCCCCGCCGAGCACGCCGAACTGGCCGACTCGCTGTCGATGGCCCTGCTGCTGATGCTGGAGGCCCTCTCCCCCGTGGAGCGGGCGGTGTTCCTGCTGCGCGAGGCCTTCGGCTACGGCTACCCGGAGGTCGCGGAGCTGACCGGCAAGTCGGAGGCGAACTGCCGTCAGATCCTGGCCCGGGCCCGCAAACGCCTGGCCGCGAGCGACGCGGACACCCCGCTCCCCGCGGCCCGGCGCGCGGAGGGCGACGAACTGGCGCGCCGCTTCTTCGCGGCGGCCGCCGGCGGGGACCTGACCGAGCTGCTGGACCTGCTCGCCCCCGACGTGGTCTTCCACGGCGACGGCGGCGGCAAGGCCCAGGCGGTCGGAAAGTCGGTCGCCGGCCGCGAGCGCGTCGCCCAGCTGCTCGCCTTCGGCTTCGGCCGCGGCCGCGAACTCGGCATCACCCTGCACCCGGCGATGGTCAACGGCCGCCCGGGCGCGGTCTCCTACGACCCGCGGGGGCGCGTGGCCGCCGTCCTGGAGCTGGACATCGCCGACGGCGCGATCCGGGCGCTGCACTCCGTGTCCAACCCCGACAAGCTCGGCCACCTGGGCGAGGTCTCCGACATCGGGCTGCGACGGGTGCGGGAGCGGTAGGCATACGAATCCCGTTCGGGTGAACCACCCCGCCCCGGCGCAGCATTGGGGCCGGCCGGGGTAACCCGTCACCGGGAGTGGGGGGGGGGCGGGCCCGGGGGGGGGGGGGCGCCGACCCCCCCCCCCCCCCCCCCCCCCCCCCACCCCCCCCCAC
>NZ_JBHJWG010000076.1:9701-22785 GCF_042266305.1 Kitasatospora sp. NPDC056076
GCGCATTGGGGGCCGCCCGGGCAACACTCCCACGGGCTGGCGCGCCCCCCCGTACCGGTGCGGGCCTTCGCGACTACCGCCCCGGCCGCCCTCGGCCGACCTCAGCCGCCCTTGGGCGTCCAGTGGTCGACCAGCCGCGCGGTGCCGGGCCGCAGGCGCTGCCAGGGGCCGGTGAAAGCCAGCACGGCGACGGCGGCGGTCGGGAAGCGCTCGCGCAGCCGGGCCGCCTGCGCCGGGTCGTCGGCCTCGCCGGCCAGGGCGTCGGCCGCCTCGTGGAGGACGGGGTTGTGCCCGAGCACCAGGACGGTGGCGACCGGGTCGGGGAGGGCGGCGAGGAGGGCGATCAGCTGCTCGCCGGTGTCGAGGCCGTAGAGGCGCCCGTCGTGGACGGCCTCGGGTGGGGCGGGGAGCTCGGCGGCCAGCAACTGCCAGGTGCGGCGGGCGCGTTCGGCGGTCGAGACGAGCGCGAGGTCGGGCGTCCAGCCGTGGCCGGCGAGCCGTCGCCCGGCGAGCGGGGCGGCCCGTAGGCCCCGCGGGGCGAGGGGGCGCTCGTGGTCGTCGACGCCGTCGGGCCAGGCGGACTTGGCGTGACGCACCAGGACGATCCGGTGCTGCTGCTCCTGCTGCTGCTCGGGCACGGGGCCGCTCCTCCGCTGTGGCGTTCGGCCCCATTCTCCCCGGCCGGGAAAACAGTAGCCATGGACATAGTAGCCATGTACGGTATCCGTCATGAGCGAAGCAGCCGAGAGCGCCACCGCCGGATTCCTGGTCTGGCGCCTGTCCATGAAGTGGCGGGTCGCCGTCGACCGGGCCCTCGCGCCGCTGGGCCTGACCCACGCCCAGTACGCGCTGCTGGGCTCGCTGTACGGCCTGGCCCGCACCGGGCAGCGCCCCAGCCAGCGCCAACTCGCCGACCGCACCGGCCTGGAGGCCCTCTACGTCTCCAAGCTCGCCCGCGCCCTGGAGGCCGCCGGGCTGGTCGAGCGCACCCGGGACCCGAAGGACCCGCGCGCGATGCAGCTCTCGCTCACCGAACAGGGCCGCGAGGTCACCGGCCGCGCGGTCGCCGTCGTCCAGGGCCTGCTGGAGCGGCTGCTGGAACCCCTCGGCGGCCGACACAGCCCGCGCGCCCAGGAGTTCACCCGCGAGCTGACCGCCCTGCTCGACGTACCGCTGGACCAGAACACCGACGACGACGAGGAGCAGCACCGGCCATGACCACCACCACCGCAACCGCGACCACCACCGCGCTCAACCCCCGCTCCATCGCCCTGGCCCACTACGCCGCCCGCGCCCTCCTGGAGGGCGTCCTGGCCCGCCACGGCGCCACCTTCGAGCAGAACGTGACGCTGCGTGCCGTCACCGCCGCGGGCGGGTCGGTCGGGGCCGGCGAGCTCGTCGCCGAGGTCGCCGGCTCGCTCAAGGCCCCGGAGGCGGCGGTGCGCGCCGTCGTCGGCGAGCTGACGGCGGCCGCCCTGCTGGCCGAGCGCCCCGACGGCAGGCTCGAACTCACCACGGCCGGGCGCGAGTTGTACGAGCGCGCCGGGGCCGAGACGGCCGGGATCTCGGCCCGCCTGTACGCGGGCATCCCGGACGCGGACCTGGCCGCCGCGGGCCGGGCGCTGGCCCTGATCACTGAGCGCGCGAACGCCGAACTGGCCCGCCGGGCCGGGTGAACGGCGGGCGGCGGGCGGCGGGTCAGGGGGTGAGGTCCGGGGGCAGGTGCTCCAGGATCACGGCGACGGCGGCCTCCGCGCCCTCCACCACCCGCACGCTGCGGTCGGGGAACGTCAGCTCGAAGCGGCCCCGGCCCAGCGACCTGGTCCGCGGGAACTCGCCGACGCCGGGGTGCGCGGCCCGGCGGCTGAGGGTGAACCACCACATCGACTGCCCCGGTGACAGGGCCCGCAGCCGGGGCTCGGCGTGGGCGGCCCGGATCAGGTTCAGGAGTTCGGCGTCGCGGTGGGGCAGGGGGCCGCGCTGCATCATCCGCCACCGCGCGGCGACGGCCTCGGCCTCGCCGCGCTCGTGGGCCTCGGCGAGGTCCCAGGTGCGCAGGAAGGGCCACCGGGCGGTGAGTTCACGCACCCCGCTCCCCCGCACCCAGGCGTGGAACACCGCGGCGACGTCGGCCAGCTCCAGGGCGCCGCCCGTGGCCATGTGGATGCCGCCGAGCCAGCAGTCGACCAGGAAGACCCGTTCCTCGCCGCGCGGGATGATGACGGTCGCCGAGCGGCCGTCGGCCTCAGCCCCGGTCTCGGTCTCGGTCTCGGCCTTCGCGGCCACGTAACGCCAGCCCGGCGAGGAGGTCAGCTCGACGGCCAGCTCCAGGCCCGCCCGGTCGGCCGCCGCCTGGAGGGCGTCGCGCACCGAGCCGGCCGCCGCCACCTCGGGGTAGAGCGCCGCGTACGCGCCCAAGGGGTCGGTGTGCTCGGGAGGTTGTTCGGACATGCGGTCGAGTGTGCCACCGTCCGGCCGGTCACCGCAGGTCGCCGGGCAGGCCCTCCAGGATCACCGCGACGGCCGCCGCCGCGCCCTCCACCGTCCGCACCCGCCCGTCGGCGTGGGTCACCTCGTAGCGGCCGCGGCCCAGCGGCCTGGTCTGCGGCAGGTCCTGGCTGACCGGCGGGGTGGCGCGGCGGCTGAGGGTGAACCAGTACATGGCCCGCCCGGGCGAGAGCACCCGCAGCCTGGGCTCGGCGTGGGCGGCCACGGCGAGCCTGCGCCATTCGCCGGCCATCCCGCGGGCGGGGCCCTGCAGCCGGCCCTGCCAGCGCCGGGCGACGGCCTCCCGTTCGCCGCGCAGGTCGGCCGCGGCGAGGTCGCGGGTGCGCAGGAAGGGCCACCGGGCGGTGAGTTCGTCCGCCCCGGCGCCCTGGACCCAGGCGCGCAGCACGTCGGCGGCCTCGGCCGGGTCCCGGGTGCTGCCGGTGGCCGCGCAGGCCCGGTAGTCCCAGCAGTCCACCGCGAGCACCCGGCCCCCGCCGCCACCGCCACCGCCCTCGTGTTCCCCCTCGCCGTCGCCGCCGCCCTCGCGCAGCAGCGTGGCGTACGCGGTCCGCCCCTCGGCGCGCACCGTCGCGCCCAGCAGGCCCAGGCCCTGCGCCGCGGCCGGTTCGACGGCGAGGACGTACCCCGCCCGCTCGGCCGCCGCCCGCAGGGCCTCGCACACCGAACCGGCCGCCGCCACCGCCGGGTGCAGTGCCCTCAACTCGCTCAGGGCGTCGTGGGGTTGTTCGGACATGCGGTCGATTGTGCCAGAACGGCCCGCCCGTACGGCCGGTCGAGCGGGTGGCCGAGCGGGTGGGTGTGCCAGGGCCACCTTCTTCGTGCCGCGTCCCCCTACGGTGGTGGCCATGCACACGAACCGGCTGAGTGAGTTCCTGCGGGCCCGGCGCGCGCTGGTGCGCCCGGAGGACCACGGGATGCCCGCGGGGGCGCGCCGTACTCCCGGTCTGCGGCGCGAGGAGATCGCGGTGCTCGCCGGGGTGAGCACCGACTACTACGTGCGGCTGGAACAGGGACGCGAGAGCAATCCCTCGCCCCAGGTCCGGCGGGCCCTGGCAGCCGCCCTGCTGTTGAAGGGCGAGGAAGCCGCCTACCTGCGCGCCCTGGTCGACCCGCCGCACCCCGGACGCCCCGAGCCCGCCCGGGAGTACGCGGGCCCGCAGCTGGTGGCCCTGCTGGACGCCTGGGCGGACACACCGGCCCTGGTCTACGGCCGCTACCTCGACCTGCTGGCCGTCAACTCCCTGGGCGAGGCACTGTTCTCCTGGCTCGGCGGCGACACCGGTCTGATCACGGCGATGTTCCTCAACCCGAACGCCCGGGACTTCTACCGGGACTGGCCCGTCGTCGCGCAGGGGTGCGTGGCGGCGCTGCGAGCCACCGATCCCACCCCGGACGACCGGCGGCTGCGGGAGCTGGTCGGTGAACTGTCCGTGCGCAGCGCCGACTTCGCCCGCATGTGGGCGCGCCACGAGGTACGGGCCAAGACGGCCTCGACGAAGCGCTTCCGCCATCCGCTGGTCGGGGACCTCACCCTGGGCTTCGAGACCTTCTCCGTCAACAGCGCCCCCGGCCAGCACCTCGTCGTCTACCGCGCCGAACCCGGCAGCGCCGCCGAGCAGTCGCTGGCCCTGCTCGCCGGCTTCACCGGCACCGGTCCCCGCGACGCCCCACCCGACATCCCACACGACGTCCCACACGACACCGCACACGACACCGCACACGAGACTTCGAGCGAAGGGCACCTCCCGTATGACCTCCCCTGACGTGCCGGTCTGGTTCATCACCGGCTGCTCCTCCGGCCTGGGCCGGGCCCTGGCCGCCGCCGTACTGGAGCGCGGATGGCGGGCCGTGGTCACCGCCCGGGACCCCCGAAAGGTCGCCGACCTGATCCGCGGGCACGGCGAACGCGCCCTCGCCCTGCCCCTGGACGTCACCGACTCCGGGCAGATCGCGACGGCGGTCGCCCGGGCGCAAACCGCCTTCGGAAGGATCGACGTCCTGGTCAACAACGCCGGTTACGGCTACCTCGCCGCCGTCGAGGAGGGCGAGGACGACGAGATCCGCGCCCTGTTCGACACCAACGTCTTCGGTCTGGCCGACACCACCAGAGCCGTTCTGCCGGGCATGCGCGCCCGGCGCGCGGGCCACATCGTCAACATCTCCTCGCTCGGCGGCCTGGTCGGCTTCGGCGCCACCGGGTACTACCACGCGACCAAGTTCGCCGTGGAGGGCCTCTCCGAGGCGCTCGCCGCCGAACTCGCCCCGCTGGGCGTCAAGGTGACGATCGTCGAGCCCGCCGCGTTCCGCACCGACTGGTCCGGCCCCTCGATGCGCCAGTCCGCCACCACCATCGAGGACTACGCCCCCACGGCGGGCGCACGACGCGCCGGCACCCTGGCCACCTACGGCCACCAGCCCGGGGACCCGGCCCGCGCCGCCCGGGCCGTCATCGAGGCCGTCACGGCCGAACAGCCGCCGCTGCGCCTGCTCCTGGGCCAGGCCGCGTACGACATCGCCACCGCCAAGCTCGACTCCCTCAGGGCCGGCTTCGACGACTGGCGGGAGGTCACTCTCAGCGCCGACTTCCCCCCGGAGCGGGCCGCGACCTGACGGCCTCGCCGAGCGCCACCGGGCGCCTGCGGGCGGTCCCGGCCGGCCCTACTGGACGCTCCAGCGGTGCGGGTGGGCGGGGTCGGCGGGGCAGGCGAAGACGTTGAGCTCGCCCCAGCGGCCCACGGTGACCCCCGTCGGGGTGCTGGAGGAGCGCGGGTCCCGTTCCTCCTCCAGCGGCCTCCAGCTGCCGGTGCCGCCGTCCCACTCCGAACTGTCGACGGTCAGCAGCAGGTGCATCGGCGCCGCGCAGGCCGGGCAGTCCATCGGGGCCGGGTCGGTGACGTGCCAGGAGGCGAAGCCGCCGGCCCGCCAGCCCGGCGGGATGGACAGGTCGTACTGGTAGCCCACCGGCTCCTCCCCGTCGCCCTCGCCGTCGCCGCACCCGTCCCCGCACCCGTCCCCGTCCGCGTCCGCGTCCGCCGCCTGCTCGGCGGCCTCCTCCTCCAGCGCCTCCTCCCAGGCGTGGATGCGGGCGCCCAGGTCCTCCGGGAGGAGGCCGGCGAACGGGTAGGCGGCCACCTGCTCGGGGTGCAGCACGCACGGCTCGGGCAGGTACCCCTCGTAGCCGACGACCTGCGGGCGCGGCGGGTCGGTCAGCACGTCGGCGACCTCCCAGGAGCGGCGCCAGCGCAGGTCCAGCAGCATGCCGGTGCGGCCGGGGCCGTGGGCGTCGAAGGGGCACCAGAACACCTGGAGCAGGTCGCAGCCGTCCGGCCCGGCGGGCAGGTCGGGGATCTGCGCCCGGTAGAGCTGGGCGAGGCCGATCAGGGGCAGCGGGTCGGCCGCGGTGCCCCCTTCCTCGACGCGGTGGCGCCGTTCGAGTTCCTTGAGCAGCTGCCGCTCCTCGTCGGTGGGGCCGATGGCCGGGTCCCGGCGCCAGGCGGCGTCCAGGATCCGGCGCTGCTCGTGGACGTCGGCCGGCCGGTGGCCGCGCCTGTGGTTGTGGGGGTCGGTGCACACCGGCCAGGGTTCGTCCGAGGGCCACAGCAGCGGGCCGCCCACGGAGCTGACCGTCGCGTCGGGGCGCCCCGGGCGCGGGTGGAGGCGGGTGGTGGTGCCCCGGTGGGCCGTCAGCTCCGGGAAGAGCGCCTCGACGTCGAGCGGGCGCGGCGGTGTGGTCCTGGACATGCACGTGACCCTAGGCGGCCGCCGGCCACCGTTGATCATCGCCCCCGCCCCGATCAGCGCGAATTCGCGTGCGCCCCGGCCCGGGCGCGTGCCATCCTCGGGCCGTGCCCTCCCGTAACCGCCGTCTGCCCGGCGGGCTGTCGTGGCCGCTCACCGCCACGGACGTCCGCGACGCGCTCGGCGTGCTCGGCGCCGAGCGGGCGGACACCGTCCGCCTGGACTTCGACAGCCGCCCCTGGGAGGACGGGACCCTGCTGCACGCGGAGTGGATCCCGCCGGTGCGCTCCAACTACGGCATGGGCGGCTTCCACCCCGCGTGGTGGTCGACCGTACGGGTCGGCGTCTCCCCGCTGCCGGCCGCCGAACGCTCCACCGCCCGGCTCGCGTTGCGGCACGGCGCCCTGCCCGAACTCGCCGCCTGGATCGACGCCACCCGCACCGCGCCCGAGACCTGGACCCACTCCCGGCACAGCCGCCGCTGGCGCCTCGCGGGCACCGCCACCACCTTCTGCGACGACCTGCGGCCGTGGCCCTGAGCGGCCGAGGCCGCCCCCCACCTCGAACACCCGTACCCGGCACAGCAGTCGGCGCACCCGCGGGCCGCCTCCGCAGCCGGCCCGGCCGCTCGCACTACGCCGCTGCGGTGATCCTGGCGGCCCGCGCGAAGGTGTCCCCCGCGACGCGGCCCGGCGATTCGCATACTGACGGGGATCCGTCCACCGGAAGGGACACCCTGCCATGCGAAGAGGACACCGGTCGGCAGCCGCCGCCGCGTTCGCCCTGACCGCCGCCCTGACCACCGCGCTGTCCGCCGCACCGGCGGCGGGCGCCGCCACCGTCGACACGTGCGGGGGCTCCATCGGCGACTACGTCGGCCTGGCCGGGCTCGACGCACCGTTCACCGGGGCCGCCTCCGCCAACGGCAACGACCGCGCCATGACCGTCACACCGGTCGTCGCGGGCGCCAACACCTTCAAGACCGAGATCGCCACCGGCCCCAGCGACTCCCGGTACGCCATCGGCTCCTTCGAGATCAAGGTCGACACCAGCGGCCGCGGCCAGATCCGCTTCGTCTCCTACGCCGGTCACGCGATCGGCGACAGCGTCGTCTGCGCGGGCGGCGGCACCCGCGTCACGCGGATCAGCGGCGAGGTCCGCGTCCAGGACGTCACCAAGCGCATCCCCTTCACCGTCAGCCGTGTCTGACCGGCCCGTGTCCGACCCCGCCCGTGCGCCCGCGAGGACGTGATGCCACCGCCCGCCCCGCAGGCCGCCGCGGCCGCGCCCGCGGCGGCCACCGGGCAACGGCCCGCACCCGGAGCGTGCCCGCCGCCACCGCGCCGGCCCGAAACGCGCTGCCCGCACGGCCGCGACGGCGAGGGGCTGCTGGGCGGGGACGTCGCCGGGTACGAGCCGTTGCGGCTGCTGCGCCGCCGGGAGTGCCAGAACGTCTTCCTGGCCACGGCCCCCGACGGCGGGCACGTCGCGCTCAAGACCACCTGCCGCGACGCCGCGTCCGACGTGCTCGCCCGCGCCCGCAACGAGGCCCACGGCCTGCGGGCCGCCGCCACGCACCCGGACACCGCCGACCTCGCCGGCGAAGGCGTCCACCACGACCTGCACTACCTCGCCTCCACCTGGCAGCGCGGGCTGACGCTGCACCAACTGCTGCCCCACCTCGACCGCTCCATGGCCGCCTGGTCCCCCGACAGCGCCGAGCTGTTCACCCACCTCGCCCTGGCCCTGGGCCACGCCCTCGAAGGCCTCCACCGCCACGGCGTCGTCCACGCCGACCTCAGCCCCGGCAACATCGTCCTCGGCCACGGCCGCACCCTCACCCTCATCGACCTCGACAGCTGCGCACGCGACGGCGACCCCGCCGCCGCCGCCGCGCTGAACCGCTGCACCACCACCGCCTACGCCGCACCCGAATGCCTCGCACCCCGCCCACGCCCCGTGCCCACCCCGGCCGCCGACCAGTACAGCGCGGCCGCGATCCTCCACCGCGTCCTTAGGCAACGCCCCCACCAGCCGGCCACCGGCAACCGGGCCCGCACCCGGGAGCACCGGCTCACCCACCCCGTCGAGCCCCTCACCGGCTGGCCCGCCGCCCTCTGGCCCGACCTCCCGGAAACCCTCCGGCAGGCCCTCGACCCCGACCCCGACGCCCGCCACCCCACCACCGGCCACTTCACCGCCCGCCTGCGCCACGCCCTGACCCTCACCCCCCGTACCGGAGAGCACCCATGAACCGGCCCGCCCGCCGCACCTTCCTCCTCGCCACCGCCGCGCTGCTCCTCACCCCCGCCGCCCCCGCCGCGGCGGCCACCACGACGGGGACGGGCGCGCGGCCCGGGCCCGGGCCGGGGCCGGGGCCGGGGCCGGGGAGCGCGACGGGCGTGAACGGCGGGCCCGGCCTCGGACAGGGCGACGGGCGCACCGGCCCGAAGCGGTACGCCGTCACTGACCATCCCGCCGGCAGTTCCTCCAGCTCCGACGACGTCGTCATCATCGACCACTCCTCCAGCTCCGATTAGACCGTCACCGTCGAGTGGGAGAGTGTGGCCGTGGAGACTACCGAGCGCCCACTGACGGCGGACGTGATCGCGGCCCTGACGTACTGGCCCGGCATCATCTGGGTCGGTCAGAAGCATCCTCCGGACCCGGTGGACGTGAGCGTCCTGCCGCCGTTCCTCAACGGGCTGCTGCGGGACCTCCCGTGGTGGAACCGCGACTGGAGGGTCGACCGCGTCGAGCCGGGAACCCCGGTGGAGACCGGGGACCACCGCCTCGATCCGGCCGTGCGGTTCGCCGAGGTGTCGGTCCCGGGAACGGTCGTCTCCGGCGACGGCGAGAACCTGCCGTTCGTCGCGAAGGTCGGGTTCACGGGCGACCGGCTGGTCCGCTTCCAGGCCAAGGTGGGTGACGTGGTGATCGGCCCGGCCGTCTCCCCTGCCGGGCGCCCGGAGCCGCATCCGTTCGGGCGGGTGCTCACCGGGTTGATGGAGCTGCGCGGGATTCCGGTCAGGGACGTGGCCAGGAGCGCCGGACTGGCGATGTCCACCGTCCAGATGCTCCGACAGGGGCACAACCCGGACCTGCCGCTGGTCCGCCGGATCGCCGAGGCCCTGGACGTGTCCGAGGCGGACCTCAGGGTCGTCGCCGGGCTCGACGACAGCGGTACGCGGTAGCCGACGGGCGGCGGTCCAAGGAATGCGCAGCCCCGGAAGCGGAACCGGGTCATTCGACGAAGTAGCTGGCCCCGAAGGTCTCGACGGACTGCTCCGGGTTCACCTGGGCCGTCACCGGGCCCTGGCAGTTGGCAGCGGCGTGCACCAGGACGGTCGAGTTGGTGAGGTTATCCACGAGGACCGGCGAGGTGGCCGGGTAGCAGCCGCGCTGCGGGTTCTCGTGGGGCACGCCGTTGACCACCAGGAGCCCGGTGGCGGCCTGGGCGGGGACGGCGAGGGCGAGCATCCCGGCGGAGGCGAGCAGGACGAGGGCGAAGAACCGGCGGCGCATGGGGCGATCCTCTCGTTTCGGGCACACCGCCACGAAGCGGTGCTTCTGCGGAGGATCCTCCCGGCGCCGGGGCGGATACGGCAATCGCCCGAACCGGCGACGGAACAGGGCTAGTTGAGCGCCGCCCGGTCCGCCGGACGCGGATCCACCGCCGGTTCGAGCAGCGCCAAGGTGCGCCGCTGCGCGTCGAGGCCGGCTCGGATGCCCACCGGCATCGGCAGGTTGGGGCCGGCGTGCCCGAAGTCGACGTTGCCCAGGACCGGGATGTCACGCTCGCCCAGGACGTCGAGGACGATCTCGCGCAGGGTGGGGGACGCGCCGGGCTCCAGTCCGCCGATCTCGCGCGGAACGCCCACGACCATGCCCGCGATCCGGTCCAGGACGCCGCTGTACCGCAGTACTTGGAGGTAGCTCCACACGTGGGAGGCCAGGCCGCCCATCTCCTCCCAGAACAGCACGGCGCCGTCGAAGCGCTCCAGCGGCAGCGCGAAGGGCGTCGCCTGCGCCAGCACGATGCGGTTGATCACCCCGCCGATCAGCGGGCCCTCCGCGCGACCGGGGCGCCAGCACTCCCACGACTCGCCGGCGGGCAGCGCACCGATCGCCCCGGTGCCGGTCAGCAATCCGGCGTAGAGCCCCTCCAGTTGCGCCTGCCGTGCCGCGGGCGCGCACGGCCAGCTCCCGCCGAAGCCGGGGACGGCCATGTCGGCGTGGAAGCCGACCAGGCCCGTGCGCGCGTGGAGCACCAGGTGCAGCAGCGAGACGTCGCTGTAGCCGAGGATCGGCTTGGGGTCGGCGGTGATCGCCTCGACGTCGATCAGGTCGAGGTAGCCGAGTACCGTCTGCCCGCCGTCGCTGGCGACGATCGCGCGCACCTCGGGGTCGCGCAGCAGGGCGTTGAGCTCCGCGGCGATCTCGGCCGGCGCGGCCGCGCTCCACCAGTGGTGGCGGCCCGCCGCGAGCAGCGGGGACCGGCGCGCGCGGAATCCCATCCGCTCCAGCACCGCCGCCGTCCGCTCGACGTTGGGCTCGTGGGCGGCCGGCAGCGGACCGGACAGCGCGGCGATGACGACGAGGTCCCCGGGCGCCAGGGCGCGCGGGCGCAGCAGTCGGGGGGCGGCGGAAGCGGTCATGGCGCCAGTGTCGCCGCCACGACCGGCCGGGTCACCCGGGTTTCCGCCGTCGGCGGGCGGGGGTTCGGGGGTTCGGGGACGGACCGTAAGGTGGTCGGCATGGCTGACGAGTGCTACGCGCATCCGCGGCTCGCCGCGGTCTACGACCCGCTGGACCCCGACCGCGGCGACCTGGACGCCTACGTGGGGATGGTGGAGGAGTTCGGCGCGCGCCGGGTGCTGGACCTCGGCTGCGGTACCGGGGTGTTCGCGCTGCTGCTGGCCGGACGCGGGATCGAGGTGGCCGGGGTGGATCCGGCGGCGGCCTCCGTCGAGGTGGCCCGGGCGAAGCCGGGGGCCGGGCGGGTGCGCTGGATCCACGGGGACGCGGGTGAACTCCCGCCGCTGGATGTCGACTTGGCGACGATGACGGCCAACGTCGCCCAGGCGATCGCCGACCCGCCCGCCTGGCGGCGCACCCTGCGGGGGGCCTTCGGGGCGCTGCGCCCGGGCGGGCGCCTGGTGTTCGAGACCCGGGATCCGGCGGCCCGGGCCTGGGAGGGGTGGACCCGGGAGCGCTCCCACCGGGTGGCGGAGGTCGCCGGGGTCGGGCCGGTGGAGCACTGGATCGAACTGATCGGGGTGGAATGGCCGTTGGTGTCGTTCCGCTCGACGTACGTGTTCGGCGCGGACGGGCAGGTGCTGACCTCGGACTCGACGCTGCGCTTCCGGGAGCGGGCCGAGGTGGAGGAGGACCTGGCCGCGGCGGGCTTCGTCCTGGAGGAGGTGCGCGGGGCGCTGAACCGGCCGGGGCGGGAGCTGGTGTTCGTGGCCCGCCGCCCGTGAACCCCGAGGACACGCGGTCCTGGGCCCGCGACGGCGTTCACGCCGGGCGGCGGCGCCCGGGATAGCGTCCCGCCCATGACCCCCTCCCCCGCACACCGCGCGCATCCGGCGGACCCCGCCGACCCCGCCGACCCCGACGTCGCCCTCGTCCTGGCCGCCTACGCCGCCTACGCCCGGGGCGACATCGACGCCGCCGTCGCCGACCTGCACCCGGACGTGGAGTGGGTCGAGCCCGAGGAGCTCCCCAACGGGGGCGCGCACACGGGCCGGGACGCCGTGCACGCGTACCTGAGCGCCTCGTACGCGATGTGGTCCGAGCTGCATTCCGAGCCGACCGCGTACCGGCGCGGCGCGGACGTCGTGATCGTCCACCACGTGCACGGCACGCTGACGGACGGCGACGCGCTGGACCTCACCGTCGCCGACGTGTTCACCCTCCACGGCGGCCGGGTGGTCTCCATGCACGCCCACGCCGACCCGGCCGAGGTACTGCGGGGCACCCCCTCCGGGTGATCTTGGTCGGGTGTCGGCGCGGCGCCCGGCCGGGCGGGGCGGGGCGTCCGGTAGGTATGGGCGGGGCCGGGGGTTTGTGGGCGCAGAATGCCCGCCGCCGGCCGTCAACTCCGCACCCACCGAAAGGCTTTGCCTGCCATGAAGCTGGTACGACGAGTCGCCGCCGCCGGTTGCACCCTCGCGCTCGCCCTGGGCGGTGTCGTCGCCCTCGCCCCGGCCGCGAGCGCCACCCCGCAGGGGTGCTTCTACTACGTCCTGGAGAACAAGCCCGACGCGGACGCCCAGGTCGCGGAGGACGCCTGCCTGCTCGGCGCGGCCGGTGGCCAGCAGGCCTTCCAGAGCTGTTACCACCTCCTGCGCGAGGACTACGTCCCCGCCGTCATCGCGGGCAACGCCTGCCGCAAGGCCGCCGAGCAGTAGCCCGCCCCGGAACGGGAGCGGGGGGTAAAGTCGGCCCGTCCGACTTTCCGCGCCGTCCCGCACCCGAGCGGCACGCGACTCCCAGCATTATTTAACCGGGTTGCCTTTTTAACTCGGTAATGTTTTCATGGCGGTATGAACCCGCAGCCAGGCCTTCCCCCCGTCCTCGTCACCGGAGCCACCGGCCGGATCGGGCGCCTCGTCGTCGACCACCTCCTCGACGCGGGCGTGCCGGTGCGCGCCCTCGCCCGTCGCGCCCAGGCGGCGGCGGACCTGCCGGCCGGGGTCGAGGTCTTCGCCGGCGACCTCACCGTGCCCGAGTCGCTGGACCCGGCGCTGGACGGCGCCGGGGCGGTCTTCCTCCTGTGGACCGCCCCGCCCGCCACCGCCGGGGCGGTCGTCGAGCGGCTGGCGGCGCG
>NZ_JBHJWG010000077.1:0-21687 GCF_042266305.1 Kitasatospora sp. NPDC056076
CCGGGCGGGGTTTTACTACCCCCCGGGCGCCGCCCGGGGCCCCGCCCCGGGCCCGCCGCCGCGAGCGGACCACCCGGCCGCCGCAAGTCGATCACGCCCACCCTGGCCACCGCTGGCCCGCCCGGCCCGGCCGCCCGCACCCATCGGAACGCCGAGCTGCCCGGCCGCGGCGCGAGCACCGGGCTCCGCCCTGGGGCCGGGGGACGGCCCGGGGGTTGGGCGAAGGAACGGAGTGGCCCGGAGCGAGACCCTGAGGGGGCCGCGCCAGGCGACAGAAGGGTCGTCGGCGTTTCCGGGAGGCCTGGACAAGGGGTCTGACCTGCGGTGATGCACCATCCAAGGGGTGGGATGACCGGAAGCGGCATCGGAAGCGCGCCCACGGGCCTGTCCGGGCCCGGAACAACGTGCCGCGAGGCGATTCCCACCGGTCTCCGGCTGTCGTCCGGGGCGTCCGGGCGGCGCCGTTCGACGGTACTCGGCGCGGGCCTTCGGCGCCATGTGCGGCCGGACAGGCGGCGACGGCCCGGACGGCCGCTGCGCGATCCCGGTTTCCGGGGCATTCGTTGGTCGGCGGCAGCCGGCACCGCGGCGGGCTGCTCTTGGTCGTCGCCGTCGGTCGCGGCTTCGCCTCGCGGGGCGCTGTCCATGTCCGGGATGGTAGCCGCCGAGGTCAGCGCCCGGGTCGGGTTTCGCCCCGCGCGGGGCGAAACCCGAGCGCGGGGCGGGCGAGGACAAGGGGTTCTGCAGCGCGGCCGGGGCGGTTGTCCCGGGCGGTGCTGCACGCCGACGTGAGGGTGCAGCAGGTGCAGCGCGGTCCGGTGCTGCACGTGGCCGGAGCCCGGCGCCGGGCGGCAGCGGCCAGGACGGATCCGGTGCCCAGGTCGGCCAGCCGCCGGCGAACGGCCCGTTGCGGTCGTCCAGCATGGCGATCGCCCGGCCGCGGGCCTGCTCAATCTGGCGGCCCACGCAGTCGTCGACCACGCCGAGACGGCGCAGCTGGGCGTACTCCTCGGTGTCCTTCCAGTGGTGCCCTGACAGGTCTGGGGTGACAACGAGGCCCGCGAGGTCCGCGGTGACGTCGCAGGCCTCCACAACGTCGACGAGCGGGGCGGGCAGCGGGCCGCCGGAGGGCACGGTGTCCTCGGCGCCCCGCTTCGGCCAGCACCGTCCCCGCCTGACCGGCCCGATATCAAACTCACCAACAGGCGACTCGACCAGCTCACCGCACTCGGGCTCGACTGGCACTGACCCGGTCAGGCCCGACGCCTCACGTTTGGATACAGCGGCATCACAAGACGGGCGTCAGACGTACGGTGAGTACTCCACATCCTGGTCGAGGCATACGACGATGCGGATGTTGAAGTTGTGGCCGTCGTTGTACCAACGAGTCCAGTCGGCATGACCGTTGCCATGCGCGTATGTGTACATCTTGCCGAAGTCACGGAAGTACCCGTCGCTGAACGGGCCGCCCTCCAGGTAGGCCGTGCAGTGAAAGCCGGGGTCAGCTGTCAGGTGCCCCTGCACTTGGAACCCGTTGCCGCTGCCACGCGCAGTGAGCCACCCGAGACACGCGTCATGACCCGCCCACGTGTACGTGTTCGTAAGTACGTGCGACGACGGTGCGGGCAATCGCCGACCCCGCTCCCATGCTGAGGGTCGCGGTTGCTCAGAGTGCCAGTGGCGCTTCATGAACGCCACACGGCAATGGCAATTGTCAGGCCAACCAAGGGAAGCAGGCGACCAAGGTCGTACCGCCTCCACCCGCTGTGGCTGCGCTGGTCGGGGCGGTGGTGTCGGTCATCGTGCGGTGCCTCTCCTGTCCTTTGAACGGGCGCCGTCCCGGCCCGGGGTGGGCCGGGACGGCGGGGTCGTGCGGGGCGGGTCAGCCGGTGACGGTCTCGGCGTGCCGGTGGAGCGCGTCCAGGAGCGCGGTCTGGTGATCGGTCAGCTTGCCGTCGGTGCGGGCCTTGTCCTGCTTGCGCAGCCAGGTGCCGGGGCGGAAGGCCGGGTCCGCCTCGCCGCCGGTGCGGTTCGCCGGGCCGTCAAGGGTGCCGCCGGCGGCGAGGTAGGCGAGCAGGCGGCGGTACGACCTGTTCCAGTCCGGCTCCAGGCGCCACAGCTCGTCCAGGCGGTCGAGCTTGGCCACCTGGTCCTTGGTGAGGTTGTCGGCCTTGCGCTGGCGGCGCATCCACGCGCCCACCGCATAGTCGTCCAGTTTGGCGGTCGCCGGGATCGCCAGGTGTCCGTGGGCGCGGTGGAACGCGGCGGCGTAGGCGGCCCCGCGGTCCCAGGCGTTGGCGTTCTTCGACCAGATCATGCCGAGCGCCTCCAGCTCCGAGACGCGGGCCGGGTCGAGCAGTCCCTGGCCGTGAAGGTGGCGCTGGCGGGTGAGCCAGGAGATCAGTTCGGCGTGCTTGGTCTTGTCGGTGGGGTCGAGGTGGCCGTGCTGGAGGTTGGCTCTATACGTGAGTTGTGACAGCACCTGTCGGTCAGCGACGACAGCGTCCTGTGCCACGGGAGAGTGATGTCGCTGAGTTTTGACAGCACCTGAGTGCTTGCTTCGGGACCATGGTTGTGCTCTGCACGACGAGGGGGCATGGGTGCTGCCGAAGTCCAAGGTCGATCTGTACGCGGCGATCCGCCGCGATTCCCGGGCGGGCCTGTCCGGCCGTGCGTTGGAGCGCAAGTACGGCGTCGGGTTCCGCACGGTGCAGAAGGCATTGTCGTCGGCCTGGCCGGAGCCGCGGAAGAAGCTGCGGCCCAGGGCGACCAGGCTGGACCCGTTCAAGCCGTTGATCGACCAGATACTGCGGGCCGACCTGGACGCGCCGCGAAAGCAGCGCCACACCGTGAAGCGGATCTTCGATCGGCTGGTGGACGAGCACGACGCGGACGAGATCTCCTACCAGATGGTCCGCGGCTACGTGGCGTCGCGGCGCGAGGAGATCCGCATCGAGGCAGGGCGGGGCGCGGTGGACGCGTTCGTGCTGCAGACCCACAAGCCGGGTGCTGAGGCGGAGGTCGACTTCGGGGACGTGACGGTGCGTCTGGCCGGTGAGCTGGTGACCTGCTACCTCTTCGCGTTCCGGCTGTCCTACTCGGGCAAGGCGGTGCACCGCATCTTCGCCTCGGCCGGCCAGGAGGCGTTCTTCGAGGGCCACGTCCACGCTCTCAACGTGCTCGGCGGGGTGCCGACCGGGAAGGTCCGCTACGACAACCTTAAAGCTGCTGTTGCCCAGGTGCTGGGCTTCTCCCGCCAGCGGGTGGAGGCCGACCGTTGGACCGCGTTCCGCTCGCACTATGCCCTCGACGCCCTCTACTGCCAGCCCGGCATCCGTGGCGCCCACGAGAAGGGCGGCGTCGAAGGCCAGATCGGCTGGTTCCGCCGCAACCACCTGGTCCCCGTCCCCGAAGTCACCACGCTCGCCGAGCTGAACGCCATGATCGAGCAGTGGGACGAGAAGGACAACGCCCGCCGGATCCGCTCCCGGCCCCGCACCATCGGGGAGTACTTCGCCGCCGAGCAACCGCTGCTGGCGCCGCTGCCGGACGAGCCGTTCGAAACGGGACGGCTGTTCACGCTGCGGGTCGACCGATACAGCCAGATCAGCGTCCGCACGAACCGGTACTCGGTGCCGGTGCGGCTGATCGGCCTGACCGTCCGTGTGATGCTGCACGCCTCCGAGGTGGTCGTCCACGAGGGCAGGGAGGAGGTCGCCCGGCACGAGCGGCTGATCGCCAAGGGCGGCACCCGCCTCGACCTCGACCACTACCTTGAGGTGCTGGTCCGCAAGCCGGGCGCCCTGCCCGGGGCGACCGCGCTCGAACAGGCCCGATCCGCAGGCAGGTTCACCCCGGTCCACGATGCCTGGTGGGCGGCGGCCCGCCAAGCCCACGGTGACCGCGACGGCACCCGGGCCCTGATCGACGTCCTGCTGCTGAGCCGCCACCTGCCCCACGAACACCTGGTCGCCGGTCTCGCGGTCGCCCTGAAGGCGGGTGCGCTGACCGCCGACGCCGTCGCGCTGGAAGCCCGCAAGGCGGCCGAAGCCGACACCGCAGAGCCGGCCGAGCCGGAGCCACTCACGGTTGACCGCGCGAAGGTGACGTCCCTGACCGCGCGGCGCCTGGCCCATCTGCCGCCCGATACCCGGCCGCTGCCCTCGGTCGCCCACTACGACCAGCTCCTGCGTCGCCACCGGCCGGACCGCCCGACCACCACCTGAAGGAGAGTGCCGTGACCTTCCCCCGCCAACGAGGACTCACCGAGCAGGCCGCCAACGCGGCCATCGACCAGGCCTGCCGGATGCTGCGGCTGCCCACCATCCGCGCCCAGTTCCCCGAACTCGCGGAGACGGCCTCCCGCGAGCAGATGTCCTACCTCGGGTTCCTCGCCGAACTGCTGATGTCCGAGTGCGACGACCGGGCCCGGCGCCGCTCCGAGCGCCGGATCAAGGCCGCCGGGTTCCCCCGCGACAAGTCGTTGCGGAAGTTCGACTTCGACGCGAACCCCAGCATCGACCCGGCGATGATCCACACCCTCGCCACCTGCGAGTGGATCAAGAAGAGCCTGCCGCTCTGCCTCATCGGCGACTCCGGGACCGGCAAGTCCCACCTGCTGATCGCGCTGGGCACCGAGGCCGCGATGGCCGGCTTCCGGGTCAAGTACGTCCTCGCCACCAAGCTCGTCAATGAGCTGGTCGAGGCCGCGGACGAGAAGCAGCTCGCCAAGACCATCGCCCGCTACGGCCGCGTTGATCTTTTGTGCATCGACGAACTCGGATACATGGAACTCGACCGCAGGGGCGCCGAGTTGCTGTTCCAGGTCCTGACCGAGCGCGAGGAGAAGAACAGCGTCGCCATCGCCTCCAACGAGTCGTTCGGCGGCTGGACCAAGACTTTCACCGACCCCCGTCTCTGCGCGGCCATCGTCGACCGACTCACCTTCGGCGGCAACATCATCGAGACGGGCACCGATTCCTACCGCCTCGCTACCACCCGCGCCCGGGCCAAACAGCAAGCGGCAGCTGCTGGCTGACGATCGCAAGCAGGGTCTTCCTCGGCTGCAGCCGACAGGCACCGAGGAAGACCCCGTCACAGGTTCGGTTGGCCCGAATAGGAGGACTGACCGAACACACGGGCCACCCAGCCGTCGAGCTGGGCGCCGAACTCCCGAGCTGAAGCGATACCCGAGGCCGGAAGTGCGCCAGCGTCGTCCATGCCGGCGACGAAGTCGACATCGGCCCAGCCCCCACGGAACAGCACCACCGACAGCTCAGCCTCCGCCGGGCCCGAGATGAGCACACCAACGGAGTCAGGATCGTTCACCAACGACCTGTCCGCCTCAAGTCGCTGAGGCCAGGGAGCGGCTTCATCGCGCCAGGTCACCCGGCCCACTGTCAGGCCACCAGCTCGCCACCCCGGCGCTCGATCACCTACTTCTGCAGCCGCCTCATCAAGATCAATAACTCGTTCCATGGACAGATCATGGTCCATGCCCGGCGCGCTGTTCCACCGACTTCCACCAGAGCGACACGACCCAAGCGCTGCCACTTCTCGGCAACAATTCCC
Source organism: Kitasatospora sp. NPDC056076 (assembly GCF_042266305.1). Classification (NCBI taxonomy): domain Bacteria; kingdom Bacillati; phylum Actinomycetota; class Actinomycetes; order Kitasatosporales; family Streptomycetaceae; genus Kitasatospora; species Kitasatospora sp. NPDC056076. The sequence continues at coordinate 5,572 of NZ_JBHJWG010000077.1, forward strand.
GTCGAACAGATCGACAACCGCTGTCGGAACTCGCCGACAAGTGCTGTCAGGTCTCACCTACGCAGCCATGCTGTACGTGTGCGTCGAGGGAACGAACCCGATGCGGCGTGATTCCGTCTGGGAGATCCTGGTCGCCGTCTGCGAAGACCCCGTGCCGCCCCCGCTGTGCGCCGGCCCGCTCGCCCCGCTCATAGGCGCCCTGCTCACGAAGGACCCGGACGCGCGCCCGGACGCCGTCGAGACCGCCGCAGCGCTCACGGACATCCGTGACGAATCGCCGTCCCCGGCGGAAGACGGCGCGGCGGCCGTTCGGGACGGCAGGCCGGGCCACCCCCCGCGACCGAGTGCCTCCGGGCCGCGCCCCGCAGCCGCCCCCGACACCGTCTCCAAGGCCGTTCGGCACCCCGGGTCGACTCCCGACCGTGCACGGCGCATCCGCCGGACAGCACTCGCCGTCATCGCGCTCGCCCTCGCCGCAGGCGGCGTCTACGCGGCCCTGCCCGGCCCCCGCACCACGGCCGCCGGACCCGCCGAACCGATCGTCTCGCCGCCCGTCGACCTGACCCCGACCGTGTCCGCCGCCGGTCTGTGGATCGCCCAGCTCTCGGCCATCCCACGTTCCGCCGACCAGTCCGACCGCGACAAGGAACTCCTCGCCATCCAGCGCCAGGTCCCCGGGGCCAGAGTCCTCGACAGCAACGACTGGAAGTCCCTCCAGCCGGGCTACTGGGTGATCTACACCACAGCCGGCTTCCCCAACGGCGAATCCGCCCTGTCGTTCTGCGCCCAGCACGGCCGCAGCAAGTGCATCGGCCGCTTCCTCAGCCAGGACACCGCCGACGGGCGCTTCGTCTGCCTGCCCACGACCGACCCCGGACAGCCCCCGAGCCGTGAAGCGTGCCACCGCCCCTGACCACACCCCGCCCCGCTCACTGAACGGCGCCCTCCCCGCCGTTCACAGCCCACCGAGACACGCGGGCGAGGTACCGGGCTACAGGCGCGTCCGGAAATCCCGACACCCCACCCCGGTGGCCACGACGGGCAGCAGGGGCCGAGCGGGGAGCAGCCAGCTGAGCCGGAGGGCCAGGCGGTCCTACCCCGGGACCGGCCGCTCGACCACCCCGAAGTCCTCGGCCCGACCGGTGCGCGGCACCCGGCGCAGGTGGTCGTCGCCTACAGGACGGTGCCGGGGCCGACCAGGGTGCCGGTGAGGCGGACCACCGGGTCCGCGACGAACCGGCCGCCCTCCCCCGGCCGCGCGGCCGTCCCGCCACCGCACGTTCCAGTCCGCGGCGTCCTCCTGCGCGCGGCCACCCGGGTGATCCGCCGGGCGGTGCCTGCGCGGGGGTGCCCGGGCCAGGGGCGCGGGGCGGGGATGATGCGGCAGAACCCGCCCGGCACACCCGCCGGCCGTCCCCGCGCCCGCCGGCGGCCCCGAACGTTGGAGTTCCCCGTGCTCGTACGCCGTACCGTCACCGCCTCCCTGGCGGCCCTCGCCGCCCTGTGCGCCTCCGCACTGCCCGCCGCCACGGTCCACGCCGCCGCGCCGGAGACCCTCAACTGCTTGGCGAACGCGGCCGTCACCTTCGACCCGCCACTGGGCGCGAGCGCCCGGGCCACCACCGTCGCCATCAGCGGCAGCGTCAGCGGATGCACGGACTCCCGCGGCGGTGGGGGCGCCGTGACGGGCGGCACGGTCACCGCCACCCTGAAGTTCACCTCCCTCAGCTGCAGCCCCCTGAACCCGGCCACGCTGGCGCCGGGCGCCTCGGCCGCCTTCTCCTGGGACCTCGCCGACGGCACCCGCACCGCCAGCGCCGTCACCGCCCTGGCCCTCACCCAGGTCGACGGCGCCGGCACCCTGGCCGGCACCGTCACCGCCGACTCCCCCCGCTTGGCCGGGGAGAAACTGACCTCGCTGCTGAACATCGACAGCGACCAGCCCCTCCTCGACAACTGCGCCGACGTCCTCCTCCTCGGCGCCCCGCCCATCGCCGCCTCCACCCTCACCGCCGACATCGCCTTCGGCTGACAGCCCCCAGCCGGCCATCGCGGACGAGCACGACGACGGACAGACGGCCGCGGGGACAGCGGACACGCGTCCAGGCCGACGAAGACAGACAGGACCACGGCCCAGGACGGGGACGCAGCGCGTCCCCGGGGCCAGGCGCTCGACCACCCCGAGGTCCTCGGCCCCACCGGTGCGCAGCATCCGGCGCAGGTGGTCGTCGCCGCACTGGCCGTCACCGTACTGCTGGCCCTGGCCCGGCACGTCGAGGTCGTCTGGCACTGACCCCCGAGGGAAACCGGTCCGCCGCCCACTCGGGGGCCCTGGCCGCGACCGGTCCCCCAGTGTGCGTGGTCGGCACCGCAGGGCCTCCGGGGCTGGTCCAAGGCGGTGTCAGGCAGTGCCCGCCTGCCCGGTCCCAACGACGCGGGTCCGACGGACCGCCTTGTTCGACGCCGCCCCCGGGTGCGGCAGCCGCTGGAGCTGATCGGCCCGTCAGCCGCCCCGCAGCACTTCCGTGTCGCCGGAAGCCGTAGGGGATGCTCCAGCAGAAGCAGGTTCGACCCATCTGCTCGCCGCGATCGAGGGCGCCGCGCCCGTGACCTCTGCCAAGAGAGCCTGACCGTTTGCCAGGCGAGTTTGACCGTCCGGCCTGGTCAGGAGACGGTCGCTCCGTTCAAGGTGCCCGGGGCACGATCGCCGCAGTCGTGCCTCCTTCGACCTCCATCGTCGTGTCCATGCTTATTGGTTCGGCCGTTTCCGCCCGAGCGCAGACAACCTCCGTGGATCATGGCGTGCGGCGGCCGGACAGGCCGCCGCACTGTGATGATCACCATGGAGGGGACCACATGGCAGGCGGAGCGTTCACCGATTTCTCCGGCACGTACGACCTCGTCAGCAGCGAGGGGTACGAGAAGTACCTGGAGTCGGTCAAGGTCGATGCAGCGACCCGAGAGGTGCTGACGGCGGACCCGCAGACGGTGAAGATCACGCAGGAAGGCGACCACTACACGTTCAGGAACACGGTCGCCACCAAGGAGTCCATCCTGCAGTTCACCCTCGGCCAGGAGTTCGTCGCGGACTTCGGGTACGGCGACGACCGCCGGGCCAAGGGGATAGCCCGCCGTGACTTCAACCACCTCACCCTGCAGTGGAAGGCCGGCACCACCGAGGCCACCGTCCGCTTCACCGCCGACGACGAGGGCCTCCTCGACGTGGTGTTCGCCGGCCCGAACGCCACCACCGCCACGCGGCGCTACAAGCGCCAGCCCTGACCAGGCGCCACCGGCGGAGTGGGCCCCGGCATCCGCCGGGAGCCCGCTCGCACACCTGCAACTCGCCACCGACTCCCCTTCCGGTCAAGGTCGCCCGTCGGAGGACAGCCGGGTTCTGGCCGGCCGGATGTCTCTCCATTGTCCCAGGTGCGGCGCGGGCCATCTTGACCTGGGGAAATGGCCCGGGACCGTCCCAGCGAATCGGGGCATACAGGGCGCGCTGGGCCAGGGGTGTCCCAGCGCTGTCCCAGCTGCGGGCGATCACCTGACCGCCCGTCTACAACTCCGCTCAGCGGCCGGCCTGCCAAGCCCGGACCGCCTCGCGCATGCGCTCGGCGTCGTCCCAGCGCGCCGGGTGGGGCATCCGCCCGCCGGTCTCGCCGTCCATGACGTACCGGAGGGACTGGGCCAGGTCGGCCGGGTCCGAGACGGCGGGCACGTCCAGGTCCATCGGCGGGAACGAGTCGGCGGGGCCGGGCCCCTGCTCCCAGATGTACGACCAACCGCCGGCGGCGTCCCAGTTCACGGTGAGCAGCAGGTCGGCGTCGGAGGCGTCGGGACCGCCGTGCGGGTTGTGGTTGCCGGCGCCCCAGCCGAGGGCCGCCTGCAGTGCAGGAGCGCCGGTGGCGGGGTCCGCCTCCTCCAGCCGCCAGCCGTCGGGGCCGCGCCCGATGGCCTCCAGTGCGGTGACGACCTGGGCGATGTAGTCGTGGTGCGGCAGGTGGCCGCCGTACTCCTCCGGGATCTTCGGCATGCTGGTCTTCCCCTCCGTCGCGGTGGTCACGGGACCGGTTCCGGCTCCGTTGCCGATCGTCGGGCGGCTCCCCTGTGGACAGCGACGTGCCGGTCGCACGGGCACCCCCGCCCGGGTCAACGAGCGGACCTCGCTCCGGGAACCGGCGCACCGGGCGGACCGGCCGGGTGCCGGCGGGCGGCGAGAGGACGTGGGCGGCCTTCGGGGCGCTTGCCCTCGACCGTACGGGCGTGCGACCTACGATGGGTCACTGTCCGACACCGATTTCCCCGATGGCCTGCTGGAACTCCAGCGCCGCTGGTACGCCGCCGAGGGCAGCTGGGCCGGCGACCCGACCGGGGAGTCGCGAGCCGCGTTCTCCGCGGTGAGCGCCGAGCTGTACGCGCACCCGTACTGGGTCGGGACGGAGAACCGGCACGAGGCCGTGATGGCCCTCAAGCAGGCCGCCCCGCCCGGACACCGCGGGCCCGTCGGCCTGAGCGGCGGGCTGTGCCGCAGGGCTGGCCCCCTGGATCTCAGCGCGTCGCCGGTTGGGGTTCGCCGGCGTGGAGCCGCAGGCGCACCGCTTGGTCGTGCAGGCTTGCGGTGCTGATGACCGCGACGGTCTCCGTCCCGACGCTGGCGCCGGTGGCCACGTAGTCGCCATGGGTGAGCCGTCGGGCCTCGATGACGGTGCCGTCGACGATGAGCTGCCCGGGGCCCTCTTCTGGCTCGCCGGGCAGGTCGATCGGTCCAGCGGCGCAGGCGTTGGCGAGGAAGACGTCCAGGAGCGATCCCAGGTCGAAGGAGGATCGCGCCCGGATGTGGTCGGGCAGGGGACGCTGGGTGGTGACCTGGACGAGGTTCGTGCGCTCCTCGTGGTACTGCAGGTCGAGGTGGTGGAGGACACCGTCGGTCGACTGTCGGCCGACCAGCCGGTGCCAGCCGGGGCGGGGCTCTTCCAGTGCGGCGACCCGGTGGCCGAACGCCTGGAGCGTCTCCTGCCAGGTGGGCTCGATGGGACGGTCCATACGGGCGGTGCTGCGGAACATGACGGCCCCCCAGGGAGTAGAGCGCGGGTACGGTGCCGTCTCATCGTGGCACCGCACCCGCGCTCACGGACAGCGGTTCGGCCCGCAGGGCGGGCGGTTCGGTCGGCCTAGTAGATGGTGTAGTACACCGTCAGGGTCGCGGGGTGGCAGACCGATCCGTCGTCGAGCGTCGCGTAGCTGGTGTCCGAGTCCAGCCGGGTGTACGCGCTGCCCAGCGTCAGGCCGCCCGGCGCCCACGTGCCCTTCCACGCGTTGCGGTCGGCCAGGCCGCTCGGCCCCCAGGCGTGGTTGGCCACACCGCCCCCGTCCACCGCGTGGACGTGCCAGTAGTAGAAGATCGCGGCCTGGCCGGGCAGCAGGTTGAACCCGGACTCGATCTTGATGGCGCGGCCGCCGACCGCGTCGCCGTCGAGCCAGGCCTTGCCGCAGACGTCGTTCCACTCGTCGTGGGAGTCCGGCTGTGCTGCCACGCCCGGGGCCGGCTTCACGCTCTTGCCCCAGAGCGCGGCGGCCTTGGCCTGCGCGGTGACGTCCGCGGCCGGGGTCGCGTTCTTCTTGACGGTGTACTGCATGCCGTCGGCCGTGGTCTTGATGACGTAGCCGTGCGCCTCGGCGACGGCCGCGTCGTAGCCGGTGAGCTTGAGGCCGGTCTCGCCGTGCACGTGGGACACGGTCGGCGCGGCCTCGGCGGCCGTCGCGGACGGCGTCGTGGCGGCCAGTGTCGCCGCGGTCAGCGCCGCGACAGCCGCGGCGGTGGCGAACTTGATCACGAGGTTCCCCCCTCTTGAGATGCGGCCCGCTCGGGCCACGGGGAAGAGCCTGCACGGCCGGAGGTCAGGAACACATCAAATATTCGCACTAGCGTCCGAAAAGGATCTGCGGATGGCCGACAGGCCGGACACGCACAACCAAGCCCTCCCATGGCGAACCAGTCGGTACGCACCACCCCGGCCACGGCCGCGCACACGGCCCACGGCACCACTGCGCAACTCCGACCGGGCAACCCCGGATCCACGTCCGACGCCGGGGAGCGGACCGTAGGCCGTGGCCCCGGACCCGGCCTACAGGTGCGGGCCGATCAGCAGCACGGTGACCACTGCGTCGTCCTGCCCGCCGTGGTCCTGGTCGCCGCCGCTGGCCGACCGTGGCCCGCAACAGATCCTCCGACGACGTGCCCATACACGCCTCCCGCATGTCCCATGTGCTGCACGTATAACGACTGGTCAGGATGTCAGGCGGCGGGCCCTCCAACAGTGGCCGCGCCGGTCGGCCGGGCCTTCGCCGTCTTCGTCCTCGACCACGCCAGCGGGCAGCGAGTGCGGGAGGCCGGCCTCCCGCTGGCGGCGGATCAGACACACCCGGCCGTCGTGGACGAGCGCCTCGCACACCCGCACCCGGACCGGCCCGGTTGCTGTGCCGCTGCTCGTCATGGCCGTTACGGGGTCATCGCCGTGGCCGCTTCGTCGGCACCGGGCGGCAGCGCCGGCAGCGGCCAGGACGGATCCGGTGACCAGGTCGGCCAGCCGTCGGCGAACGGCCCGGTGCGCTCGCCCAGCATGGCGATCGCCCGGCCGCGGGCCTGCTCGATCTGGCGGCCCGTGTAGTCGTCGACCACGCCGAGGCGGCGCAGCTGGGCGTACTCCTCGGTGTCCTTCCAGTGGTGCCCCGTCAGGTCGGGGGTGACGACCAGGTCGAGGGCGAGGTCCATGGTGTCGATGCCCAGGCCCGGGCGGCGCCGGTAGGGGTGCTCGAAGTTGACGTACCAGCGCAACGGTTCCTTCGTGGCGGCGTCCTGGAAGCAGTGCACGGAGAACCACTCGCCGGCCAGGAAATGGCTCAGCAGCTCGGTGTTCTCCCAGCGGTAGGGGCCGAGGGTCCAGGTGCCGGCCGCCAGGTCGGCCAGGCCTTGCTGGCGGGTGGCGTCGTCGCCGGTGCGGGTGGAGGTGATCCAGGTCGTCGGGGCGAGGCTCTCGATGCCCGGCCAGTAGGCCAGGGTCAGCACGTGGCCGGTGTCGTCGATCACGCGCTGGGGCATCGCGGTCCACACCCGGTCGGCGTGGACGTCGCGGCGGATCGCGGTGGTGCCGGGCTCGAACAGGGCGGTGTCGGTCATGGCGAAGAGCGTTCCCGCCCGTGGGGTCGGGAAGTCCGCTCGAAGGTGTGACGGCGGGTCAGGGCTTGGGGAAGCCGTAGCATTTCTCATCGGCCGCTGACCTGCGACGACACCCGAAGCTCACCGGGTCCGAGGCGAAACTCCCCAGTGCAGGTCAGCGGGGGTGCCGAAACTCCCCGGTGCAGGTCAGCGGCCTGCGCCGGGAAGGGGCCGGGTCAGGACCGGCGCCACCCGGAGCTGGTGCGCTTCGCCTCGGCGGCCGCGGGTTCGGCGACGGCCCGCTCGCGCTCGGCGGCCTCCCGCGCCTTCCGGTCCGCGTCGGCCTGGCGGCGGCCGGCGTCCGGCCCGTCGTCGTTCCAGCCCCGTTCCTTCTCCTCCCACCGCTCGTCCGAGAACGGGGATTGGATTTGCTTCACGTGCGCTGCCGGCGCGAACTGCTGATGGCGTCGCAGGGGCTGAGCGTCCAAGATGAATCACGACGGGCCGCCTTCTGCTGGGGTCGGCTGTCGGGCAGGGGCTCTCTCTGAAAGGGTCCCTGCCACCCTCGTACGCAAGCCCGACGCCGCCGTCTGCACAACCCTCGGATGCGGCAACCTGGACGCCCGGGTGGTGGGGCCAGGTGAGGCGGACCAGGCCTTCGTGGAGCGCGGCGCGGTCGGGGTCGCCGAGGCCGCGGGCGGAGGGCACGCTCCAGCCGGTCGGGCGCTTGAGGGCCAGGTTCTGCACGGCGGGCATCGCGCGCGGAAGGGCCTGGCCGCCACGGGCTCAGCCCTCGGGGTGGCCGCGCTTGTACCGGCGCTCGTTGAGGTCGGCGAGCCAGGCGGCCGGGTCGTCGCAGCCGGCCGGGGCGTTGACCGCGGCGATCTCCATCCGAAGGAACGTCGGCTGCACGAACGAGGGCCCGTGCTCGGCCTCGACGTGGTCGGCCCACCGGTCGAGTTCGGCGACGGCCTCGGCGAACGGCACCAGGTCGCCCACCGTCCCGCACGCCGCGCAGCCCACGACCACGCACCGCAGCGCCGGCCCGAAGCCGGCCGCGGCCATCGAGGACCGGGCGGCCCAGGCCCCGGCCGGCGGGCGCAGGCCGGTTGCGCCGTCGCCGCCACCTTCCCCGAGGCCCGCCGCACGGACGTCCAGACGCTGGACGGCGAGCAGGTCGCCGTCCGGCACGGGCGCGCGCACCTGCTCGACGGCGGCCGGATCCGCACCGCCTTCGTCGCCGACGCCCGGGAGCGCGGCGAGGCCCGGGGACCACTCGACCTCCGCCCCTCCCCGAAGCTGCCGGTCGACGGCGGAGGGGCGTACCGGTCCGCCGCCGATCGGGCCCGGAACGCGATGCTTGCTCAATTGGTGCGGGTGTTCGTGAGGTGTGTCCCGATATAGCCGACGATCATCTGGGCGGGACGGGCAGGGATCCCGGTCGCGTCGAGGAAGTGGATGCGCGGGGCCATTCCGCCGTTGTCGAGTTTCAGGTGCGGCTTCATCTCCGCCTGTCCGGACGGGTCGACGTCCTCGGGAACCGGGAAGACGCGTTCGTCCCCCCAGCGGTCCATCGTCTGCTTCGACTCGCTGGTGGCGAGCTGCTTGTGCGGCCACCCCACCGTGCCGGGTATCCCGGAGGTGCAGAACTGGTAGAAGCTGCCGTTGAACGCGGGGGTGAGCGCGTAGGAGTTGAGGGCGCGCAGACCGTTCCAGGCCTTGGCCGCCCACACGCGGGCCCGGTCGGACTCGTCCAGGGCCAGGGCCTTGTCCCGGTCGGCCGTGACCAGGACGCCCGGAAGCTCGACGAGGCGTTCCCACAGCTCTTCGAAGGACTGGGGAGAGCCGGGCAGTTCCTCGAGGACGACGGTGTCCTCGGAGCGGCCGGCCGAGTGCAGGCGACGGCGCAGGACGTCGGCCTCGGCCCGCAGCCTCTCGACCTCGTCCCAGGCGGTGAGGGCGTCCTCGATGTCGCGCAGGCCGACAGTGGCGGCGGCGTCGAGCTGTGTCTGGAGGGCGTCGATGGTGCGGTCGGCCAGTTCGGCGTTACGGGCGGCCTCCTTGAGGTCGGCGTCGGCCTGGCCGAGCAGGCCCGTCAGCAGGGCGATCTCCTCGTCGACCACCGAGGTACCGACCGGACGGTCCACAGTGAGCGCGGCCTGGCGCTCGGCCTGGTGGGTCTGGGCGACGTCGGGGAACGACACGGCGTGCAGGGCCGGCGGCAGGGGCGCGCGGCTGGCCATCTGGTGGGCCCGGCGGGCGATACCGAACCAGGAGCTGTCGGCGGGATTGCACATGCGGGCGGAGCTGAGGAAACGGTGCCGGGACGCATCCGGGGCCCAGGCCGGGTCGACGTCGGGCAGGAAGGTACGCACCGCGCCCGGGGCGACGCGGTGGTGCTCGCCGATCTGCTCGCGGAACGCGTCGACGGCAGCCGCATCGCGTAGAAGGTACAGGGACGCGGCCCCTGCGCACTGGGGCATGGTCTTTCGCATGCGGGTGGACCAGAGGGCGTCGGGGCGCAGCGGGCGGGCGGCGACGATGACGGGCAGGGTCCGCTGCTGGTCGCACAGGACGTGCAGGAGGTGGTCGAGGTCGGTGCCGACTTCCTGGGCGTGGAGGGTGAGCCGGGCCAGGCCGTCGCGGGGGTGGAGGGCTTCGACGAGGTCGCGGACCAGGGCGGGGCGGGCAGGTGTGACCGTGTGGCCGGGGTTGGGGAACGCCTCCAGGACGACGGAGACGGCGGCGTTGGGGTGGGTCGGTTCGGAGGCGACGGCGGTGACGGTGGTGCGCCAGGTCGCATTGGCCTCGTCCTGGCGCAGTTGGAGACGGAACGCCTTCTCCGCCCCGTCGTCGTCGTAGACGACCTGGGTGGTGAGCGTGGAACGGGCGTCTATCTGGTGGTGGCCGGAGGCCAGCGGCACGCTCCCGAACTTCTTCGTGAGCCAGTCCGCAGTGATCCGGCGCACGGCTGGCAGGACGAGGGCGGACTCGGAGATGGTAAGGGCAGAGCGCAGGATGAGAGGAGCTGTGGAGTTCAACTGCCGTTCCTGGTAAGGGTGCCGGGCAAGCGGGGACGGGTGCAGGGTAGCGGTACCGCGCCAGGCTCGTCCCTGGCCTGCGCGGGCCAATCCCTGCGGTGATCCGGGCCTTCACCGTTACGGCCACGAAGACGGAGGCACCGGGGTTCGCCGAGTCCACGCGCTCTTCACGCCGCTGGCGCCCGGCACCGCGCACCGCCACGACGAGCCGGCGCTCGCCGGCGGTGCGACCGCGGCGGCCGGCCTGGCGCGACCCGGGCCGGATGTCCGGCGCCGTCCTCGCGAACGCCGGCGCCGCGCTGGCCGTCACCCCGCTGCCGGCCCTGGCCCTGGCCCAGTCCGGGCACAGGCCGGTCCCTTCAGTCCGTACGAGCCCACGCCGCGGTGCCGCTCGGGCTGGTCCGAGGCGGCGTCAGGGGATGCCGCCCGCGGAGCAGGCCCCTCCGTCGTGCGGGAATCGGCTGCGGGCCTGCCGGGTGGGCCCGGCCGCCAGTGGGGGCAGGGTAGTTCACCGACGGCCGGGCCGTGCTGCCGGGGGGTTCCGTAACCCGGGGGGATGGGCAGGAACCGCTCCCGCGGTCCTTCTCACCCCGAACACCCGGGCCGAACCCGCCCTCCGAGACCGCGGGGCCGATGCGAACCCCGGGGCCGACGAACGCCTGCCCCAGCCGGACCCGGTGTCAGCCGGCGGTGGTGCGGGCAAGGGCGCTCCGGACCGGCCTCCCGATTATCGTCATGCAGACGAAAAGTGGGATACGCTCGACCTGCGTGGCCGACACCGATCCGCCACGCGGGAACGGTCGGGACGCCGGGACCCGGGGCTCGCCCCCGTCCCCTTTTCCGGCTCATACGGCAGCGGCAAGGCGGGGGAGAATGGGCAAGGGAGAGGCCGCCCGGATGCGGCAACACCTGGAAACCGAGATCGCGCGGCTGAGCGCCGTCGTCGGACTGACAGGCCGGGACGTACCGACCTTCGACAACCGTGACGGCGCCTGCCCGTTCATCAGCGTCGGCGGGAACGGCTGGCTGAGCTACCTCGCCCTTGAACGGGGAGAGCTCTGCTTCCAGCGCTCGACCCGCGATCCCGACGAACTGCTGTACTGGGCGTTCGACAGCGCCACACGCGAGCTCGCCAGCCGCTGGGTACTCAAGCACCCCCGCGAGGGCGAAGACCAGAGGGTGACACGTTGGAGGCGCCATGCCACCCTGCTCCACGCCCTGCATCCCGCGTGGGCCCAGCGATGGCGGGCAGAGCTGATCAAGGACCTTCGGGACGAGGACGATCACCGGCTCGTTCCCGCGCTGCCCCCGCCCCCGCTGGTTCTTGGACCCCCCGAACCGCCCGTCGAGGGCGTGCTGTTGCCGGTGCGCCCACACCGCTGGTGGTCCTGGCGGCACTAACCTGCTTGCGCAGCCAGGTTCCGGGTCGGAAGGCGGGGTCGTCGCCGAGGCCGGTGCGGTTCGCCGGGCCGTCCAGGGTGCCGTCGGCGGCCAGGTAGGCGAGCAGGCGCCGGTGGAAGCGGTTCCAGTCCGGCTCCAGCCGCCACAACTCGTCCAGGCCGTCGAGCTTGGCCACCTGGTCGGGGGTGAGATGACGATCCAGGACACCTTGCCCCTGCCGGACCGCCTTGTTCGACGCCGCCCCGGGCGCAGCAGGCGCTGGAGGATCGTCCGGGGCACAGAGCAGGGCGGCCAGCCACCTGCTCGCGCCTGGTCGGGGCGGGCAGCACAGCGGGCCCAGCTCCTCCGTCTCCCGGTCGCTGACGCACCACGGGCACTCCAGCCGGTCGGGCCGGCCCTCTCGGCCGGCTCCGGCTCCGAGCCGGCCTTCCCGCCGATCGAGCCCCGGCAGGTCCGGCACGGGTGTGGTCGGCCTGTCAGAAGGGCGGGTTGTCGGGGTCTCCGTCGCCGTCGGGCCAGGACGGGCCGGTGACGTAAGGGCTGCGGTCGTCGTCGCCGGGCCGGGCGAGCGCGGTCGTGTCGTGGCCCCAGGCGGTCAGCACGTCAAGGGCCTGCCCGCGTCGCCACCGCGTGTCGCAGGTGAGCAGGAGGCGCCGGGCTCGCTCGGCCAGGCCGTCGCGTTGCCCGGCCAGGCCCGGGTCCTCGGCGAACGCCAGGGCCGCGGACAGCGCGGAGTCCGCGGTCGCGGAGTCGCAGTCGTCGAGGAACGGGGCGACGGCCTGGAACAGCGCCGGTCTCAGCGCACGCACGGCCGCCATCGGCGGGTAGCCCTCCAGGAAGTCCTCCTCGAAGTGCCGTTGATGGGCCGCCACGCAGGCATCGTCGCTGTCATAGGCGATACCGGCCAGCCAGCCCAGCAGCAGGGCGCACACCCTGTCCGCCGCGCGGTGGTGCTCGGCGCGGCGGGCCAGGACCGCCGCGACACACAACGCGACCGGCGCGGTCGCCTCGTAGATCGTGTTCTGGTGCTGCACCGGCTCCAGGGCGTTGAGAACCTTCCCGGTCTCCTCCACGCTCAGGTCCGGGTTCAGGAGCGGGGCCAGGACCCGGGGAAGGTCTTCCGCGGTCCCGTACGCGGTGCGCAGCGAAGGCCAGTCCGTACCCCGCAGCACCACCCACGGATCCGGCAGAACATCGGGCATCGGCACGGGAAGACCCGGGTACGGGCCGGAAGTCGTCATCACCTGCCGCACCCTAGAACCCTCCACCGACACCCGCACCGGCCCCACCAGCAGCACCGGACGTGCCCGGCCCCGCCGCCTCCCGCTCCGCCGCGCACCACGGACACCCCAACCCGCCCGGACCGGCGGCCGACGGGGCGCAGCGGCGGCAGGGCTGGGGGCGGAGACGGGCCGGCCGGGGAAGTCGGCGGGCGGTGTCCGTCGGGGTGGGGTGTCAGGTGGGGGCCGGTGTGGTGCGGAACTGGCGGGCGAGGTAGTCGAACCAGGTCCGGTGGAAGGTGGCGGCCAGTCGGGAGGCGGGGGCGATGAGGTCGAAGGCGTGGTAGGCGCCGGGGTAGAGGTGGAGCTCGACGGGGACGCCGTGGGCGCGCAGGCGGGTGGCGTAGCTGAGGTCCTCGTCCCGGAAGCAGTCGAGGTCGCCGACGGTGATGAAGGTGGGCGGCAGGGCTTCGAGGTCGGCGGCGCGGGCGGGGGCCGCGTACGGGCAGACGTCGTCGGTGCCGGCGCGGTCGCCCAGGATCGCCTGCCAGGCCAGGAGGTTGGTCGAGCGGTCCCAGATGCCGATGTCGGTGATCTCGTGGCTCGACGCGGTCCGGTTGCGGTCGTCGAGCATGGGATAGGTCAGTGACTGGAACAGGGGTGTCGCGCCGCCGCGGTCGCGGACCAGGAGGGCGGTGGCCGCCGCGATGCCTCCGCCGCCGCTCTGGCCGGCGATGCCGATGCGGGTGCCGTCCAGGCCCAGGGCGTCCGCCTCGCGGCCGAGCCACTGGTAGGCGGTGAAGCCGTCCTCGGCGGCGCCGGGGGCGGGTGTCTCCGGGGCGAGCCGGTAGTCGACGACAGCGACGGCGCAGCCGAGGCTCGCGCCCAGCCGGGTCAGCCACGGGTCGTCCTGGGCGGCGAAGCCGAGGACCTGTCCGCCGCCGTGGAACCAGAGCAGCACCGGCAGCGGTCCCGGCGCGGCCGTGGGCCGTAGCAGGCGGACCGGTACGTCGGGGCCGTCCGTTCGGCTCGCGAGGTGTTCCTCGATGGTGACCGACGGGTCGGCGGGAAGGCTGTCGGCGGCCGCTTCGGCCTGGGCGCGGAAGGCGGCGCGCGTCGTGGCGAGGTCGGTCAGGTCGAACGCGCCGTTGGGGGTCATGGGGACCGCGTCGAGGGCCAGGCTCAGTTCCTGGTCCATCAGTCGGCGGGAATCGGGCATGGGTGTGCCTGCTCTTCGGGGGGACGGTTCGGACGGTTCAGAGGGTTCGGACGGTGCAGGCCTGTTCGGACTGGTTCAGGCCGGTTCGGAGGGTTCAGGGGCGGAAGGCGTCGATGACGACGATGCCGGTGGGCCCGTACGTCTCCAGGGACTCCAGGACCTCGCTCGCCTCGTGGAGGCCGACGGTGCGCGAGACGATGCGGCCGGGGCTGAGCCGGCCGGCGGCGATCATGTTCAGCATCGTGCCGAAGCGCTGGCCCTGCATGCCGAAGGCGCTCAGGAACTCCAGTTCCTTGACCATCATGACGTCGACCGGCAGCGCGACGTCCCCCTGTTCCGCGGCGGTGGTGTGCCCGAGTTGGAGGTGGCGGCCGCGGGTGCGCAGGGAGAGCACGGAGTTGCGGCAGGCGGCGGCGATGCCGACGGCGTCGACCGACACGTGCGCGCCGCCGCCGGTGAGGGTCTTCACGGCCTCGACGGGGTCGGTCGCGGCCGCGTTGACGGTGTGGACGGCGCCGAGCGCGCGGGCGGCGTCCAGTTTGTCCTGCGTGATGTCGATCGCGATGACGTTGGCGCCGGTCGCCGCGGCGATCTCCACCGTCGACAGGCCCATGCCGCCGCCGGCGCCGTACACCGCGACCCATTCGCCGCCGCGGATCCGCGCCTGGTCGACGACCCCGTGGAAGGCCGTCATGTAGCGGCAGGCCAGCGCGGCGACGTCCACGAAACCGACGCCCTCGGGCACTTCGACCAGGTTGACGTCGGCGAAGCGGACCATGACGTACTCGGCGAAGGCGCCCCAGTAGGAGACCCCGGGCACGAGTGCGTCGACGTGGTCGCAGACGTGCTGGTTGCCGCTGCGGCACATCTCGCACGAGCCCTCGCCGGGGTTCATCGGGAAGATGACGCGGTCGCCCTCCTTCCACCCCCGAACCTCGCGGCCGACCTCCACGACGGTGCCGGCGAACTCGTGGCCGAGGACGAACGGGGCCTCGACCCGCGGTCCGCCCGTCCAGAACTGCCCGGCCCACAGGGCCCAGTCGGTCCGGCAGATCCCGTTCGCCCCGACGCGCACGATCGCGCCGTCCGGCGGGCAGACGGGGTCGGGCACGTCGCGGAGGACGAGCGGCTTGTGGAGTTCCTCGATGACTGCGGCGCGCATGGCGCGGCCTCCTCGTGCTGGGGGGAGAAGTTGCGGGAAGCGGGGGCGAGTTGGGGGAAGCGGGGGTGAAGCGGGGGTGAGTCGGGGGGAATCGGGGAGCGATCGCCCGAACGTCAAAAGTCCACCGGTTCAAGCGGTGGACCTGAAAGCTAGCCGCTTGCCCGAAAACATGTCAACCGCATAAAGTGGTGGACATGGAGAGCAGTGTGGAGGACACGGGCGGCAAGGACGGCGGCCGCGAGGGACGCCAGCGCGCCAAGACCGACTTCCGCTTCGACGACGCCCGGCTGTGCTTCGCCTTCGCCGGCACCCTGGCCGACCGCGGCACCGGCACGCCCTTCGAACGACTGGCCCGGCCCGAGGACTTGAGCCGCTGGGCCGTACAGAGCGCCTGCACGACAGCCGCGCCGCCCTGCACCGAAGCCGACCTGGACCACGCCGGGCAGCTGCGCGAGGCGATCCAGCGAACCGGCCGCGCCCTGGCGGACGCCGTCCCGCCCTCCCCCGCGGACATCGCGCTCGTCAACCGGGCCGCCGCCGAGCCGCCCCCGAGGCCCGAACTCGCCCCCGACGCGGCCACCGTGCGCCGGCACGGCGACTCGATCGCGGCGGTGCTCTCGATGGTCGCCCGGGACCTGATCGCCCTCTGCGCCTCGGAGCACCGCACCCGCGTCCGTGTCTGCGGCAACCCCGACTGCGGCGCCCTCTTCGTCGACACCTCCCGCGCGGGCGCCCGCCGCTGGTGCTCGATGAAGACCTGCGGCGCCCTCGTCAAGAAGCGCGCCTACCGGGCGAGACTGCACACGCCCGCCGACGACGCCTGACAGTGAGGATGTTCATGAGCGGTTCCCGGGCAGGTCTGACTCAACCTCTGACTGACCTCGGGTCCTCAACCGGATCTGTCGGCCTCGTCC
>NZ_JBHJWG010000078.1:0-13234 GCF_042266305.1 Kitasatospora sp. NPDC056076
GGCCCCGGCCGCCGCCCCGCTCGCCGCCGCGCCCGCCGCGCCCCCGGCCCCCAAGGCCGCCGCTCCGGCCGCGCCCGCCGCCACCGCTGCGGCCGGCCCCGAGCTGGTCCAGCTGCGCGGCCCGGCCAAGGCCGTCGCCACCAACATGGACGCCTCGCTGGAGGTGCCGACCGCGACCTCGGTCCGCGCCGTCCCGGCGAAGCTGTTGATCGACAACCGCATCGTCATCAACAACCACCTGCAGCGCGCCCGCGGTGGCAAGGTCTCCTTCACCCACCTGATCGGTTACGCCCTGGTCCAGGCCATCAAGGCCGCCCCGGGCATGAACCACAGCTACAAGGTGGAGGACGGCAAGGCCTTCCTGGTCAAGCCGGAGCACGTCAACCTCGGCCTGGCGATCGACCTGGTCAAGCCGAACGGCGACCGCCAGCTCGTCGTCGCGGCCATCAAGAAGGCCGAGACCCTCGACTTCTTCGGCTTCTGGCAGGCCTACGAGGACATCGTCCGCCGGGCCCGCGCCAACAAGCTGACCATGGACGACTTCACCGGCGTCACGGTCTCGCTGACCAACCCCGGCGGCATCGGCACCGTGCACTCCGTGCCGCGCCTGATGCAGAACCAGGGCACCATCGTCGGTGTCGGCGCCATGGAGTACCCGGCCGAGTTCCAGGGCTCCGCCCCGGAGACCCTGTCCCGCCTGGGCGTCTCCAAGATCATGACGCTGACCTCGACCTACGACCACCGCGTCATCCAGGGCGCGGCGTCCGGCGAGTTCCTGCGCGAGATCCACCGCCTGCTGCTCGGCGAGAACGGCTTCTACGACGAGATCTTCGAGTCGCTGCGGATCCCGTACGAGCCGGTCCGCTGGGCCACCGACGTCGCCACCACCCACGACGACGAGGTCAACAAGACCGCGCGCGTCATGGAGCTGATCCACTCCTACCGGGTCCGCGGTCACCTGATGGCCGACACCGACCCGCTGGAGTACAAGCAGCGCAAGCACCCCGACCTCGACGTCACCACCCACGGCCTCACCCTGTGGGACCTGGAGCGCGAGTTCGCGGTCGGCGGCTTCGGCGGCCAGAAGATGATGAAGCTCCGCGACATCCTCGGCCTGCTGCGCAACACCTACTGCCGCACCGTCGGCATCGAGTACATGCACATCCAGGACCCGAAGCAGCGCAAGTGGCTGCAGGAGCGCCTGGAGAAGCCGTACTCGAAGCCGGAGCGCGAGGAGCAGCTGCGGATCCTGCGCCGGCTGAACTCGGCGGAGGCCTTCGAGACCTTCCTGCAGACCAAGTACGTCGGCCAGAAGCGCTTCTCGCTGGAGGGCGGTGAGTCGCTGATCGCCATGCTGGACGCGACCATCGACGCCGCCGCCGAGCACCGCCTGGACGAGGCCGTCATCGGCATGGCCCACCGCGGCCGCCTGAACGTGCTCGCCAACATCGTCGGCAAGCCGTACGGCAAGATCTTCGGCGAGTTCGAGGGCAACCTCGACCCGAAGTCGATGCACGGCTCCGGCGACGTCAAGTACCACCTGGGCGCCGAGGGCACCTTCACCGGCCTGGACGGCGAGACCATCAAGGTCTCGCTCGCCGCGAACCCCTCCCACCTGGAGGCCGTGGACCCGGTCGTCGAGGGCATCGCCCGCGCCAAGCAGGACATCCTGGACCAGGGCGGCACCACCTTCCCGGTGCTGCCGATCCAGATCCACGGCGACGCGGCCTTCGCCGGCCAGGGCGTCGTCGCGGAGACCCTGAACATGTCGCAGCTGCGCGGCTACCGCACCGGCGGCACCGTGCACGTCGTGGTGAACAACCAGGTCGGCTTCACCGCCGCCCCGGCGTCCTCGCGCTCCTCGATGTACTGCACCGACGTGGCCCGCATGATCGAGGCCCCGATCTTCCACGTGAACGGCGACGACCCGGAGGCCGTGGTCCGCGTCGCGCGGCTCGCCTTCGAGTTCCGCCAGGCGTTCCACAAGGACGTCGTGATCGACCTCATCTGCTACCGCCGCCGCGGTCACAACGAGGCCGACAACCCGTCGTTCACCCAGCCGCTGATGTACGACCTGATCGACAAGAAGCGCTCGGTGCGCAAGCTGTACACCGAGGGCCTGATCGGTCGCGGCGACATCACCATGGAAGAGGCGGAGCAGGCGCTCCAGGACTTCCAGGGCCAGCTGGAGAAGGTCTTCGCCGAGGTCCGCGACGCCGCCCAGGCGCCCGCCCCGACCTCCGGCGGCAAGCCGCAGGCCGACTTCCCGGTCAACATCCAGACCGGCATCTCCCAGGAGATGGTCAAGCGGATCGCCGCCTCGCAGGTCAACCTGCCGGACTGGCTGACCGTCCACCCGCGCCTGCTGCCGCAGCTGCAGCGCCGCGCCGCCTCGGTCGAGGACAACACCATCGACTGGGCGATGGGCGAGACCCTCGCCATCGGCTCGCTGCTCATGGAGGGCCACCCGGTCCGCCTGGCCGGCCAGGACAGCCGCCGCGGCACCTTCGGCCAGCGGCACGCCGTGCTGATCGACCGCAAGACCGGCGAGGACTACACCCCGCTGCAGTACCTCACCGAGGACCAGGCCCGCTACACCGTCTACGACAGCCTGCTGTCGGAGTACGCGGCCATGGGCTTCGAGTACGGCTACTCGCTGACCCGCCCGAACTCGCTGGTCATGTGGGAGGCGCAGTTCGGCGACTTCGTCAACGGCGCGCAGACCATGGTGGACGAGTACATCGCCTCCGCCGAGCAGAAGTGGGGCCAGCACTCCGGCGTCACCCTGCTGCTGCCGCACGGCTACGAGGGCCAGGGACCGGACCACTCGTCCGCCCGCCCGGAGCGTTTCCTGCAGATGTGCGCGCAGGACAACATGACGGTCGCGATGCCCACCCTGCCGTCGAACTACTTCCACCTGCTGCGCTGGCAGGCGCACAACCCGCACCACAAGCCGCTGGTCGTCTTCACCCCGAAGTCGATGCTGCGTCTCAAGGCCGCGGCGAGTGCGACCGAGGAGTTCCTGTCCGGCTCGTTCCGCCCGGTCATCGGCGACACCACCGTCGACCCGGCGCAGGTCCGCAAGGTGGTCATCACCGCCGGCAAGTTCTACTACGACGTGGCGGCCGCCCGCGCCGAGCGCGGTGTCACCGACACCGCGATCGTCCGGGTCGAGCGGCTCTACCCGCTGCCGGTGGCCGAGCTCCAGGAGGAGCTGGCCCGCTACGGCGACAACGTCCAGTTCGTCTGGGCGCAGGAGGAGCCGGCCAACCAGGGTGCCTGGCCGTTCATCGCGATGAACCTGGTCGACCACCTCCAGGTCGTCATCGGCCGCAGCGGCGGCGACGCCCGCCTGCGCCGGGTGGCCCGCACCGCGGCCTCGTCGCCGGCGGTCGGCTCCGCCAAGCGGCACGCGGCCGAGCAGCAGGCGCTGCTCGAGGAGATCTTCGCGCTCTGACGCGCGCAGGCTCCGCAGTACCACCGACGCCCGGCGTGATTCGAGAGAGAGGACCTGACCGTGTACTTCACCGACCGAGGCATCGAGGAGCTGGCGAGCCGGCGCGGCGAGGAGGAGGTCACCTTCGAGTGGCTCGCCGAGCGCCTGCGCGAGTTCGTCGACCTCAACCCGGACTTCGAGATCCCGGTCGAGCGGCTGGCCACCTGGCTGGCCCGGCTCGACGACGAGGACGACGACGAGTGAGCCCCGGCGGCCGCTCGTAGCAGGGCCCGGGAGGCGCACCGCCTCCCGGGCCCTTCGCGCTTCTCCCGTAGGGGACAGCTCCGGGGCGCGTCCGGGCCGGGTTCAGGGGTGGAACCGCTTGCTTTTCCCGGCACGCGATATATCGTCTTTGGAAGAGAACGCGATACATCGCGATCCGCTACGGGAGGCGGCAGAGATGAGCCAGTGGACGATCGAGGAGCCGGGCAGGACCACGTTCGAGGACGCCGTCCGCGCGCTGCACGTGCGCGTCATCGACGGCACGGTGAACGTGGTCGCGGCCGAGGGCCCGGCCCGCCTGGAGGTCACCGACCTCACCGGCGACCCGCTGCACCTGACGCTGGTCGACGGCGTCCTGACCGTCACCTACAAGGACATCAACAGCTGGGGCGAGTTCGGCACCTGGATCAAGTCGGTCGGCTCGGTCCGCAGCTTCTTCGACTCCTTCAAGCGCAAGCGCTCGGTCGGCGTCACCCTGACCGTGCCGGCCGGCACCGAGGTCAAGGTCGGCACCGTGTCGGCCCACGCCACCGTGAGCGGCATCGACGGCCACGTCTCGGTGCAGAGCGCCAGCGGCGACACCACCCTGGCCGGGGTCACCGGCCGGATCGACGCGAGCACCGTCACCGGCGACGTGGACGCCCAGGCGGTCGGCGGCCAGCTCAAGGTCAACACCGTCTCCGGCCAGCTCACCGTGATCGCCGGCACCGCCGACCGGGTCCAGGCCAACACCGTCACCGGCGCCGTCACCCTGGACCTCGACGTGGCCGGCGAGACCGACGTCAAGGTCAACACCGTCAGCGGCCCGGTCGTGGTCCGGATCCCCTCGCTGGCCGACGCCACCGTCGAGGCCGGCTCCACCAGCGGCGACGTCTCCAGCACCTTCGACGAGCTCACGATGAGCAGCACCTGGGGCGCCAAGAAGATCACCGGCCAGATCGGCGAGGGCCGCGGCAGCCTCAACGTCACCACCGTCTCCGGCGCCGTCACCGTCCTGCGCCGCCCCGAGTCGGAGGACGACGCCCCCGTGGTGGTCCGGGAGCTCCCGGCCGGCCCCGCCTCCGACGCGCCCACCGGCCCCGACCTCACCAAGGAGGCCTGAGATGAGCCCCGTCTTCGGCCACGGCCGGCTCCGGCTCTACCTGCTCAAGCTGCTGGACGAAGCCCCGCGGCACGGCTACGAGGTGATCCGCCTGCTGGAGGAGCGCTTCCAGGGCCTGTACGCGCCGTCCGCCGGCACGGTCTACCCGCGGCTGGCGAAGCTGGAGCAGGAGGGCCTGGTCAGCCACAGCACCGAGGGCGGCCGCAAGGTCTACCAGCTGACCGACGCCGGGCGCGCCGAACTCGAAGCCCGGCAGGTCGAGTTGGACGAGCTGGAGCTGGAGATCCACGACTCGGTGGCGCAGCTCGCCGGGGCGATCCGGGAGGACGTCCGGGACAGCGCCAAGGACCTGCGCGAGGAGCTCTGGCAGGCCGCCAAGCAGGCCCCCCGGCCGGACCGCACCGAGACCGGCGGCGACCCGTGGGCGGGGCCCTGGGGCGACAACGACTCCTGGCAGCGCGCCAAGGAGGAGTTCGCCCAGTTCAAGCGGCAGGCCAAGGAGCAGGCCAAGCGCGCCCGGGAGCAGGAGCGGGCCGCCAAGGCCAAGGCGAAGGCCGCCGAGGAGGAGGCCCGCCGGCTGCGCGAGCAGGCCAAGGCCTCCCGCACCGCCGCCCAGCAGGAGGCGCTGCGGATCAAGCGCCGGGTCGAGCAGCAGGTGCGCGAGCACGCCGCCAAGGGCGACTGGCCGACCGGGCTGGCCGAGGGCCTGTCCGAGCTGACCAAGGGCCTGGCCGGGCTGGCCGACGCGGCCCGCTGGGGCCACCCGACCGGCGAGGGCGCCGGGACGGCCGAGGGCGCCGGGTCCTCCGAGCGGGTCACCGTCACCCGGATCGACCTGGACAAGGGCTCGGACCAGGACTCGGGCAGGAGCCAGGACGGGCCGACCGCCACCGCCGACCTGCCGCCGTGGGCGCGCACCGATCCGGACGGCGACCCCGCCCGCGAACTGGAGCGGCTGCTCGACCGCTTCCGCGACCAGGTCCGCGACGCGGCCCGGGACGGCGGGGTGAGCGCCGACGCGCTGGCCGAGGCCCGCTCGGTGCTGGGCACCGCCGGCGAACGGTTGAAGCGGCTGCTCGGCTGACCCGGCCGCCCGCGCGGGCCCGGCGCCCCCTGGTCGGGGGCACCGGGCCGCCGCGCGTCAGGGGTTGAGCACGATCTTGCCGAAGACGTCACCCTTGGCGAGCCGGGCGAAGCCGTCCCGGGCCTCGGCCAGCGGCAGCACCGAGTCGATCACCGGACGGACCCCGGTGGTGGCGCACAGGGACAGCAGCCCGGCCAGCTCCTCCTTGGTGCCCATGGTCGAACCGACCACCTTGAGCTCCAGGAAGAAGATCCGGTTCAGCTCGGCGGCCTTCGGGCTGGGGCCGGAGGTGGCACCCGAGATGACGATGGTGCCGCCCGGGCGCAGCGATTTCACCGAGTGCGACCAGGTCGCGGCGCCGACCGTCTCCATCACCGCGTCCACCCGGGCGGGCAGCCGGGCGCCGCTCTCGAAGGCCGCGTCCGCGCCGAGCCCGACCGCCCGCTCGCGCTTGGCCTCGTCCCGGCCGGTGACCCACACCCGCAGGCCGGCCGCCTTGCCGAGCACGATGAGCGCGGTCGCCACCCCGCCGCCGGCCCCCTGCACCAGCACCGTGTCACCGGGCTTGACCCCGGCGTTGGTGAACAGCATCCGGTACGCCGTCAGCCAGGCCGTGGGCAGGCAGGCGGCCTCCTCGAAGCTCAGCTCGGCCGGCTTGGGCAGCAGGTTCCAGGTGGGCACGGCCACCCGCTGGGCGAAGGTGCCCTGGTAACGCTCGGTCAGGATGGACCGGGGCTCCGTCGGGCCCACCCCGTGACCGGACTGGCCGATCACCGAGTGGACGACCACCTCGTTGCCGTCCTCGTCGACGCCCGCGGCGTCGCAGCCGAGGATCATCGGAAGCTTCTCGGCGGGCAGGCCGACTCCGCGCAGCGACCACAGGTCGTGGTGGTTGAGACTGGCGGCCCGGACCGTGACCACGCTCCACCCGGGACGGGCCTGCGGCTCGGGGAGTTCGCCCAACTCCAGCCCGCTGAGCGGGTCGTCGGCGTCGATACGGGCGGCATAGGCAGCAAACATGCCCCGGACACTAGCCGGGACGGCCGGGGCCGGGAACCACACGTGGGTGTGACGCGTGTCCCGGCTGTCGCTCCCCCGCTCGCCTCCGGGGCGCTCCGACCCGGTGCCGACGGTCGGCGCTCCCTCGCTCCTCCGTCGCTCCCTCGCGCTCTCCCTTTCGGCACCGGCGCGCCCCTTCGGCTCGGGGGGGGAGGGCAGGGCGGGGGGAGCGGCCGTCGTGGCCGGCGCGCTCCCCCGGCACCGCGTCAGATCCGGGCCACGCCCTCGGCGCGGGCGGCCTCGGCCACGGCCTTGGTGACGGCCGGGGCGACCCGCTCGTCGAACGGCGAGGGGATGACCTTCTGCGGGGTCAGCTCGTCGGCCACCACGGCGGCCAGCGCCTTGGCGGCGGCCAGCTTCATGCCCTCGGTGATCCGGGAGGCCCGCACCTGGAGGGCGCCCGCGAAGATGCCCGGGAAGGCCAGCACGTTGTTGATCTGGTTCGGGAAGTCGCTGCGCCCGGTGGCGACGACCGCCGCGTACTTGTGCGCCACCTCGGGGTGGATCTCCGGGTTGGGGTTGGCCATCGCGAAGATGAACGCGCCCTCGGCCATGGTCGCCACGACCTCCTCCGGCACGGTGCCGCCGGAGACGCCGATGAACACGTCGGCGCCGGCCAGCGCGTCGGCCAGCGAGCCCTTGAGCTCCGAACGGTTGGTCAGCTCGGCGATCTCGGCCTTGACGTCGGTCAGGTCCTCGCGGCCCCGGTACACCACGCCCTTGCGGTCGCAGACGGAGACGTCGCCGATGCCCGCGGCCAGCAGCATCTTGGCGATGGCGATGCCGGCCGCGCCGGCGCCGGAGATCACGGCCCGCAGCGCGCCGATCTCCCGGCCGGTCACCTTGGCGGCGTTCCACAGGGCGGCGGTGGTGACGATCGCGGTGCCGTGCTGGTCGTCGTGGAAGACCGGGATGTCCAGGGCGTCCTGGAGCCGGCGCTCGATCTCGAAGCAGCGGGGGGCGGAGATGTCCTCCAGGTTGACGCCGCCGAAGGACGGGGCCAGCCGGACCACCGTCTCGACGATCTCGTCCACCTCGGTGCAGGCGAGCGCGATCGGCACCGCGTCCACCCCGCCGAACTGCTTGAACAGGATGGCCTTGCCCTCCATCACGGGGAGCGAGGCCTCCGGGCCGATGTCGCCCAGGCCCAGCACGGCGGTGCCGTCGGTGACCACCGCGACGGTGTTGGACTTCCAGGTGTAGTCGTTGACCAGCTCCGGCTGCTCGGCGATGGCCGTGCAGACCCGGGCGACACCGGGGGTGTAGGCGAGGGACAGGTCGTCCGCGTCGCGCACCGGCACGGTCGCCCGGATCTCCATCTTGCCGCCGCGGTGGAGCGCGAAAACGGCGTCGACCGGATCGACGGTGTCCTGGGTGCTGCTGATGATCTCCGCTGCCACGATGACCTCTTCGTCATTGTTTCCGGCGAGGTGCGCGGCCGACGGACTGGGCGCCCCGGCCGTAAGCCGGAAACCGGGTACGCCTGAGCGGACCCGGGGTCGGGGCGGGGGCGCTGCCGTCGGGTGGCGCCCTCGGATGAGGGTTTTTATGGGGTCTTGTGTTGTCCGCTTGTGCTACCGGGCCGAGCGTAGGTCGGACGGAGGCATCGCACCTATGCCTTTTCGTCCTCGTCACGCGCAGTTCATCGCCGTGCTGTCGCGTCGGCTGGGGCCCGGTGTCGGAAGTGCCGGGCTCCGGCGGCGGCAACGGCGCTGAGGCACGCGCACCCGCAAGTGTGAACGCAGATCCGCAGGGGATCGGTGCCCCGGATACGGAGCCACGTGATGACTTCCGGTCCTGGGCACCCCGAGCCTGTCGGGGCTCGTCGGTCTGGTTCGAGCGTTCGGGGGTCACCCGGTACCGAATTCTGACACACCCGCTGCCGGGCCCGGCAGGGCGGGATGGCAGGATCGCTTGTCCGCCGTTCCGCGTACACCCGCGCGACACCGCGGCGACCCCGGTTCCGCCCTCAGGAGCACCCTCATGCCTCTCCGCCCTCCCGCCCGTCGCCCGGCCTTCGCCGCGGCCGCCCTGGCCGCCGCCGGCGCCCTGCTGCTCACCGGTTGCGGCGGTGACGGGCAGGCCGCCGCGAGCGACCCGGTCAAGGACGTCCGCAGCAAGCTGCCGAAGGCGCAGCGCTCCGCCGGGGTGCTGCGCATCGGCATGGACGTCAACTACGCGCCGGTGGAGTTCCGCGGTTCGGACGGCAAGCCGGCCGGCCTCGACCCGGAGCTCGCCACCGCCCTCGGCCGGATCCTCGACGTGCGGGTCGAGTTCGTGGACACCCCCTTCGACAAGCTGATACCGAACCTCCAGGGCAAGCAGTTCGACGTGGCGATGTCCGCGCTCAGCGACGTCCGTGCGCGCCGCGAGGGCCTGGACGCCGACGGCAAGCAGGTCAACCCGGGCGTCGACTTCGTCGACTACTTCATCGCCGGGACCTCGATCGTCGTCCCGAAGGGCAACCCCAAGGGCATCCGGACCCTGGACGACCTGTGCGGCCGGATGATCGCCTTCCAGCAGGGCACCACCCAGGACGAGATCGCCACCCGGCAGGTCGCCGTCTGCTCGCGCGCCGGCAAGCAGTTGACCGTGCACCGCTTCGACACCGACGCCAAGGCGCTGGCCGAGGTCGCCGCCGGCACCGCCGCGGCCGGGCTGAACGACTTCCCGGTGGCCGCCTACGCGGCGAAGACCACGGACGGCGGGGGCCGCTTCGAGGTGACCGGGGCCCAGTCGACCTCCAACCCGTACGGCATCGCGGTCCGCAAGGAGGACACCGAGCTGCGCGACACCGTGGCCAAGGCGGTGGACCAGCTGATCCGCAGCGGCGAGTACGACAAGATCCTCGCCAAGTGGAACGTGAGCGCGGGCGCGGCGCAGAACGCGGTGGTCAACGGGGGCATCTGACCCGCCCGGGGCGGCGGGGCGGGAGCGGGGAACGGGCGGGGCCGCGGGGCAGCGGCGGGGCGTCCGGGAACACCACTGCCGGATCTGCATACTTATACGCAGGGTGACAGGGGCACGCGATCCGTCCGAATAGCGGACAGCACGAGCCCTCGTTATCCGATTTTGATCTGGATGAGGGCCACCTGACCGTCATCAGATGGCAGGATTCCCCCCATCTCGGATCGAGCCGACCACCGGTCGAGGCGGTTCAGGTCGACGTCCACCTCGGCGGAGGGTGGCGGAAGCAGTACCCGCACCACCCTGGGCGGCCACCTGCGCCCAGGCAACTGCACCACCCGGCAACGCACGTACGACGACGTACAGCGAGTGACCACCCGTACGGCTCCGTACGGCCAGCTGCCCCGGTGCGCCGCTCCCGCGGCGCGCTCCGCCCGATTTCTCTCCCCAGGAGGAGATCCCCCTCATGACCGTCCGTACCCAGCGCACCCGCCTCTTCGCGGCCGGCGTGGCTGCCGTGTCCGTGTCCCTGGCACTGACCGGCTGTAGCAGCAGCAAGAGCAGCGACGGCAGCGGCGCCCCCAACGCCTCCGCGACCGTGAACACGGTCAAGGCCGACGACAAGCTGGCCGCCCTCGTCCCCGCCGACGTCAAGTCGGCCGGGAAGCTCCTGGTCGGCGCGGACGCCTCGTACGCGCCGGACGAGTTCAAGGACGACAGCGGCAAGGTCATCGGCATGGACGTCGACCTCGCCAACGCGATCGCCGCCAAGCTCGGCCTCAAGGCCGAGGTCCAGGACTCCGGTTTCACCGCGATCATCCCCGGCATCCAGTCGAACAAGTTCCAGCTCGGCATGTCGTCCTTCACCGACAACAAGGAGCGCGAGCAGGTCGTCGACATGGTGACCTACTTCAACTCGGGCAGCGCCATCGCGGTCAAGAAGGGCAACCCGGGCAAGGTCGACCCGAAGGACCTCTGCGGCAAGAAGGTCGCCGTCCAGACCGGCACCACCCAGGCCGACGAGATCAAGGACACCCGCAACCCGGACTGCGCCAAGGCCGGAAAGCCGGGCATCCAGAACGAGGGCGACAAGTTCGACCTCCAGACGGACGTCACCAACGCCGTGGTCTCCGGCCGCGACGACGCGATGATGGCCGACTCCCAGGTCGTCGACTACGCGATCAAGCAGTCCGGCGGGCAGCTGGAGAAGCTCGGCGACACCTACGGCGTGGCCCCCTACGGCGTCGCCCTCGCCAAGGGCTCCAAGCTCACCCCGGCGATCCAGGGCGCCGTCCAGTCGCTGATCGACGACGGCACCTACAAGCAGATCCTCACCAAGTGGGGCGTCGAGGCCGGTGCCCTCGACAAGTCCGTCGTCAACGGCGCCACCAGCTGACCCCTCGTACGCTTCATCTCTCCCCCGAGGCCACACCGTGAACTCTCTGGACAAGGGGACGGCGCCGAAGGGACGGCCTGAGACCATCAAGGCCGTCCCGGTCCGCCACCCCGGACGCTGGGCGGGTGCCGTCGTCATCGCCCTGCTCGCGGCGATGCTGCTGAGCGCCCTCTTCACCAACCCCGCTTTCAAGTGGGACATCGTCGGGCAGTACCTGTTCCACGACAGCATCATGCACGGGCTGCTCGTGACACTGGAGCTGACCGCCCTCTCCATGCTCATGGGTGTGGTCGGCGGCGTCATCCTCGCGGTGATGCGGCTCTCCCCGAACCCGCTGCTGGCCGGCACCGCCTGGGTCTACATCTGGATCTTCCGCGGCACCCCGGTCCTGGTGCAGCTGGTGTTCTGGAACTTCCTCGGCCTGATCTGGGCCAAGCTGTCAATCGGCGTACCGTGGGGACCGGAGTTCTGGTCCGGCGAGACCAACGTCCTGATCCCGACCTTCGTCGCCGCCCTGCTGGGCCTCGGCCTCAACGAGGCCGCCTACATGGCGGAGATCGTCCGCGGCGGCATCCAGTCGGTCGACGAGGGCCAGACCGAGGCCGCCCACGCGCTCGGGATGAGCCGGTTCCAGACCATGCGGCGGATCGTCCTGCCGCAGGCCATGCGGGTGATCATCCCGCCGACCGGCAACGAGACCATCTCGATGCTCAAGACCACCTCGCTGGTCTCCGTGATCTCCCTGGAGGAGATCTTCCGGGCCGGCCAGGTCATCTACTCCCGGAACTACCAGAACATCCCGCTGCTGATCGTGGTCAGCCTCTGGTACCTGTTCTTCACCTCGGTGCTGACCATCGGCCAGTACTACATCGAGCGCCACTACGCCCGAGGTTCCAACCGCACCCTCCCGCCCACCCCGCTGCAGCGACTGCGGGGCCTGTTCGCCGGGAAGCCCGCCCCGAAGACCACCGCCGACGTCGTCCCGGGGCTCGAGGGAGGTGGTCACGTATGACCGATCTGAGCAAGACCCCCACCGACTCCGCGTCCACCGGTGAGCCGATGGTCCGGGCCGAGAACGTGCACAAGTCCTACGGAATGGTCGAGGTGCTCAAGGGCATCGACCTGGAGGTCAAGCAGGGCGAGGTGTTCTGCCTCATCGGCCCGTCCGGCTCCGGCAAGTCGACCTTCCTGCGGTGCATCAACCACCTGGAGAAGATCAACGGCGGCCGCCTCTGGGTGGACGGCGAACTGGTCGGCTACCGGCAGAAGGGCGACAAGCTCCACGAGCTCAAGGACCGCGAGGTCGCCGTCAAGCGGCGCGACATCGGCATGGTCTTCCAGCGCTTCAACCTGTTCCCGCACATGACCGCGATGGAGAACGTCATCGAGGCGCCGGTCCAGGTCAAGCGCGAGAGCAGGGCCGAGGCCCGGGAGCGCGCGATGGCCCTGCTGGAGCGGGTCGGCCTCGCCGACAAGGCGAAGAACTACCCCTCGCAGCTGTCCGGCGGCCAGCAGCAGCGCGTGGCGATCGCCCGCGCGCTGGCCATGAAGCCCAAGCTGATGCTCTTCGACGAGCCCACCTCGGCGCTCGACCCGGAGCTGGTCGGCGACGTCCTGGACGTCATGCGCGGCCTGGCCGAGGAGGGCATGACGATGGTGGTCGTGACCCACGAGATGGGCTTCGCCCGCGAGGTCGGCGACGCCCTGGTGTTCATGGACGGCGGTGTGGTGGTCGAGTCCGGCAACCCCCGCGAGGTGCTCACCAACCCCCAGCACGAGCGCACCAGGGCCTTCCTCTCCAAGGTCCTCTGAGCCCGTACGGTCGGGGGGGGGGGGCCCCCCGCGGGCCCGGGCGGCGGCGCCCCACCCGGCTCTGCGCGCGGGGCGGGGGTTCCCCCCCGCCCGCCCTCCCGGCCAAACTTCCCGTCGCGCGGTTCCCCCCCCCCGCCGCGAAGGCCCTGCCCTGGA
>NZ_JBHJWG010000078.1:13243-20677 GCF_042266305.1 Kitasatospora sp. NPDC056076
TCACCAACCCCCTGCCCGCGCGCACCTGGGCCTTCCTCTCCACGGTCCTCTGAGCCCGTACGGTCGGCGCCCGGCTGACGACTTCCTGCCGGGCGCCGACGTTTTCCCCAGCCGGGTAATAGGCTGGAAGCGCCCAGCCCGTTACCGGAACCATCCGGGCCCGTTACGCAACCACTGGAAGGACCGCCGTGGAGCTCGCCTCGTACGCCGACCTCGCCGTTCGGCTGGTGAACACCGAGGAACCCGAGCGCGGCACCGACACGCTGACCTCGGTGGACGCCGTGCGCGCCCTCTTCTCCGACTCCTCCCGCGCCGCCGCGCTGGCCGACGAGTCCGACGTGCCCCGGCTGCGGGCGGTGCGGACCAGGCTGCGCGGAGTGTTCGAGGCCGCCGCCGAGGGGGACGAGATCCGGTCCGTCGACCTGCTGAACAGCCTGCTGATGGAGTACCCCGTCAGCCCGCTGGTCTCCGGGCACGACTACCTGGACGACGCCGGCCGGCCGCGCTGGCACCTGCACCTGGCCGACAACTCGCCCACCGCCACCGCGCACTTCAGCGCCGTCGCCTGCATGGGCCTGGCCGTGCACCTCACCGAACTGGGCGCCGACCGGCTCGGCATCTGCCAGGCCGCGCCGTGCCGCAACGCCTACCTGGACACCTCGACCAACCGCTCCCGCCGCTACTGCTCCGACCGCTGCGCGACCCGCGCCAACGTCGCCGCGTACCGGGCCCGCAAGCGGCTGGAGGCCGAGGCCGCGCTGGGCACCGGGCAGTAGCCGGCCGGGGCTCAGAGCTCGTCGACGAAGACCCCGAACCGCCGGGCCAGGCCCGGCACCCGGGCCAGCCGGGGGCCGAGCAGCAGCCGCTCCAGCCCGCGGCCCGGCGCCAGCCAGGCGGGGCTCGGCCGCAGCCGCAGCAGCACCCGGCCGAGCACCAGCTCGTCCGGGACCGGGCCGTAGCTGCGGCTGTCGCTGTCCACCGGACGGTTGTCGGACAGCAGCCACCAGCCCTTCGGGCGGCGCTCGGCGGCCCGCTTCACCACCAGCAGGTCCTGCTGGAACGGGTGCCGGAACAGCACCACCGCGCCGGGCCGGATCGGCGCCCCGTAGCGGACCAGCAACTGGTCGCCCTCGCGCAGGGTCGGGACCATCGACGGGCCCGTCACGTCGACCAGCCCGAACGGCACCGCGCCGCCCTGCCCGCCGCCCTGCCCGCCGCCCTGCGGCTCCGTGCTCCGCGCCATGGCTCCTCCTCCCGGACCGACCGCCCCAGTCTGCCGTACGGACCGTCATCCGTTCGATGTCCGGATTACCCCGGTTCCGGGTCCGTCTTTCGCCCTAGGCCCACCGCCCGGCCGCGAAACCCGGAGGCCGGAAGGGTAATCTCGGGCGCGGGAAGACGATCTAAGGAAGGACTCCCATGTTCTCTCGTCTGTTTGCACCGCGTGCCACTGCTCACGCCCACTGCGACCTGCCGTGCGGTGTCTACGACCCCGCCCAGGCCAAGCTGGAGGCCGAGTCGGTCAAGGCCACCCAGGAGAAGTACCAGGCCAACGAGGACCCGCACTTCCGCGCCCGCGCCATCATCATCAAGGAGCAGCGCGCCGAGGCCGTCAAGCACCACATCTCGGTGCTGTGGAGCGACTACTTCAAGGCCCCGCACTTCGAGAAGTACCCGCAGCTGCACCAGCTGATCAACGACACCCTGAAGGCCGCCTCGGCCGCCAAGGCGTCCACCGACCCGGCCACCGGCCAGGCCCTGCTGGACCTGATCGCCGAGGTCGACAAGATCTTCTGGGAGACCAAGCAGGCCTGAGCCTGACGCGTCGCCACCCGGCCGCCCCCGTCCGCACCGTCGGACGGGGGCGGTCGTGCGTTCCCGTGCCCCCGCCCCGGGAACGGACCCCGGTAAGGGTTGCCTACCCTGAGTGGCTGTTATGCTGCCAGGGCGTCCGAGGGGGAAGTCCGGTGAGAATCCGGCGCTGACCCGCAACGGTGAGCACGGCCCGCGGTCCCGGGGCCGGGCCAGCCCGATCGCCCCCGGCCGCTGAACTCCCGACAACTCGCCGTGGACTGCGAGGGGAAGGCGCCCGGGCCCGGCCCCGGCCGGCGCCCGCCCCGGCACACCCGCGGCCCGAGGCAAGGCGCGCCCGCCCGTGAGTGACCCCGTCCGCCGAATACCGACCCTCCCGCTCGCCCTCGGCCTCGCCGCCGCCCTGCTGCTCTCCCTGGTCTGCGGCGTCGCGCTCGGCGCCTCCGGAATCGAACTCCCGGACGTCCTGCGACTGTTGGGCGCCGGGCTGACCGGCGGACGGCTGGACGCGAGCGACGCGGCGGCGTACGCGATCGTCTGGGAGCTGCGGCTGCCGCGCACCCTGCTGGCCGCCGTGGTCGGCGGCGGGCTCGCCGCCACCGGGGTCGCCGTCCAGGCCCTGGTGCGCAACGCCCTCGCCGACCCCTTCGTCCTGGGCATCTCCTCCGGCGCCGCCGTCGGCGCCAACGCCGTCCTGCTGCTCGGCGCCTTCGCCTCGCTCGGGGTGTGGGCGATCTCGGTCTCCGCGTTCGGCTCCGCGCTGCTCGCCATGGTGCTGGTCTACCTCGCCGCCCGCACCGCGTACGGGCTCACCCCGCTGCGGCTGGTGCTCACCGGCACCGCGCTCTCCTACGGCTTCTCCGCCCTGACCACCCTGATGGTCTTCTCCGCCGACCACGCCGAGGCCGCCCGGGACGCCATGATGTGGCTGCTCGGCAGCCTCGGCGGCGCCACCTGGGGCTCGGTGCCGATCGCGGCCGCCACCGTCCTGGCCGGACTGGCCTACCTGGCCTGCGCCGCCGGACGGTTGGACGCGCTCGCGATGGGCGACGAGACTTCCGCCTCGCTCGGCGTCGACCCCGACCGGCTGCGCCGGGAACTGTTCGTGGTCACCGCCGCCGTCACCGGCACCGTGGTCGCCGTCAGCGGGGCGATCGGCTTCGTCGGACTGCTGATGCCGCACCTGGCCCGGATGCTGGTCGGCGCCGGGCACCGCCGGGTGCTGGTGATCGCGCCGCTCGCCGGGGCGCTGCTGCTGGTCTGGGTGGACATCGCCTCCCGCACCCTGCTGGCGCCCGCCGAACTGCCCGTCGGGGTGTTCACCGCGGTGCTCGGGGTGCCCGCCTTCCTGCTGATGATGCGCCGCCGCGGCCAGGCCTTCGGAGGCCGGCGATGACGGCCCCGACCCCTTCGACCGGCGCGGAGGACCTGCGCGTCGACGGCGTCTCGGTGGAACTGGCCGGCGCCCGGCTGGTCCACGAGGTGAGCCTGACGGCCGCCGCCGGGCAGGTGATCGGACTGATCGGCCCGAACGGCAGCGGCAAGTCGACCCTGCTGCGCTGCGTCTACCGGGTGCTGCGCCCGGCCGGCGGGACCGTCCGGCTGGCCGGCGACGACCTGCACGCGCTCACCGCCCGCGACACCGCCCGCCGGGTGGCCGCGCTGACCCAGGAGCACCCCGCCGAGTTCGAGTTCACGGTGGCCGAGGTGGTCGCCATGGGCCGGCTGCCGCACCGGCGCGGCCTCGCCGCCGGCCCGACCGCCGGGGACCGGGAGCGCTGCGCCGCCGCGCTGCGCCGGGTCCGGGCCGACCACCTCGCCGAACGCGCCTTCCCGAGCCTGTCCGGCGGCGAGAAGCAGCGGGTGCTGATCGCCCGCGCGCTCGTCCAGGAACCGCGCCTGCTGGTGCTGGACGAGCCCACCAACCACCTCGACATCGCCCACCAGTTGGAGGTGCTGGCACTCGCCCGCGAGGCCGGGCCGACGGTGCTCACCGCCCTGCACGACCTCAACCTGGCGGCGGGCCACTGCGACCGGCTGTACGTGCTGGAGGCCGGCCGGATCGTCGCCGCCGGCGAGCCCCACGAGGTGCTCCGCCCCGAACTGCTGGCCGAGGTGTTCGGCGTCCGGGCCACCCCCGTCCGCCACCCCGGGACCGGCGCCCTCCAGCTGCTGTTCGACCGTCTCGCCTGACCCCCCGCGAATCCCCGGGACCGTTCCGATCCGAAGGAACCCGTATGCGCACCAAGGCCGTTGCCGCCACCGCCCTGCTCACTCTCGGGCTGACCGCCTGCGGCGCCGAGATCGCCCCCCGCCCCGGCGCCGCCACCGCCTCCGGCCACTACCCGGTGACCGTGACGAACTGCGGCGAGCGGCTCACCTTCGCGCAGAAGCCCGCCCGGGTGGTGACCAACGACGTCAACATCACCGAACTGATGCTCTCCCTCGGCCTCGCCGACCGGATGGCCGGCTACGTGATGCCCGACGACAAGGGGCAGGTCGACAAGGTGGCCTGGAAGGACGGCTACCGGCAGACCAGCTGGCTCTCCAAGAAGGTGCTCACCAAGGAGATCGCCCTGGACGCCAAGGCCGACCTGGTGTTCGCCGGCTGGCACTACGGCTTCGACGAGGGCAGCGGGGTCACCCCGCAGGCGTTCAAGGCGCTCGGCGTGGACTCCTACGTGCTCAGCGAGTCCTGCCGCAGTGGCAAGGGCTCCGAGCGCGGGGTGATGTACCCGCTGGAGGCGCTCTACACCGACCTGGCCAACCTGGGCTCGATCTTCGACGTCGAGGACCGCGCCGACAAGCTGATCGCCGAGTCCAGGGCCACCATCGCCGCCGTGCCGCAGCCGGAGCGCCGCCCGTCCGTCTTCCTTTACGACAGCGGGCAGGACAAGCCGTACACCGCCGGGAAGTTCGCCGCCGCGAACGAGATCATCGCGAAGGCCGGCGGGACCAACGTCATGGGCGACCTCGCGGACACCTGGGTCACCGCCGGCTGGGAGAGCGTGGTGCAGCGCGACCCCGAGGTGATCGTGATCAACAACTACGCGACCCCGGGCGCCGAGGAGAAGCGGACGTTCCTCAAGTCCTTCCCGCCGCTGGCGAACGTCGCCGCGATCAGGAACGACCGGATCTTCGTCATGGACTACGTCGACCTGGTCGAGAGCCCGCGCAACCCGGCCGCGATCAGCACCCTGGCCGGGTTCCTGCGCACCGTCCCGGCCCGCTGACCGGCGCGACCGACGATCGGACCCCGCTCCGGCCCTGGGCCCGGGCGGGGCCCGCGCAGTAGGCTCGCGGCATGATCCGCACCGCCGTCGTCACCGACGTTCCCGTCGTCCTGGCCATGATCCGTGAGCTCGCGGAGTACGAGAAGGCCCCCCAGGAGGCGGTGGCCACGGAGGAGCAGCTGCGCGAGGCGCTGTTCGGCGCCGCCCCGGCGCTGTTCGGCCTGATCGCGGAGGACCCGGCCACCGGCGAACCGGTCGGCTTCGCGCTCTGGTTCCTCAACTTCTCGACCTGGCGCGGCACCCACGGGATCTACCTGGAGGACCTCTACGTCCGCCCGCAGGCCCGCGGCGGCGGCCACGGCAAGGCGCTCCTGCTGGAGCTGGCGAGGATCGCCGTCGAGCGCGGCTACGCCCGGGTCGAATGGTCGGTGCTGGACTGGAACCAGCCCTCGATCGACTTCTACCGCTCGCTCGGCGCGGTGCCGATGAACGGGTGGACGGTCTACCGGCTCACCGATGAGGCACTCACGGCCGCCGGGAAGCGTTGAACCCACGCACGGAGTAGGGGCAAAGCCCCTGCCACCCTGCGTCGCAATGCCTTACCATGAGTAACTCCCGCACCGGGTGCGGAGGACGCCCCCTCGGGGGTACCAAGCAAGCACAGCGCGTCACCCAGGAGGCAAGGGTGTCCCAGATCGACAGCGATCTCGGAGTTCAGGACTTCGTGGAGGTCCGGCTGCCCGCGGCAGGGGCCTACCTCTCCGTGCTGCGAACAGCGACGGCCGGGCTTGCCGCCCGGCTGGACTTCACCCTCGACGAGATCGAGGACCTGCGGATCGCGGTGGACGAGGCCTGCGCCATCCTGCTCCAGCAGGCGGTGCCCGGCTCCGTCCTGTCCTGCGAGTTCCGGCTGGTCGGCGACTCGCTCAAGGTGACGGTCTCCGCTCCGACCACGGACGGCAAGGCGCCCGAACGCGACACCTTCGCGTGGACGGTGCTCTCCGCGCTGGCCGGCGAGGTGGACTCCTCGGTCGCCGAGGACAACACCGTGACGATCAGCCTGCACAAGAAGCGCGGCGGGTCCGCCGCCCACTGACCGGGCACCGAGCAGCAGCACCCTGCAAGGGCCGTCCGCCGCACCCCACCCGGGGCCGGTGGGCGGCTCCCGGTACCGCCCACCGGCGGTACGACCAACGAGACGATGCCGGGGCCGACGGCCCCGGTGCTCCCGGAACGGAACGGGGGAATGGCCGTGAGTGATCTGGACCGTACCGGCCTCGCGACGGCGGGACCTGCCGTACCGACCCAGGCGAGCGTTTCCGGCCTCGCCGCCAACGACGAAGCGCACCCGAAGGACGCCCACCGGATGAGCCACCCGACCGAGCCGACGTCTGAGCCGACGCCCGCCTCCACTCCCCCGCCGGAACCGGCGGCGGAGGGCGCGGACCTGCACGGCGCCGTGCCCGCCCAGGGCTCGCACCGCACCGGCGCACCGGACCGGGAGGCCGCCCGCGCGCTGTTCGTCCGGCTGGCCGCGCTGCCCGAGGGCTCCCCGGAGCGCGTGGAGCTGCGCAACCAGCTGGTCCGGATGCACATCCCGCTGGTCGAGCACCTGGCCCGGCGGTTCCGCAACCGGGGTGAGCCGCTGGACGACCTGACCCAGGTCGCCACCATCGGACTGATCAAGTCGGTGGACCGCTTCGACCACGAGCGCGGGGTCGAGTTCTCCACCTACGCGACGCCGACCATCGTCGGCGAGATCAAGCGGCACTTCCGCGACAAGGGGTGGGCGGTGCGCGTCCCGCGCCGCCTCCAGGAGCTGCGGCTGTCGCTCACCACGGCGACCAGCGAGCTCTCCCAGCGGCACGGCCGCTCCCCCACGGTGCACGAGCTGGCCGAGCACCTGGGCATCTCCGAGGAGGACGTGCTGGAGGGCCTGGAGTCCGCCAACGCGTACTCCACGCTGTCCCTGGACGTCCCGGACAGCGACGACGAGTCGCCGGCCGTGGCGGACACCCTGGGCGCCACCGACGAGGCGCTGGAGGGCGTCGAGTACCGCGAGTCGCTCAAGCCGCTGCTGGCCCAACTGCCGCCCCGGGAGCAGAAGATCCTGGTGCTGCGGTTCTTCCGGAACATGACCCAGTCGCAGATCGCCGCCGAGGTGGGGATCTCCCAGATGCACGTGTCCCGCCTGCTGGCCCGGACCTTGGCCCAGCTGCGGGAGAAGCTCCTCGTCGAGGAGTAGCAGGACCTGCACGAACGGACGGCCGCCGAACGCGGTGCTGGCCCGGTCCTTGGCGGGGGGGGGGGGGGCGGGCGGCAGGGCCGCGACCCCGAGCCCGGCGAGCGCCGCGCGCTCCATCGCGTGAAGCATATACACAAATCCCAG
>NZ_JBHJWG010000079.1:0-6527 GCF_042266305.1 Kitasatospora sp. NPDC056076
GCACTGACCGCCCCCGCCCCACCGCGCCCGGGCCCACGCCCCACGCCGCGGGGGGCGGCGCGCTCCGGGCCTGCCCGGAGCGCGCCGCAATCCTTTTCCCCGGGGCCCCCGCCCACCCCACGTCGTGGAGGCACAGCCCGTGCCAAGCAAGAGGGCAGGTCCATGCAGTGTGCTTACTTGCGGTGAGGCCTCGCAGTTCGGCCCCGCCGTCCACCACGGCGGGGCCGACCGGTGGGACCCGCCCTCTCCGCGGGTACCTTCGCGGTACGGCGACGAACCCCGAAGGGAACTCATCATGGCGCAACCAGTAGCACCCGTCAGTCCCCCGTCCGCATACCGCGGCTTGATCCTCGACTTCGCCGGTGTTCTGACCACGAATGCTCTCGCCGTTCACCGCGAGTGGTGCGTCAGTCAGGGACTTGACGCCGAGGCATGGCGCCGCACGCTGAACACCCATCCGGTGGTTCGGCAGCTGTACGTTGACCTGGAACGTGGCGCTCTCAGCCAGGCGGACTGGAACCGGCAGGTCGCGCCGTATCTCGGTCTGGCCGACCACGAGAACCTGATGGGCCGGGCGTGGGCCGGGGTCCGGGCCGCCGCCGACATGGTCACCCTTGCCAAGGCGGCGCGTGAGGCCGGTTACGTGGTCGCCATGCTGTCCAACAGCTTCGGACTGGACCCCTTCGACCCGTACGCTGCCTGTGGCGTCTGGGAGTTGTTCGACGTGACCGTGGTGTCCGAGTTGGAGGGCATCGCGAAACCAGACCCGGCGATCTACCGGCTGGCGCTGGAGCGGATGGGCCTGTCAGGCGAGGTGTGCGTGTTCGTCGACGATCACCCGGTGAACCTGCCGCCGGCCGAAGCACTCGGTATCACGACGGTGCTCGCCGACGGCCAGCCCGAGACCGTCGCCCGGATCGCATCCCTGCTCGGCATCGGGGCCTGCGTCTGAGCCTCCCGCTGTACGGTCATACCCGCACACTGCGGAGGTACCGCCCCGGGAAGGCCATCACCTGAGACGGAGTCAGCCTGTGACCCTCTGGGCAGAACGCACCACGGCGGAACGAGTCAAGATCCTGCGAGGCCGGGAGGTCACACAGGAAGACCTGGCCGAGAAGTCCGGGGTCTCCCTGGGCACGATCCGAAAGCTCGAACAGGGGGGCAACCTCTCGCTCCCTTCGCTGATGAAGGTCGCTGTCGGTCTCGGCACCGACGTCTCAGTGATCCTCGGACAGCAATCCCCGCGCCGAGGCATGGCCCTGGAGGAACGCTCGGCCCTACGCGCAGTATCAGCTGCCGTCCACGACACCGGACTCGGCATCGGCACCGACGTGGAGCCCGGCAGTCTGGAAGACCTGCGAGACGCGGCACGGCGCGCTGACGCCGCGTTCTGGAGCGGACGCTACGTCGAGCTCGGCGCGATCCTGTCCCTCCTGCTACCGGAGGCGCGGGCGCTCTACGACGCCACCACACCGGATCGGCGCGAAGCCGCCGGTGGAGTCCTCGCCGACGCCTTCCAGACTGCTGCCGTCATGGCCAATATCCTCGGCGCCCGCGACCTCGGGTACACCGCGATCACCCACGGCCGAAACGTCGCCGACCAGGTGGGTGACGGCCTCCGCGCGGCCCACCTGATGGCCTCGCTGTCGTGGATCTGCCTGCGCGATGGCCACACTGCCAAGGGCGTCCACGTCGCCGAGCAGTCCGCCGCCAAGGTCGAGCCCCGCATGTCCGACAGCGACCCGGACCGGCTCAGCGTGTACGGGCAACTGGTCACGAACGCGGCCGTCGCCGCGTCCCGGGGCGGCGCGAGCGCGGACACCGCCCGCGACTACTTGAGCCAGGCCCACGCCGTCGCGGCCCGGATCGGCCGCGAGCACG
The DNA here is from genome assembly GCF_042266305.1 of Kitasatospora sp. NPDC056076. Classification (NCBI taxonomy): domain Bacteria; kingdom Bacillati; phylum Actinomycetota; class Actinomycetes; order Kitasatosporales; family Streptomycetaceae; genus Kitasatospora; species Kitasatospora sp. NPDC056076. The sequence continues at coordinate 1,882 of NZ_JBHJWG010000079.1, forward strand.
CCCGGGGCGACCAGGGCCAGCCGTTCGGCCCGTCCTACGCCGCCACGCAGGCCATGTCGGTGGCGACGGCCCTGGGCGACACCGCCGGAGCGCTCAGGCTGATCGAGACGACTCATCTCGATCCCGGCATGCCGCTGTCCACCCGCGCCAGGTTTCACCTGGACATCGCCCTGACGCGGACCGAGACACGGCAGTGGGAGGCAGCGGCCGCAGCGCTGAAGGAAGCGTGCCGGATCGCCCCGACGTGGGTCCGGCACCAGGCGCTCCCCGGAGTGATCACCGACCGGATCGCCGACGTGTCTGTGGCGATGGCGAGGAGCGTTGCGCAGGCCGCCAGTGTTCCACTGGTGATCAGATAAGCCCTCCATGTCGGACCATGGTGTCCGCGACCTGCTGGTATACGCAGCTACCACGCCCCGTAACGCCCAGCCGTAACAACCGCCGCGGGTACCACTGAACGTGGTAGTCGGCCGTGTGCGAGTTCTCCGGCTACCACGACCCATGTATTCACCGACGGTGAATGGTCGGTGACAGTGGTCGCCATGACCAGCGACCACCCCCGACCTGTCGGCCGCGCCCCCGTCGCCATCTACATCTGCTCCGGCGACGAACCCGCCGCCGATCTCATCGCCGCCCACGTCCGCGTCTTCGCCAGGGCCCGCCGGTGGACCGTGGCCGTGCTCGCCGTGGACAGCAACCCCACGCAGCCCCTCGCCGAGCGACCCGGCTGGCAGGCCATCACCGACGCCCTGTCGGAGAACAGGGCCTGCGGGGTCGTCACCTGGACCCGCGACATGATCCATGACGACCCTCTGAACAGCCCCGGCCGACAGTTGGCCGCCTTCGACCGGCTCGCCACCGTCCTGCTCGAGCGCGGCGCCTTTCTCACCGCTGCCACGCACCCGGGCACCCCGGCCGCAACCGTGCCGGAGCGCCGCTCCCCGGGCGGCCACTGGCGGCGGCGTGACCTCGCGTCCTCGGCCGCGGGCCTGTTCATTCCCCGCCGTGCAGCAGGACGAGGTACCGACCCGAGGACCTCCGGATGCTGACCCGTACGGTGACAGCCGCCCGGGAGCAATGATGAACACCACCCTCGAACGGCCCCGGGAAGCCGAGGGAGCGCCCTCGGCAACCCGTCCTGCACCGGCCACCATGCGGCTGCCGTACGCCTTCCGGTCCGCCCGCGCAGCCCGCCTCATGGTCAACGCCAAGCTCATCGAGTGGGGCTTGGAGGCCCTGATCGACGACGCCGAGCTGATCATCTCCGAGCTGGTGAGCAACGCGGCGAAGACCGGCTGCCGGACGTACATGATCGTCGCCGTCCGCCGACCCACCGCCGGAGTCGTGCGCCTGCTGGTCTCCGACGGCTCCGCGTCACCGCCCGTGCGGATCGAAGCCGGTCCCTCCCACGAGTCCGGACGAGGACTGGCCCTGGTACACCACCTCACGAAGGCCAAGTGGGGCGTCCGACTGTGGCCGCACGGCAAAGTCATCCACGCCGACCTCGGGGTACCACCCAGCGAGTTGGCCTGACGGCACCCCTCGGACTCCGCCCGGCGTCCCGGGCGGATCCGGTGCCGGCCGAAAGCCTCCCCCGAGCGGCGGCCGGCACCTCCTTCACGGCGCGCTCCCACCACAGCGCCCTGCATCCCGATACCCACGTGAGGAGGACCCCTTTGAGCACTCCCTTCCGGAAGATCCACGGAGCCGGAAACGACTTCGTGCTGCTCAACGGCGCCGACCAGGACACCGGCCGCGACTGGCACGACATCGCGGTGAGGCTGTGCGCGCGCCGAACCGGTATCGGCGCCGACGGTCTGGTGGTCAGCACGCTGATCAGCAGCGCCCCTCCGGTCCTGGAGATCTCGTGCTTCAACGCCGACGGGTCGATCGCAACGATGTGCGGCAACGCGCTGCGGTGCTCGGCCTGGGCTGCGGCCGAGGACTTCGGCTTCGACACGATGACCCTCGTCATGGCCGGGGTCGAGCACGAGGCGACCGTCACCCGTGAGGCTGTGGCGATCACCGCCGAAGTCGGCGCCGTCGACATGCGGGTGGTCGAGTCCGTGTGGGGCGGCCGCCCCTTCTGGTTCGACTCCGCTCACACCGGCACCGAACACGTGGTTGCCGTCGTAAACGACGTGGACGGCCTCGACGCCGAGGCCTGCGGACGTCTGATGCGCCACCACCCAAAGCTCGCCCCGCTCGGCGCGAACGTCAACTTCGTGGAGAGCATCGACCGGCAAACCCTCAAGATCCGCACCTATGAGCGCGGTGTCGAGGCCGAGACGCTCTCCTGCGGAAGCGGGGCTGTCGCCGCCGTCGTCATCGCGGGACGCCGTGGCCTGGTCACCGCGGGCCCCGTCGCCGTCCACAACCGCGCCGGAACCCCCCTCACCGTCGCCCCGCACGCCGATCGACCGGCCAAGTCGTACTGGGTCGCCGGCCCCGTCACCCTCGCCTACGAAGGAGTCATCTCGTGACCATCACCATCGACTGGCATGACACCGCCGCGCTGAGCAAGGAGATCCAAGCCGTACGGGAGCGCAAGTACCGCGGCACCAACGTGGGCCTGGTCTACGGCGGCGTCTCCGCCGAGGACCGCCTGTACCTCTCCAGGAGCCCCGTCGAGCAGATGTCCGTGACCGCGCTCTCCGAGTCCCTGGACACGATCGGTACCGCATTCCGCATCCTGGACCCGTGCGAGCCCGGGTTCGTGTCAGAGCTGCTCGGCGTCGACATCGTCCTGTCCAACCTGCACGGGCCCTTCGGCGAAGACGGTCGGCTCCAGGGACTGCTGGACTGGCTGCGCAGGCCGTACTGTGGCAACGGTGTTGCGGCGTCCGCCATCGCCGCCGACAAGATCCTCTGCAAGAGGTACATGAAGGGGCTCGGCGTGCCGACTCCGCCGTGGCAGGTGTGGACCGGCGGCAGCGCTGTGACCTGCGGCGGGCTGCCCATGATGGTCAAGCCGACCATGGGCGGATCGAGCGTCGGAATGAGCCTGGTCCGCACCACCGAAGAGCTCACCGCCGCACTCGAAGAAGCGACCCGCACCGACCCCTCGCCGGTCCTGGTCGAGCATTACATCTCCGGGACACCAGTGACCGTAGGACTGCTGGAACTTCCCGGCGGCGTCCTGGCGTTCCCGCCGCTGGCCACCGAGGTCCAGCAGGCCGATTTCTACGACGCCGACACGAAGCTCGACGCCGACGGCCGCGGCGGCGTGTCCGTGACGCTGGCGGACCTGCCGCCGTCCGTCCTGCGCACGCTCACCAGGCACGCCAGGACCCTGTGGGAAGGTCTCGGCTGCCAGGGGGGCGCCCGGGTCGACTTCATGGTCACCGCCGACGGCGAGGTGTTCGCCCTCGAGGTGAACACCACCCCCGGCATGTCGCGGGACAGCAACTTCGCCGCCGGAGCGTCGATGTGCGGCCTGACCCATGAGGACGTCGTTCGCGCGATGCTCCACCAGGCCCTCGCCCGGCCGACCTACGATGTGCCTCTGCCCGTCCCGAGTATCGGTGCCGTCCCGGCCCAACTGGACGCCACCGTCTGAACGATAACGCTTCGGAAGGTCGCCGCCATGCTGCATGTCCACGAGGTCCCGATGTGCCGTCAGCTCGTCCCCGTTGAGGAGTGGGAACAGCAGGGCGGCATGGAGCTCGGGGACCGGCTCACCTGGTCGAACCGAGCCTGCGGCATGGCGGCCCTCCGCATGATCCTGCTCGCCTACGGCAAGGAGCCCCCCACTCTCACCGAGCTCATCAAGATCGGCGTCAAGCGCGACGCCCTGACCGACCGAGGCTGGCTGCACACGGGGATCGCCAAGATCGCCATCGACTTCGACATCGCCGGTCAGGCTGAGCCGGTGGCGGCCGAAGAGCTGACCGACCAGCTGGCGAAGGCACCGCTGATCATCTCCGTGACCGAGCAGTTCCCCACCGACGGCCGCCGCGGAGGACACCTGGTCGTCGCCCACGGCTTCGAGAGCGGCGAGGACCAGGTCATCCACTTCCGGGATCCCTCGGCGTGGGGCCAGGACAACGACCGCGTGCCACTGAGCCGCCTCGCCAAGTCCTACACCGGCCGCGCCATCACCTTCCCGCCCCTCCCGGCGGCCGGACGCACGATCGCCGTTCTCGGCGAGATGGGCGAGCTCGGGGAGGACGCCGTCTCCGCACACCGCGAGATCGGCCGGTACGTCGCCGAACAAGGAGTCGACCTGCTGATCGCGGTCGGCGGTGACCTGCCCAAGCAGCTTGCCCTCGCCGCCGCCGCGCACGGCACCGACGTGGCCCTGGTCGCCGACGCCGAGACCGCAGCCGCCTACCTTGAGAGCATCGTACGGCCCGGTGACAAGGTGCTGGTCAAAGCCTCCCGCTCCGCGATGCTGTGGCAGGTGTGCCAGCAGCTTCTCGGCCAGAAGGTCACCGGCTGGTGACCGTGTCAGGCCTCTGAAAGCCCTGGTAGGTCAACTGCGTCCGGGCCGCCTCGACCCCACACAACCCCGGTGTCTCCGGCGCCTCCCCTGCCTGGTATCCGCAGACGGCTCGGGCCTTCTCCAGCGGCGGGGGGCCCGCCGCGCCGGGCCCGCCCCCCCCGGCGGGGCGCCGGGGCCCCCCCCCCCCCCCCCCCCCCCCCAC
>NZ_JBHJWG010000079.1:6537-20433 GCF_042266305.1 Kitasatospora sp. NPDC056076
GGGTCCCTCATCGCGGCGCTCCCTCCGTCCCGCCCGGTCCCGCGCCGCAATCCCTTTCCCCGGGGCCCCCGCCCCGCCCCCCTCCCACCCTCCCTCCACCTCCCCCACCCCTACCCCCTGCCCACCCCACCTCGTGGAGGGAAGAAGGAGAGCGGGGTCACTCGGGCGGAGCGCGGGGCCCACGGGTGGAGTGCCCCGGGGCGGTGTGCCCGGCGCGGGTGCCGTGGGCGGGCTGGGGGTGGACGGCGACCGCGAGGGTCGCCGGGGAGTCGCCGGTCACGGCGATGTCCCCCGCCCGGTCGGTGCGCAGCACAGTGGCACCCGACGCACGCAAGCGGTCGACGGTACGGGGCGACGGATGCCCGTACGGGTTGCCCTCGCCGCAGGAGATCAGGGCGAGCCGGGGCCGCAGGGCACCGGTCAGGTCCCAGTCCTGGTGGGCCGAGCCGTGGTGCGCGACCTTCAACACGTCCACTCTCCCGAGGCGCCCCAACAGGGCCGACTGGGCAGGCGGTTCGAGGTCGCCCAGCAGTGCCATCCGCAGACCGCCGGCCGAGGAGACGAGCAGTGCCACGCTCGCGTTGTTCGCTCCCGGCGCTTCGACGGCCGCCCCTGGAGCGGGCGACACCACGTCCCAGGACAACTCCGCACCGGCCGAACGCCGTTCACCACGCCCCGCACGCAACAGCGGTACGCCTGCGCCCGCCGCCCAGGCCGTCACCCGGGCCGCCTCTCCCGGTGGGTCGTCCAGCACCGTGCCCTCCACCGCGCCCACCTGGCGCCCCCGCAACACCCCCGGCACGCCTTCGACGTGGTCCGCGTGGAAGTGCGTCAGGAGCAGAAGCGGCACGGTCGTGATGCCGAGCTCCCGCAGGCAGCGGTCGGCGGCGTCCGGATCCGGCCCGGTGTCGATCACCACCGCGCTGTCCGGCGCACCGGTCGACAGGGCCAACATGTCTCCCTGCCCGACGTCGCACATCACCAGCCGCCACCCCGGCGGCGGCCAGCCCGTGGCGATCCGGGCCAGCTGCGGCGGGCGCAGCAGCACGCCCAGCAGCACCACCAGCAGAACGCCGGTCACCACGGCCCGGGCCCAACGACGACGGGCACCCGGCGGACGGCCGGACTCCGCCCGGCGGGGCAGCAGCAGCGGCGCCACCCAGCAGGCCGCCAGGGTCGCCAGGGCGACCGTCGCCACCCCGAACCAGCCTCCGGGCCACGACAGTTGCCCACCGGGCAGCTCGGCCCCGCGCCGACCGACGAAGGCCAGCCAGCCGGCCGGCACCCCGGCCGGCTCGGCCAGCAGCCGGGCCAGGGACGGGAAGAACGGTTGCAGCGCGAGCACCCCGAAGCCGAGCAGCGTCGCCGGCGCCACCGCCAGTTCGGCCAGCAGGTTGCACGGCACCGCGACCAGGCTGATGTGCCCGGACAGCACCACCGTCACCGGTGCGCACAGTGCCTGCGCCGCCGCTGTGGCCGCCAGCGCACCCGCCAGGTGGTGCGGCCACCGCCGGGCCCGCAGGGACTCGGCCCAGTGCGGCCCGAGGACGAGCAGCCCGGCGGTGGCGAGCACCGAGAGCAGGAAGCCGAAGGATCGCGCCAGGTACGGGTCCAGCAGCACCAGGACCAGGACGGACCCGGCGAGCGCCGGTACGGCCTGGCGGGGGCGGCCGGTGGCCAGGGCCAGCATGCCGATCAGTCCCGTGCCCGCCGCCCGCAGCACGCTGGGTTCAGGTCGGCAGACCGTCACGAAGGCCAGGGTCAGCGCCGTACCGGCCAGGGCACTGGTGCGCAGCGACAGCCCCGACAGCGCGGCCAGTCCGCGCCGTTCCGCCGTGCCGGCCTGCGCCGGTGCGCCCAGCAGTACGCCGAGGACGATCGCCAGGTTGGCCCCGCTGACGGCCACCAGGTGCACCAGGTCGGTGGCCCGGAAAGCGTCCACCAGGTCGTCGGGCAATCGCGAGGTGTCGCCGACGACCAGCCCGGGGAGCAGCCCGCGCGCGTCCGGCGGGAGCCCGTCGCTGGCCGTGCGCAGGCCTTCGCGCAGCCGCCCGGCGATCCGCTGCGGCAGGCTCGGCGGTGCGAGCTGCCGGGGCGGGCCGTGGACGAGCAGCAGTGCCGCGGACTCGGTGTCGTAGCCCTCTCCCGCCGGCCGCACCTCGGCCTCGACGGCCAGCCGCTCGGACGGCAGCAGCCGCAGCCAGGAGTCGCTCTCCACCCCGCGGACCATGACCGTCACCGGGGTGTGCGTCCGGGTGGCCCGTCCGTCCGGGAGGACGGTCGCGCGGTCGGCCACGGCCTCGACGGTGAGGAGGCTCTGCCCACCGGTGGTGCCGCCCCGGGAGGTGTGGACCTTGGGGTCCCCCGCGACGGTCAGCTCCACCTCGACCGCCGTGGCGGGCGTGCCCGGGGCGCGCGGCGGCGCGTGCTCGGCCGCGCGGGCGAGCTCCGGCAGCGGGCCCCGGTGCAGGTCGGCAGTGTGCAACGGGGTCGCGATCGCGGCCGCCGCACCGGTGAGCAGGACGGCCGCCAACGCCACTGCCGCCCCGCGCCGGGGCAGCAGGCCCGGCCGGGCGAGCAGCAGGACGGCTGCGAGCACGGCGGCACCCGCCGACAGCAGGATCAGCGGCTCGGACCCCGGTTCCACGGGCAGGAGCACCGCTGTGACCAACCAGGCCGAGACGGCGGGCAGCAGCAGTCGGAAGTCGGCGCCCGAGGAGCGGGTGCGCGGGAGCGACGCGGTGGTGGCGGTCACGGCGGTACCTCCTTTCGGCATCGGCGAGGGGCCCGCAACGGGGCCGGAAGAGGGATGAGAACAGAGGGTCGGGAACAGGGGGACGTCAGAGGGTGAGGAGCGGACGGAGTTCGGCGAAGGTGCGGGCACCGATGCCGCTGACCTGCCGGAGCTGGTCGACCGAGCGGAACGAACCGTGCGAGGCGCGGTAGGCGAGGATGCGCTGGGCGAGGGTCGGGCCGACGCCCGGGAGGGCGTCGAGCTGTTCGAGGGTGGCGCGGTTGAGACTGACGGGTGGTCGCGGTGTACCGGCACCGGGCAGTCCGCCGGTGCCTCCGGGAGCGGGGACGGGTACGGGAACGAGCGCCTGCTCACCGACCGTGATCTGCTCACCGTCCATCAGGACGCGGGCCAGGTTGAGGCTCCGGGTGTCCGTCTCCGGCAGCGGACCGCCAGCCGCCCGCAGCGCGTCGGCCACCCGCGATCCCCCGGGCAGGGTGTGCAGACCGGGCAGGTGGACCCGGCCGCCGACGTCGATGACGACGGCGGGCTCGGCGCCCGGGCCCGCGGGGCCCGTGGGTGGCCCGGCCCCGCTGCCGGGCGGGCCGTCGGTGGCGGGCGGGCCCGGCTCCGGCGGCGCCGACGCGGCCGCCAGTGCCGGAACGGCGACCGCCTCCGGTCGGGCCAGCCAGAAGTGCTGCACGGCGTAGCCCACCGCGAAGAGGAGCAGGACGGCCAACCCGGCCACCGCCCGCCGGTCGAGCGCCAACGCCGAGGCGAACCGCAGCCGCGCCCCGCCGCCCGGCGGATCGGGGAGGTGCGCCGACTCGGGCGGGCCGGCCCCCGGCGGCACTGCGGCAGGCGGTACGGCCGCCACCGGACCACCCTCCGGCGGCTGGCCGGCAGTCGGCTCACGGCCCGACGGCTCGCTGACCATCGGCTCGTCCTCTGTCGGCAACAGCGCCGCCATCCGCAGCCGTACCGTCTCGTCGATCGCTTGGCGCTTCGCCGCGCCCAGGCCCAAGGTCGTCATGGCGAGGACGCTAGGAGCACTTCGCAGAGGCTGCGGAAATTTCCGAAAGCCTGTGGAAAACCCGGGGGCTGTGGATAAAAAGTGTCACTCACACGAGTGGCCACACCATCACGCAGTTGACCCGAGCCGCCCCGACCCGCCCATCCCCCGCCGCCTCAGCGCGGCGCGACCACCACCGCCAGCAGCCCCGGCCCGACGTGCGCGCCGATCACCGCCCCGACCTCGCCCACGTACAGCTCCCGCAACCCCGGCACCCGCGCCCGCAGCCGCTCCGCGAGCTGCTCGGCCCGCTCCTCGGCGGCCAGGTGGTGGACGGTGATGTCCACCTCGCCCTCCCCCGAGCGCTCGACCGCGATCTCCTCCAGTCGCGCGATCGCCCGCGACGCCGTCCGCACCTTCTCCAGCGGCTCGATCCGCCCCCCGTCCAGGTGCAGCAACGGCTTGACCGCCAGCGCCGAACCGAGCAGCGCCCGCGCCGCCCCGATCCGCCCGCCCCGGCGCAGGTGCTCCAGGGTGTCCACGTAGAAGAAGCCGCTGGTCCCGGCCGCCCGATCGGTCGCCGCCCCGGCCGCCTCCGCGAGGCCCAGGCCGGCCTCGATCGCCTCGGCCGCCGCCAGCACGCCGTACCCGAGGGCCATTCCGACCAGTCGGCTGTCCACCACCCGCACGGGCACCGGCGCCTCGGCGGCGGCCAGCCGGGCGGCCTCGACCGTGCCGGACAGTTCGCCGGAGATGTGCACCGACACGATTCCCCGCGCCCCGGCCTCGGCGGCCGCCCGGTAGGTGGCGGCGAAGGTCTCCGGGTTGGGCCGGGAGGTGGTCACCCGCTGCTTGCCGCGCAGCGCCTCGGCGACGTCCTTCGGGGAGATCTCGACGCCCTCGCAGCGGACCTCGTCACCGACCGCGACGCTCAGCGGTACCACCGTGATCCCGTGCCGGTCGAGCGCCGCCTGCGGCAGGTAGGCCGTGGAATCGGTGACAAGTGCGAGGTCGGAGGGCATGAGGCGGAGGTTACTCCCCGTTCGTCCGGGATGACAGCAGCTGTCCGCACGCTCCTGGGCAGGCCCGGCCGCGCGCGGGAATCAGCTCGCGGACGGCCCCGTGGAGGGCCCCGCCGACGGCTTCCGCAGCCGCTGCGCCAGCTTCGCCAGCGGGTCGGCCAGCCCGAGGAGGTCCTCGGCGTTGGGCCGCCCCCTGCCGTCCGTCAGCCCGGCCCGGGCCGCACCGGCACCCGCACCCGCACCCGCACCCCCGCCTGCCCCAGCTCCAGCCCCCGCACCGGCACCAGCAGCAGCCCCCGCACCCGAGCCGGCAGCACCGCCCCCCGCCGTGTCCCAGTGCCGCAGCGCCCCCGCCTCGCTCTCGCACTCCTGGCTCAGCCGGCTCAGCTCGTCGTCCGCGAACCGGTGCATCCGGTCCTGGGCCGCCCACCGCATGGTCTCCGCGGCGTGGGTGATCCGCTCCGCGCGCTCGCGCAGTTCCGGGAGCTTGGCCGCGATCCGCGTGGTGTCCGGCTCGCGTTCCAGCACCCGCAGCTCGCCGTCCAGCTCGGCCGCGTGCGCGTCGAGCCGGGTGAGCAGCGCGAGCGACTCGCCGAGCTGGCCGTCCTGCTCCAGCCCGCCCTCCAGCACGTGTCGGGTGCCGTCCAGCGAGGTCCGCAGCTGGAGGCGGACGGTGGCGATCTGCGCGGGCGGGCCGACCTTGGTGTACTTCTTCGCCTTGAGGGTGGCGGTCTCGACGGCGCGCCGGGCGTTGGCCTCGTGCCTCTCGACCTTCGCGGCAACGGCCTTGGCCGCCTTGACCGTGCCGACCACGGCCAGGACGAGCGTCGCGACCCCGAAGAGCAGGACCAAGCCGATCATCACGCCGAACACGTCCATCGCGCGTCACCTTCCGCCGCCGTTTCGGCCCCCACCGGGCCCAACGCGGGCCGCACTGCCGTGGGTTCCACCGTAGCCGCCGCACCCGGGCCCGGAACGCCCGGAACGGGCCCGGCGGACGGAGATCAGGGACAGATCCGGGATCTCCCGGAGGGCCCGCCCGCGCTCCACCTGCGCCTCTGCCCCCTGCGCCCCACCCCGCACCCTCGCACGAGGTCCGGACAGAACACCGGGCGGGCGCCCCGAAGGACACCCGCCCGATCAACTCCAGTCCGGAGCCGTCCCGAACCGACCTCAGCCGGTCACGATGTTCACCAGCTTCGGCGCCCGCGCGATCACCTTCCGCACCGCCGCGTCACCGATCGCCGCGACCACCGCCGGGTCCGCCAGCGCCAGCGCCTCCAGCTCCGCGTCCGTGATGCCCGGCGCGACCTCCAGCCGGGCCTTGACCTTGCCCTTGATCTGCACCACGCAGGTCACCGACTCGTCGACCACGTACGCCGGGTCCGCGACCGGGTAGTCGGTGTGCGCCAGCGACTCGCCGTGGCCCAGGCGGCGCCACAGCTCCTCGGCGATGTGCGGGGCCAGCGGCGCGACCATCAGCACCAGCTGCTCGGCCACGGCCCGCGGCGTGGAGCCGCGCTTGACCAGGTAGTTGTTCAGCTCGATCGCCTTGGCGACGGCCGTGTTGAAGCGCAGCCCGGCCATGTCGCCGCGGATGCCGTCGATCGCCTTGTGCAGGGCGCGCAGCGTCGCGTCGTCCGGCTCCTCGTCCGTGACGACCAGTTCGCCGGTGCCCTCGGAGACGACGTTGCGCCACAGCCGCTGCAGGAAGCGGTAGGAGCCGACGACGGCCCGGGTGTCCCACGGACGGGAGACGTCCAGCGGGCCCATCGACATCTCGTACAGGCGCAGGGTGTCCGCACCGTACTCGTCGGCGATCTCGTCCGGGGCGACGGCGTTCTTCAGGGACTTGCCCATCTTGCCGGCCTCGCGCTTGACCGGCTCGCCCTGCCAGAAGTACTTGCCGTCGCGCTCCTCGATCTCGGCGGCGGGCACCGGGAAGCCGCGCTCGTCGCGGTAGACGTCCGCGGTGATCATGCCCTGGTTGAACAGCTTGTGGAACGGCTCGACGGAGGAGACGTGCCCCAGGTCGTGCAGCACCTTGTGCCAGAAACGGGCGTACAGCAGGTGCAGCACGGCATGCTCGGCGCCGCCGACGTACAGGTCGGCGCCGCCGGCCGGCTTGGCCTCGGTGGGGCCCAGCCAGTAGCGCTCGTTGGCCGGGTCGACCACCGCGTCGGCGTTGGTCGGGTCGACGTAGCGCAGGTCGTACCAGCAGGAACCCGCCCAGTTGGGCATGGTGTTGGTCTCGCGGCGGTAGCTGCGGACGCCGTCGCCCAGGTCCAGCTCGACGTTGACCCAGTCCTCGTTGCGGGACAGCGGGGTCTCCGGCGAGGAGGCGGAGTCGAACGCGTCGTAGGTGCGCGGCGAGTAGTCGTCGACCTCGGGGACCTCGACCGGCAGCATCGACTCGGGCAGCGCGTGCATCACGCCGTCCTCGTCGTAGACGATCGGGAACGGCTCGCCCCAGTACCGCTGGCGGCTGAACAGCCAGTCGCGCAGGCGGTAGTTGACGGTGCCCTCGCCGATGCCGCGCTCGGCCAGCCAGGCGGTGGCGGCGGCCTTGGCGTCGACCACGCTCAGCCCGTCCAGGGACAGCGACGAGGACTGCGCCGAATCACCCTCGGAGCGCACCGAGTTGACGATGACCGAGTCGTAGGTGTCGAAGGCGTCGTCCCACTCCGCCGGGTCCGAGCCGCGCCCGTCGGTGGGCTCGACGACGCAGCGCATCGGCAGCGCGAAGGCGCGGGCGAAGGCGAAGTCGCGGTGGTCGTGGGCGGGGACGGCCATGATGGCGCCGGTGCCGTAGCCCATCAGCACGTAGTCGGCGATGAACACCGGGACGGACGCGCCGCTGACCGGGTTGACGGCGTAGGCGCCGGTGAAGACGCCGGTCTTGACCTTGGCCTCGACCTGGCGCTCGACGTCCGACTTGGCGGCGGCGGTGGCCCGGTAGGCGGCGACGGCCTCGGCGGGGGTGGCGGCGCCGCCGGTCCACTCGGCGGGCACGCCCTCCGGCCAGGCGGCGGGCACGATCGAGTCGACCAGGTCGTGCTCGGGCGCCAGCACCATGTAGGTGGCGCCGAACAGGGTGTCGGGCCGGGTGGTGAAGACGGTGATCTTCCCGCCGTCGACCGCGAAGTCGACCCGGGCGCCCTCGGAGCGGCCGATCCAGTTGCGCTGCTGCAGCTTGATGGCCTCGGGCCAGTCCAGCAGGTCCAGGTCGGCGATCAGGCGGTCGGAGTACGCGGTGATGCGCATCATCCACTGGCGCAGGTTGGACTTGAACACCGGGAAGTTGCCGCGCTCGGAGCGGCCGTCCGCGGTGACCTCCTCGTTGGCCAGCACGGTGCCCAGGCCCGGGCACCAGTTGACCGGCACCTCCTTGGCGTACGCCAGGCGGTACTCGCCCAGCACCTCGTCGCGCTCACCGGCGGTCAGTTCGGCCCAGGCGCGGCCGCCCGGCACCTCACGCTCGCCGGACTCGAACCGGGCGACCAGCTCGGCGATCGGGCGGGCCTTGCCGGCCGCCTCGTCGTACCAGGAGTTGAAGATCTGCAGGAAGATCCACTGCGTCCAGCGGTAGTAGTCCGGGTCGATCGTGGAGATCGAGCGACGCGGGTCGTGGCCCAGGCCCAGCCGGCGCAGCTGGTGGCGCATGTTGGCGATGTTGGCCTCGGTGGAGACCCGCGGGTGGGTGCCGGTCTGCACCGCGTACTGCTCGGCGGGCAGGCCGAAGGCGTCGTAGCCCAGCGTGTGCAGCACGTTGTGGCCGGTCATCCGCTGGTAGCGGGCGAAGACGTCGGTGGCGATGTAGCCCAGCGGGTGGCCGACGTGCAGGCCCGCGCCCGAGGGGTACGGGAACATGTCCATGATGAAGCTGTGCGGCTTCGCGGCGACGTCGCCGGCGGCCGGGTCGGCCAGCTCACCGGTGGGGTTGGGGGCGTGGAAGGTGCCCTCCTTCTCCCAGATGTCCTGCCAGCGGGACTCGATCTCCGCCGCCAGCGCGGCGCTGTACCGGAACGGCTCGGTCGCGGTCTCGGCCGCGCCGGACGCAGGGGTCGTCTCGCTCATGGTCCTTCAAGCTCCATCGGTGTCAGTTGGCGAACCGCGACGCGGCCGACCGTGGACCCCTCCCACGGCGCGGGCGGGGGCGGAAAACAAAAAATCCCCTCGCAGGAGGGGACGCCACGCCGACTCCGGCACCGCCCGAGGGCGCGGCCGGTCCTGGTCAGCGCGGCCGGCTAAGGAGCAGGCGCACGGTTCGCATGGGCTCAGGGTACCGCAAGCAGGTCAGGGCTCTCCTGGCCGTCCCACCGGCGGCACCGCACCCCTGCGGCCCCCACCACCCCCACCACCCTCACCGCCTACGGCGTAGCCGCCCGCGCCGCCCCGCCGTCCCGCAGCCCCGCCGCCTCGAAGTCCCGCAGCGCCCTGGCCAGCCGCTCCGACTGCATCCCCGCCGCGAGCGCGCGCGCCAGCCCCGCCGTCCGGGCGGCCTCCCGCTGGTCGCCGAGCCGCCGGTGGGTCTCGGCCAGCCGGACCATCAGCAGCGCCTTGGACCGGGCGCGCCCCGACCCGAGCCCGGCGACGGCCTCGGCGAGCAGGGCCTTCGCCATCCGGTGCTGACCGAGCGCCAGCCGCCCCTCCCCCACCATCCCGGCGAGGTCGGCCCGGGCCTCCTCGGTGCCGGGGACGCCGTCGATCTCGGCGAAGGCCCGGGCGGCGGCCGCCTCGGCCTGGTCGGCCTCGCCGCGGCGGCCGTGGGCGCGGGCGATCCTGCCGTACTGGCGGGCCCGCCCGGTGGGGCTGAGCGCGGGCCCGTGGGCGTCCAGGGCGGTGCGCAGCGCGGTGACGGCGTCCAGGCCGCGCCCGCCGCTGCCCTGGGTGGCGAGGGCCACCAGCGCGCCGAGCCCGGCGACCCCGAGCCGGACGTCGCCGCTGACGTGGGCGGCGCGCAGCGCGGCGACGAAGGCCCGCTGGGCGGCCGCGTCGTGGCCGAGGTCGAACGCGGCCCAGCCGGCCAGCCGGGCCAGCCTGCTGGCGGTGCCGTACAGTTCGCGGCCGAGTCGTTCGTCGTACGCGCCGAGCTCCAGGAGCTTTGCCAGCATGGCGAGTTCGGCGCGGGTGGGGCCGAGGACGAGGCCGCCGCCGCAGGAGCGTTCGAGGCGCTGCTTGCTGCGGTAGGAGAGGCCGAGCTCGCCGGCCAGGGTGGGGTCGACGCGCAGCGCGCCCTCGCCGCCGCCGACCGGCGGTGGCGGTGAGGAGAGCCGTTCGGCGGCGTGGTCGAGGTCGGCGCTGCGGAACAGGTCGGTGAGCCGGACCGGTCCGGCGTCGGTGGCGGCCTCGCGCAGCGCGGTCTGGGCGGTGTCGGCGGTCCACGGGTCGGTGAGCAGCCGGGGCGAGAGGATCTTGGCGCCGCGGTGGCCGCCCATCCGGCCCCAGAGCTGCTCGTAGGTGACGGCTATGCCGAGGGTGCGGCTGAGCACCTCGCAGACCGTCTGGTCGTGCGGGCTGCGCGGCACCATGCCGCGGTCGCGCCACTTGTACGGGGCGGTGGAGCTGATCGCCAGGCCCGGCGGGAGGGCGAGGCTCACCTCACGGGCGAGCCGTTCCGGACTCCAGCCGAGCTGGTGCAGTATCCGGGCCAGCTCCTCGTTCCGCCTTCGCTGCAGATCGGCCATGGCACGACGGTAGCGGTCTTTCCCCCCCGTCCGCCGGTGGCATGCACACAACGGCGAAGAGCCGCCCCCCATAACGGGAGGCGGCTCTTGATCGCTGTGGAGCTATGGGGAATTGAACCCCAGACCTCTTGCATGCCATGCAAGCGCTCTACCAACTGAGCTATAGCCCCTTGACCTGCGATGTCACCGGGTTTCCCGTCGTTTCCGTCCGGTTTCCCTCGGCGACATCGACTACTTTACACGGTCCTGGGGGTGCTCCTGAAATCCGCTTCCCGGGCCGGTCACCGCACCCCCGGTCACCGCGCCCCCGGTCCCCGAGCCGACCCGACCCGACCCGACCCGAGCCGACCCGAGCCGACCCGAGCCGCCTGGCACCGTCCCCGCCTGCACCCGGGCGAACAGCAGGGCGCGGGTACGGGGCACAGGACCCCGAGGGCCCCCACCCCGCGATCCCCTCCCAGGAAGCGCGAAAGGCCGCCACCCTCAGGTGACGGCCTCTCGAACCACTGTGGAGCTATGGGGAATTGAACCCCAGACCTCTTGCATGCCATGCAAGCGCTCTACCAACTGAGCTATAGCCCCGCGACACTGGCGACCTGGCTCCGGAACTCCGATTTCCACGACCGCCGATGCGGAGTGGAGCTATGGGGAATTGAACCCCAGACCTCTTGCATGCCATGCAAGCGCTCTACCAACTGAGCTATAGCCCCGCACTCACCGGATCTCCCGCTTCCCTTCCGGGCCGCGTTCCTTCCCTGCGAACGAGGAAGACTCTAGCTGGTCAGGCCCGGAACTGCGAAATCCGCTCCTTCCGGGCCCCTCGAAGCCCCCGTCGCCGAGTGCCGTCAGGTGCCGAGTGCCGTCAGGTGTCGTCGCCGATCACCGGCTGCGGGAGCGTGCCCGCGTTGTGCTCCAGCAGACGCCAACCGCGCGCCCCCCTGCCGAGCACCGACCAGCAGCAGTTGGACAGCCCGCCGAAGCACTCCCACACGGGAGGCTCCAGCCCCAGCAGCCGCCCGAGCATGGTCCGGATGGTGCCGCCGTGGCTGACCACGACCAGGGTGCCGTTCTCCGGCAGCTTGGCGACCGCCTCCAGCACCACCGGCACCGAGCGGTCGGCGACCTCGGTGGACAGCTCGCCGCCACCGCGGCGCACCGGCTCCCCGGCCGCCCAGGCCGCGTACTCCTCCGGGTGGCGCTCACGGATCTCGGCGTTGGTCAGGCCCTGCCAGGAGCCCGCGTACGTCTCCCGCAGCCCCTCGTGGTGCTGCACGTCCAGTCCGGTGACCCGGGCCAGCTCGTCGGCGGTGCGCCGGGCGCGCTTGAGGTCCGAGGAGATCAGCAGGTCGGGGTGCAGGCCGGAGAGCAGCCGGGCCGCCCGCTGGGCCTGCAGCACGCCCTGGCCGGTCAGGTCGATGTCCGTGGTGCCCTGGAAGCGCGATTCGAGGTTCCAGGAGGTCTGGCCGTGCCGCCAGAAGACGACGCGCGGGCCGCGCGCATCCCTGCTCAGTGCAGGTCCTCGGGCTTGCCGAAGTCGTCGGCCGGGGCGACGGCGTTGCCGGCGTCGTCGGTGATCGCGTCGGGGCGGTTGCGCGACTCCACGGCGTCCTCGGGCAGCGGCAGCTCGGGGCAGTCCTTCCAGAGGCGGTCCAGCGAGTAGAAGGAGCGCTCCTCGGAGTGCTGGACGTGCACGACGATGTCCAGGTAGTCGAGCAGGATCCAGCGGCCCTCGCGCTCGCCCTCGCGGCGCACCGGCTTGATGTCCAGCTGCTCGCGCAGCTGGTCCTCGATCTCCTCGGCGATCGAGCGGACCTGGCGGTCGTTGTTCGCGGAGGCGATCAGGAAGGCGTCGGTGATCGACAGCACCTCGCTGACGTCGAAGGCGATGATGTTGTGCGCGAGCTTGTCGGCCGCCGCCTGGGCGGCGACGTTGATGAGCTGCTGGCTGTGGTCGGTGACGGTCACGGTGTTCTTCCGGCTCGGCGGCGTGGGACGGCCCCGGCACGGCGGCAGGGGTCGCCTTCCAGGATCTCACGCCGTCCCCGCGGCCTCGGAACGCATTTCCGGGGCCGCGGGGCGGGCGAGGGGCCGGAGCCGGTCCGCTACTGGGTCTTCGGCGGCTGGTAGTCCTTGCCGAGCACGACCACCAGGTCCGCGTTCTGGGCGTCGCCGACCTTCTTCACCGCCGTGTCCGGCAGCCCCAGGCTGGTCGCCAGGGACTTCGCCGCGCCCTGCCGGGCGTCGTCGGTGTAGCGGATCTCACTGGTGGCCTGCGGCGCGGTCTTGGCACCGCCCGGGATGAACGTCAGGCCCGAGTTGACGATCTGGACCTGCGCCGCGGCGCCCGCCGCGTCGTTGCCGGAGGCGTCCTGGACCGAGACCCGGGCGGGGGCGTCGCCGGCCGCTGCGGACTTCACGGTGCCGCCGAGCACGTCCTTGACCTGCTTGCCGGCGGTCGCCTCGTCCAGGGTGCCGTCGGGCTTGACGGTCAGCGCGGTGGTGCCGAAGTGGCCGTCCTTGGCCTGCTGGGCGAGCTGGGTGAGCACGCCGGCCAGGGCGTCCTCGGGCAGCGAGGGGTCGAGCACCGCGTTCATCCGGTGCACGTCGTCCTTGGCGTCCTTGAACGTGGTCGGCATGGTGCGCACCACGGCGTCCATGACCTGGCCGAACCGGGCCAGCTGGGCGTCCCGGTTCTCGCCGGGCGCCTGGAGGGTGGCGTAGGCGACCGCGGCCTTCCCGCTGAGCAGGGTGTTCTTGCCCGCCGGGGAGAGCTGCTTGCCGTCCGGCTTGCCGCCCTCGCGGGTCTCGGCGTTGGTGTCCACCCGGACGCCGCCGAGCTGGGAGACCAGCAGTTCCAGGTACGGGGTGTCCAGCCGCCAGGTGCCGGCCACCGGGGCGCCGAGCACGGTGGACAGGCCGTCGCGGGTCGCCGAGGCGCCGATCGCGTCCATGGCCTGGCCGACCGTGGTCACCGGCGGGTCACCCGGGCCGGGCAGCCGCAGCACGTCGGGCAGCAGCAGCACCGTGCCCTTGTGCCCGGAGGCGTCGTCGACCAGCAGCGCGCTGGACACCTTGCCCTGGAGGTCGCGCAGGTGGACGACGTTGACCTGCCGCCCGCCCGCCGCGGCGGCCGCGGTCGGCTTGTCCCCGGTGAACCACAGGTAGCCGCCGACGCCGCCGGCCGCGAGCGCCAGCACCACGCCGAGGCCGACCAGCCGGTTCTTGAGCTTGCGGCGGCGCTCGGCGCGCACCTCGCTGCGGGACTCGGCGAACTTCAACCAGTCGATGACGTCCTCGGACTCCTCCGCCTCCTCGTCGACGAAGGTGAACTCGCCCGTCTGGTAGGAGTCCTTGGGCGCCCGGCCGCCGGCCTTGCCGGGCCGGGCCCCGGCCACCTGCTCGGAGGGCGCGGCCTGCTCGGCCGGGGCGGCCTCCGCACCC
>NZ_JBHJWG010000080.1:0-19169 GCF_042266305.1 Kitasatospora sp. NPDC056076
CGCCCCCTCCCGCAGCGCGTCCCTCTCGCCTTGGGGGGGTGGTGGGGGAGGTGGGGGTGGTGGGCGCGCGTGCGTTGCCCGCGCGCCCACCGGGGGCGGGGTGGGGTGTCAGGGGGCGGTGGTTTGGGCGAGGGTGCGGAAGAGGAGGGCGGTGGAGGTGGCGCCGGGGTCCTGGTGGCCGGTGCTGCGGTCGCCGAGGTAGGAGGCGCGGCCCTTGCGGGCGCGGAGGGGGGTGGTGGCGCGGGCGCCCTGTTCGGCGGCTTCGGCGGCGGCTGCGGTGGCTTCGGGGAGGTCGGCGCCGGTGGCGGCTGCGGTGCGGAGGGCGGCTACGGCGGGGGTCCAGGCGTCGACGATGGTCTTGTCGCCGGGGTCGGCCTTGCCGAGGGCGCGGATGGCGTCCAGGCCGGCGGCCAGGGCCTCGGCGAGGGTGGCCGGGTCGGCGGGGCCGGGGAGGGCGGCGCCGATGGCGCGGAAGGCCTTGCCGTAGAGGGGGCCGGAGGCGCCGCCGACCTTGGAGATCAGGGTGGTGCCGGTCTTGGTGAGGACGGCGCCGGGGCCGTCCGGCCGGAGGTCGTCCAGGGCGGTGAGGGCGGCGGCGAAGCCGCGGCGGAGGTTGCTGCCGTGGTCGCCGTCGCCGATCGCCGAGTCGAGGTCGGTGAGGAGGGTCTGCTGCTGTTCGACGGCCGTGGCGATCGCGCGGATCCAGGCCTCGGCGAGGGGGGTGTCGAAGTCCATGCCGGCTCCGTTCAGGCGCGCTTGAGGGCGGGGGTGTCGACCGGGGCGTCCCAGAGGTCCAGCAGCTGGGCGTCGGCCTTGGTGAGGGTGAGGGAGAAGCCCGCCATGTCGAGGCTGGTGACGTAGTTGCCGACCAGGCTGCGGGCCACCGTGATGCCGCGGTCGGCGAGCCGGGCGGCCACCTCGCCGTAGACCACGTACAGCTCCAGGAGTGGGGTCGCGCCCAGGCCGTTGAGCAGGGCGATCACCTCGTCGCCCGGGGTCAGGTGGTGGTCGGCGAGGATGGTCTCGACCACCTCGGCGGCCAGTTCGCGGGCGGGGCGGAGCTTCTCGCGGCGGCGGCCGGGCTCGCCGTGGATGCCGACGCCGACCTCGATCTCGTCCTCGGGCAGGTCGAAGCCGGGCTTGCCGGCGGCCGGGACGGTGGCGGCGGTGAGCGCGATCGCGAAGGAGCGGGAGACGGCGTTGACGCGCTCGCCGAGGGCGGCGACCTCGTCGAGCGGGGCGCCGCGTTCGGCGAGGGCGCCCGTGGTCTTTTCGACCAGGACGGTCGCGCCGGTGCCGCGGCGGCCGGCCGTCCAGGTGGAGTCCTCGACCGCGACGTCGTCGTCGACCAGGACGGTGCGGACCTCCAGGCCCTCCTCGGCGGCGAGTTCGGCGGCGAGCTCGAAGTTCATCACGTCGCCGGTGTAGTTCTTGACGACGAAGACGACGCCGCAGCCGTTCTCCACGGCCTTCGCGGCGGCCAGCATCTGGTCCGGGACGGGGGAGGTGAACACCTCGCCGGGGCAGGCGGCGTCGAGCATGCCGGGACCGACGAAGCCGCCGTGCAGCGGCTCGTGGCCGGAGCCGCCGCCGGAGATCAACGCGACCTTGGGGCCGGCCGGGCGGGCGGCCCGGGTGATCACCCGGTTGGGGATGTCCACCGCCAGCTCGGGGTGGGCGGCGGCGACTCCGGCCAGGGCGTCCTCCAGGACGCTCTCCGGGGTGTTGATCAGTTTCTTCAACGTTCTTCGCTCCCTTGGGTGACCGCGGTGCGGACGCAACAGCCTGGGGCCGACGCTACGCCGGATGGGGGGTGGGGGCACGGGGTGCGACACGCGCGGTTCCGCTCACCCTTCCGGAGCAGTGGGGCGGGGCCTAGGGTCGGGCGCATGAGTGGACGGGTGGGAATCGTTCTGGTGTCGCACAGTGCCAAGTTGGCCGAGGGGCTGCGCGAGTTGCTCGGTGAACTCGCCCCGGACGGTGTGCGGGTGGTGGTCGCGGCCGGGACGGAGGACGGCGGGCTCGGCACCAGCTACGAGCTGATCGCCGGGGCGGTCGTGGAGGCGGACGGCGGGGCCGGGGTGGTGGTGCTGCCGGACCTCGGCAGTTCGGTGCTGACCGCGGTGACCGTGCTGGAGGACGAGCCGCGGCCGGGGGTGCGGCTGGTGGACGCGCCGTTCGTGGAGGGCGCGGTGGCCGCCGTCGTCACCGCCTCGACCGGGGCGGGGCTGGCCGAGGTGGTCGCGGCCGCGGAGGAGGCGCGTTCCTTCCGCAAGGTGTAGCGGCGCTCACTTGGCGTCGGCGTAGCAGTCCACCACCGCGGTGCTGAGCGGGAAGCGCACCGGGGTGTCGCCGAAGACCAGCCGGCGGGCCTCGTCGGCGGACTCGGCGACGGCGGCGGCCACCTGCTCGGCCAGGTTGGCCGGGGTGTGCACGATCACCTCGTCGTGCTGGAAGAACACCAGGTGCGGGCGGTCCGCCGGGCCGGGCACGGGCAGTTCGCCCAGCCGCCGGCGCAGCGCCGCCAGCAGGGCGAGCGCCCAGTCGGCGGCGCTGGCCTGGATGACGAAGTTGCGGGTGAAGCGGCCGCGGGCGCGGGCGGTGCGGCCGCCGGTCTCGCCGCCGGCGTCGGCCTCGGTGAGGTCGAGGAAGGCGGCGGAGGCCGGCGGGCAGACCCGGCCGAGCCGGGAGGTGACCACGCCGCCGTCCTCACCGGTGCGGGCCGCCGCCTCGACGTAGCCCATCGCGGCCGGGTAGCGCCGGCGCAGGGTGTTCAGCAGCGGGCCGATGTCGCCGCTGGTCTGCCCGTACATGGCGCCGAGCAGGCCGAGCTTGGCCTTGTCGCGGTCGCCCTGGAAGGCCTGGGCGGCGAGCGACTCGTAGAGGTCGCCGCCGGCCGCGGTGCGGGCCAGCCCGGCGTCCTGGGAGAGCGCGGCGAGCACCCGTGGCTCCAGCTGGGCGGCGTCGGCGACCACCAGCAGCCAGCCCGGGTCGGCGACCACGGCGCGGCGCAGGATGCGCGGGATCTGCAGGGCGCCGCCGCCGCGGCTGGCCCAGCGGCCGGAGACCACGCCGCCGACCACGTACTCGGGCCGGAAGCGGCCGCCGCGGGCCCAGGCGTCCTGCCAGGCCCAGCCGTGGGCGACGTGGATCCGGGCCAGTTCCTTGTAGCGGATGAGGAGTCGGGCGGCGGGGTGGTCGATGCGCTTGAGCTCCCAGGAGCGGGTGGAGGTCAGCTGGATGCCGGCCTCGGCGAAGGCGCGCAGCACCTGGGTGTGCGAGTCGGGGTTGAACGGTTTGGCGCCGAGGGCCTGTTGGAGTTCGACGGCGAGG
This sequence comes from Kitasatospora sp. NPDC056076, assembly GCF_042266305.1. Lineage (NCBI taxonomy): Bacteria > Bacillati > Actinomycetota > Actinomycetes > Kitasatosporales > Streptomycetaceae > Kitasatospora > Kitasatospora sp. NPDC056076. Next base: position 3,334 of record NZ_JBHJWG010000080.1, read on the forward strand.
TCGGCGAGCACCCGGGGCTGGGTGCCGGGGACGGCGGGGCGGGGGCCGAGCAGGTCGGTGAGCAGCCGGTCGTGGACGTCGGAGCGCCAGGGCAGGCCGTCGTGGGCGATCTCGGCGGCCACCAGGGCGCCGGCGGACTCGGCGGCGACCAGCAGCCGGAAGCGCTGCCGGGCGGCCGGGTCGGTGACGGCGGCGATCCGCCGCTGCTGTTCGGCGTGCACGGCCACCACGGCGGCCAGTGGGTCGGCGCCGGGCGGCAGTTGCAGCCGGTCGGGGGCGAACAGGGTGTCCTGGCCGTCGTCCGCGTCGGACAGGCCGGGTTCGGGCAGGTCGTCCGGGACGGGCAGGCCGTGCAGCCGGGACCAGGCGGCGCCGAGCGAGCGGGGCGCGCCGAAGCGGCCCTCGTGGGCCAGCAGCAGCGCCTCGACCAGCCGGAGGTCGTGGCAGCGGGCGAGCCGGTCGGGCAGTCGGGGCAGCAGCGGGGCGTACCCGGAGTCGGCGGCGGCCCAGACCCAGCGCGGGCGGTCGGCGGACTCCAGGGCGGCGACGGCCGCGGCGAGGTCGCGGACGGCCTCCGGCGGGCCGAGCGGCCGGCCGGTGTCGTCGAGCGGCTGGAGGCGGCCGCCGGGGCCGTGCTGATCGGGCACGAGGGCCGTTCTGGGGGCCACGGCGGGTGTCTCCTCTCCTGGGGCGCCTTCTGGCGGTGCTGCGGGGGGCCGGGGGTGCGGGGGTGCGGGGCGGGTGTACGGGTGGGGCGCGGGTGTGCGGACCGGGGGTCCGCGCGGTCGACGTTAACGGGTGGGTCTGACAACGATGACCTGGGGTGTATGGGCACGCGGGGTGACACCGCGTAGGGTCGGCGGAATGACCGAGAACCCGTTCTTCGCGGCCAGCCCCCTGGTCTACGAACTGCCTCCCTACGCCGAGATCCGGGAGGAGCACTACCTGCCCGCGTACGAGCGCGGAACGGCCGAGCAGCTGGCCGAGATCGCGGCGATCACCGACGACCGGTCCGAGCCGACCTTCGAGAACACCCTGGTGGCCCTGGAGCGCTCCGGTGAGCTGCTGGACCGGGTGGACCGGGTGTTCCGCAACCAGTCCTCCTCCGACACCACCGAGCTGCTGGAGGAGGTGGAGGCGAAGGTCAGCCCGCTGCTCGCGGCCCACCACGACGCGATCCACCTGGACCGGCGGCTGTTCGCCCGGATCGAGGCGCTGCACGGGGACCGGGCCGCCCTGGGGCTGGACCCGGAGTCGCTGCGGCTGCTGGAGCGCTGGTACACCGCGTTCGTCCGCTCCGGCGCCCGGCTGGGCTCGGCCGAGCAGGACCGGCTGCGCGAGCTGAACGCCGAACTCGCCGCGCTGGGGACGACGTTCCAGCAGAACGTGAACGCCGCCACCCGCGCCGCCGCGCTGGTCGTGGACACCGCCGAGGAGCTGGCCGGGCTGTCCGAGGGGGCGATCGCCGGGGCCGCCGAGAACGCCCGGGTGCTCGGCCACGAGGGCCGGTACGTGCTCAGCCTGAAGAGCACCTCCACCCAGCCCGAGCTGGCCCAGCTGGCCGACCGGTCGGTGCGCGAGCGGCTGCTGGCCGCCTCGCTCGCCCGGGCCGGCGCGGAGAACGGGCCGCTGGCGATCCGGATGGCGGGGCTGCGCGCCGAGCGGGCCGCGCTGCTGGGCTTCCCGAACCACGCCGCCCACGTCGTCGCGGACGAGACGGCCGGGACGGTCGAGGCGGTGTCCGGGCTGCTCGCCCGGCTGGTGGAGCCGGCCGTGGCGAACGCCCGCCGGGAGGCCGCCGAGCTGGCCGCGGTGGCGGCCGCGGACGGCGTCGAGGAGATCGCCGCGCACGACTGGGCGTACTACTCGGAGAAGGTGCGGCAGGCCTCCTACCAGGTGGACACCGCCGCGCTGCGCCCGTACTTCGAGCTGGAGCGGGTGCTGGTGGACGGCGTGTTCTTCGCCGCGGGGCTCGCGTACGGGATCACCTTCACCGAGCGGCCGGAGCTGACGGCGCACCACCCGGACGCCCGGGTCTTCGAGGTGTTCGAGGAGGACGGCACCGCGCTGGGCCTGTTCATCGGGGACTTCCACGCGCGGGCGTCCAAGCGCGGCGGCGCGTGGATGGACGAGCTGGTGGGCCAGTCCGGGCTGACCGGGCGGCGGCCGGTGGTGCTGAACACCCTCAACGTCCCGCGCCCGGCGCCGGGCGAGCCGGCGCTGCTGAGCTGGGACGAGGTGCGCACCCTGTTCCACGAGTTCGGGCACGCGCTGCACGGGCTGTTCTCGGACGTGCGCTACCCGCTGTTCGCGGGCACCGCGGTGCCGCGGGACTTCGTGGAGTTCCCCTCGCAGGTCAACGAGATGTGGATGGTCCGGCCCGAGGTGCTGGCCAACTACGCCCGCCACCACGCCACCGGGGAGCCGCTGCCGGCCGAGCTGGTCGAGCGGATGACCGCGGCCGAACGGTTCGGGGAGGGCTTCCGGACGGTGGAGTACCTCGCGGCGACGCTGCTGGACTGGGCCTGGCACACCCTGCCGCAGGGCCACCGGGTCGAGGACGCCCAGGAGTTCGAGGCGCGGGTGCTGGCGGAGGCCGGTCTCGCGGTGGCGGCGATCCCGCCGCGCTACCGCACGCCGTACTTCCAGCACATCTTCTCCAGCGGCTACAGCGCCGGGTACTACGCGTACATCTGGTCGGAGGTGCTGGACGCCGACACCGTGCGGTGGTTCGAGACCAACGGGCGGTCGGTGCGGGACAGCGGCGAGCTGTTCCGGCGCGAGCTGCTGGCGCGCGGGTTCGGCCGGGACCCGCTGGAGTCCTTCCGCGCGGTGGTCGGCCGGGCGCCGGAGACCGCGCCGCTGCTGGAGCGCCGCGGTCTGGGCTAGTCGGCGGGACGGGCTGGTCGACGGTCTGGGCTGGTCGACGGTCTGGGCTGGTCGGCGGTCCGGGCCGGTCAGCGCGGGGTGAGGGTTACCGTCACGGGCGTGCCCGGGCGGGCGTGCGGGAGCCGGATCCGTACGGTTCCCGCGCGGCCGTCCGCGGGCTGATCGACCTCGACCCGGGCGCCGGCGGGGGAGACGGCGACCCGGGCGCCGCGCGGGAACGCGGCGGGCGGCAGGACGAGTTCGCCGGTGCGGCCGCTGCCGTCGGCCGTCCAGCGGACGGTGGCGGTGCCCGCGTCGCCCCCGGTGGCGGTCCGGACGTCGGTGCCGGGGACGGCCGCCGGGTACGGGCCGAAGGCGGGGCCGTCGCCGGGCGCCGGGTGGCCGGCCGGGTCGAGGGCGCAGTAGCCGCCGGTGCCCCGGCACCAGTACCACATCGTCCAGCCCTCGGCGAAGCCGTCCATCGCGGCGACCTGGCGGCGGACCAGCAGGGTGTTGCCGGGGGTGCGGGAGTCGGGCGGGCCCCACTCGCCGACCAGCACGGGCAGGTGGTGGGCGGCCGGGTAGCCGGTGATCGCGGCGGCGTACTGCTCGACGAAGCCGTCGGCGGGGTTCCAGTCGGCGCCGTTCTCCACCGCGGTGTCGTAGAAGTGCGGGGCGTAGCCGAGCCGGGGCGCGCCGGGTCGGGGGTCGGTGAAGCCGGGGAGGGCGGTGGGCACGCCCTGGCCGACCAGGACGGTCGGTTCGACGAACAGCCAGGCGCGGGAGTCCGCCCGGCGGACGGCGGCGATCAGGCGGCGGTACATGTCGGCGAGCCGGCCCTGTTCCAGGGCGGCGGAGGCGGCGGCGAGCACGGCCGGGTCGGTCGGGTCGCCGTCCACCGGGCCGAACGGCTCGTTGAACAGGTCGTAGCCCAACAGGGAGCGGTGGCCGCGCAGTTCGCGGGCGAGCCTGGTGTAGAAGTCGGCCTGCCAGGCGCGCAGGTCGGGGTCGTCGTAGAGGTGGCGGAAGGCGGCCTGGACGGCGGGCTGGAAGTAGCCGGCGAACCAGTCCTTCGGGTCGGGGGTGAAGGGCAGGCCGTCGTCGCGGGTGGCCCAGCGCGGGATGCCGTTGGTGCCGCCGCCGAACCGCGGCCCGTAGACGTCCTGGTGGAAGTCGACCAGGACGAGCAGGCCCAGGCGGTCGGCCCGGTCGAGGAGTGCCTGGATCCGGTGCAGTTCGGTGGGGTCGAGGCGGCCGCGTTCGGGCTCCAGCCTGGTCCAGGAGACCGGCAGCCGTACCAGGGTGAAGCCCTGGGCGGCGACGGAGTCGAGGTCGGCCGGGGTGGCCTCGGCGTACTTGTCGAGGTTGACGCCGCGCAGCTGGAGGCGGCGGCCCCGGTCGTCGGTGAGGGCGGTGCGGCCGTCCGGGCCGGTGGCCGTTCCGGTGGGGAAGTGGCTGGGGAGGCGGGTCGGGGGGCCGCCGTGGGCGGCGGCCGGGGCGGCGGCGCCGAGGGTGGCGGTGGCGGCGAGCAGCAGGGCGACGGCGGTGCGGCACAGGCGCATCGGGGACCTCGCACGGCGGGGGGTGGGGGCCCGATGATGCCCGTGCTCCCCGGGCCGGCACAAGGGTCGTGCGCGGACGGGGTCGGTGCGGTGGCCCGGTGCGGCCGGGTCGGGGTAAGGGTCGTGCGCGGAGGGGGAGTTCAGTCGCCGTTCGGTTCGGCGGGGGCGGGCGGCAGGACGGCGGTGGGTAGGACGGCGGTGGGCAGGTCCGCGGCGGCGGCGAGCCGGCCCCAGAGCAGGTCGGCCAGGGCCTGCACCATGCGGGTGCGCGAGCAGGGTCTGGTCTCCAGCCACCAGTCGCCGGCGGCCAGCACCATGCCGGTGATGCCCCGGCCCCAGGCCTCGGCGAGCAGGTCGCGGTCGGCGCCGAGGTCGACCTGGTTCTGCACGGCGCGGGTGATCTCCTCGGCGATCTGCCGCAGCGCGGGGGCGAGGGCGTTGCCCGCGCCGCTGGGGTCGCCGGGCTCGGGGTGGGTGAGCAGTCGGTAGACCTGGGGGCGGGCCTCGATCCCGGCGAGGTAGGTGTCCAGGACGTGTTCGACCCGGTCGCGGCGTTCCAGCGGCTCGGCCAGGGCGGCCCGGACGGCGGCCAGCAGGCCGCCGGTGTGGCGCTCGGTCAGGGCCCTGATCAGGCCGGTCCGGTCGCCGAAGTGGCGGTAGAGGATCGGCTTGGTGATGCCGGCCTCGGCGGCGATGGCGTTCATGCTGGCGCTCGGCCCCTCGCGCTGGATGACCCGGTCGGCGGCGTTGAGCAGCTGCTCGCGGCGGGGCTCTCGGGACATGCGCTGCTCCTCGGGATTCTGGGTGGCCTGGGCGTTGACACCGGTTACCAATCAGTAGCAGACTCCGACGATGTTACCCGGGGTAACACCCCGGTGGGTCGCACCCGGCGGCCGTGATCCCCGCGTCGTGACTCCTGCACCGCCATCCCTGCACCGCCATCCCTGCGTCGTCACCCCTTCTGCGGAGGCTCCCTCATGAGCAGCACGTTCTCGCTGGACCCGGGCGCGGACCAGCTCGCCGTACGCGACTGGCTGCACGGCTTCGCCGCCGACGTGATCCGCCCCGCCGCGGCCGAGTGGGACGAGCGCGAGGAGACCCCCTGGCCGGTCATCCAGGAGGCCGCCAAGCTGGGCATCTACTCGCTGGACTTCTACGCCCAGCAGTACTTCGACCCCTCCGGCGTCGGCATCCCGATCGCCATGGAGGAGCTGTTCTGGGGCGACGCGGGCATCGGGCTGGCCATCGTCGGCACCACGCTGGCCGCCGTCGCGGTGCTCGCCAACGGCACCGACGAGCAGATCGGCACCTGGACCCCGCAGATGTTCGGCACCCCCGACGACGTCAAGGTGGCCGCCTTCTGCTCCTCCGAACCGGACGCCGGCTCGGACGTCTCCGCGCTGCGCACCCGGGCCGTGTACGACGGGGCCAAGGACGAGTGGGTGCTCAACGGCACCAAGACCTGGGCCACCAACGGCGGGATCGCCGCCGTGCACGTGGTGGTCGCCACCGTCGACCCCGGTCTCGGCGCCAAGGGGCAGGCCTCCTTCGTCGTCCCGCCGGGCACCCCCGGGCTGAGCCAGGGCCAGAAGTTCAAGAAGCACGGCATCCGCGCCTCGCACACCGCCGAGGTGGTGCTGGACGGCGTCCGGGTGCCCGGCAGCTGCCTGCTCGGCGGCAAGGAGAAGCTGGACGAGCGGCTGGCCCGGGCCCGGGAGGGCGTCAAGCGGACGGGCGGCCGGGGCAACGCGGCGATGGCCACCTTCGAGGCGTCCCGCCCGGCCGTCGGGGCGCAGGCGATCGGCATCGCCCGGGCCGCGTACGAGGTCGCGCTGGACTACGCGAAGACCCGGGAGCAGTTCGGCCGCCCGATCATCGACAACCAGGGCGTGGCCTTCCAGCTCGCCGACATGCGGACCCGGATCGACGCGGCCCGGCTGCTGGTCTGGCGGGCGTCCTGGATGGCCGCCAACAACCAGCCGTTCACCGCCGCCGAGGGCTCGATGTCCAAGCTGTACGCGGGCGAGACGGCCAAGTTCGTCACCGCGCAGGCGATGCAGATCCTCGGCGGCAACGGCTTCACCCGGGAGTACCCGGTGGAGCGGATGCACCGGGACAGCGCGATCTACTCGATCTTCGAGGGGACCAGCGAGATCCAGCGGCTGGTGATCGCCCGGGCGGTCTCGGGGATGCCGATCCGCTAGCCGGGGTTGGGCCGCGACCCGGTGCGGGACCTGGCTGCCGGACCGGGCTGCCGGGTCGGGACTACCGGGCCAGCCAGAAGGTCAGCCCGGCGGCGAGGGAGCCGACCACCGCGCCGACGATCGTCTGTGCGGTGGTGTGGTCCCGCAGCACCACCCGGGACCAGCCGATCACCGCGACCAGCGGGTAGAGCAGCAGCCACAGCGGGCCGAGCGCGATGCCGAGGCAGGCCACCGCGCCGGCCGCCACGGCGGTGTGCACGGAGACCTTCCACCAGACGGTGATCACCAGGATCGGCACCAGCGAGGCGAACATCGCCGCCACCATCGCGGTGAGGTCGCGCGGGGCGTGCGCCAGGATCATCACCGCGAAGCTGACGGCGACCGAGCCCATGATGAACGGGATGACGGTCAGCCGGCGCTGCCGGTGGCCGACGTGGCGGTCCTCCAGGGTGCCCTTGCGGATGCCGCGCTGGATGAACAGGGTCGGGATGACGGCCGCGAACAGTGCGGCGAAGGCGGCCCAGCCGAGACCGGACCAGCCGTAGCGCAGGCCGCCGATCAGCAGGCAGACCGCGATGATCACGTTCTTCGGCTCGACGCCGTCGGTGACCCGGCGGGCCCAGGTCGTCCGGCTGGTGGGGGCGGCCGTGGCCTCGGTGGTCATCGGGGTGCGTGCTCCGGGTGGGGAAGGGCGGTCGGCGGCTCGGCGCCGGTCGCACGATCGTACGTGAGCCGGCGGTGCCGCCGTCCGTCCGGAGGGCCCGCGGGGCCGTTGCTCAGAACCGCGCCGGGCGGCCCGCCAGGAACGCGGCCAGCCCCTCGTGCACGTCCGGGGCCTTCCGCGAGCGCCGCTCCCAGGGCTCCAGCGCCTCGGCCGCCCGCTCCGCCGGGACGGCCAGCGCGGCCTTCACCGCGCCGATCGTCTGGGGCGAGCGGGTGGTCAGCAGCCGGGCGAACTCCAGTGCCGCGGCGTCCAGTTCGACGTCCGGCAGGACCCGTTCGGCGAGGCCCAGCGGCAGTGCGTCCCGGCCGCGCACCAACTCGCCGGAGAACAGCAGGTACTTGGCCCGGGCCGGCCCCACCAGCCGGGCCAGCCGCAGGGTCGGCACCGCCGGGTAGACCACGCCGAGCTTGGCCGGGGTGATCCCCAGTCGGGCGTCCTCGGCGACGAAGCGCAGGTCGCAGGCGACGGCCAGTTGGCAGCCGCCGCCCACGCAGGCGCCGTGCACCACGGCGAGGGTCGGGTGCGGGAAGGCCGCGAGTGCCTCCTCGGCGGCCACGTTGACCGCGTGGTAGGCGTCCGCGCGCTGCGGATCGCCGTACACCTCGGCGAGTTCGGTGATGTCCGCGCCGGCGCTGAAGGTGTTCCCGGCGCCGGTCAGCAGCAGGGCCCGGACGCCCGGCCGCTCGGCGAGCCGGTCCAGCACCTCGGGCAGCGCCCGCCAGATCTCCAGGGTCACCGCGTTGCGGCGGTGCGGGCGGGCGAACTCCAGGACGGCGACGCCGTCCTCGCCGACGTACGCGTTCAGGCCCTCGGCCCGGGCGGGCAGGGCGGAGCGGTCCCGCGTGAGCAGCGGCTGGTCCATGCGCACCTCCGGCGTCGGTCGTGGTGCGCCCACTCTCTCAGGCCGGGTCCGCGCTCCCCCGGGCCGGTCCGGCGCAGTACGTGCCGAGGCCGTGCTCGACCGCGGCGAAGGCGCGCCGGGCCTCGTCGAGGGCGCCGGGCAGGGCGTCCGCGGCGCGCTCGCCGGCCAGCATCCGCAGGTGGTTGCCGGTGATCAGGGTGAGCCGGACGGCGAGCAGCTGGGCGGCGGCGACCCGGGCGGTCAGCTCGTCGTGGGCCGGGTCCTGGTCGCGCAGCTCGTCGGCGAGCAGGCTCTGGGCGCGCCGGTCGAAGGCCGCGGTGGCGCGCAGGGCCAGCGCCGGGGTGGCGTGGATCAGCCGGATCACGTCCAGCACCACCGGGTCGTCGCTCAGGCCGGTGGCCGGGTCCCGGCGCTCCAGGGCGGCGAGGAAGTGTTCGCGCAGCGCCGTCACCGCCGAGGTGCCCGGGGCGCGGTCGCGCACCACCCGGGCGGGCTCGTCGAGGTGCTGCTCCATCGGCCCGAGGACCAGGTCCTCCTTGGTCGGGAAGTAGTTGAACACGGTCATCTTGGAGACCTCGGCGGCGGCCGCGATCTCGGCCACCGAGACCTGGTCGAAGCCCCGTTCGATGAACAGGCCGATGGCCGCGCGGAAGATCCGGACGCCGGTCTGGATCTTCTTGCGCTCGCGCAGCGGGAGGGCGTCGAGGTCGCGGTCGGGGCCGAGGTCCAAGCCGTGGTGGGTCGCCATGCGAAGACTGTACCAGGATCAAAGCTAGACCGAGCAGAAAGATGTGTCGGGATGAAAGATTGGTCTGGATGAAGAATTGACCCAGTCCAAAACTCCTGCCATGGTGGTGCCGAGCCCGCCGGACCGCACCGGTCGGGGCCGACTCCACACACCCCGGGGGGACTTCCCGATGGCACCCGCTGCCCCGCACACACCCGCTGCCCCGCCCGCACCCGGCCGGGCCGGATCCACCCTGATGACCACCGCCCAGCGCCAACTCGGCATGCTGCTCTGCCTGGTGACGATCGTGCTGGCCGTGCTCGACGCCAACATCGTCTCGGCGGCCACCGTGCCGATCGTCCGCGACCTCGACCCGGTCCACGGCGTCGACCGGCTGCCCTGGCTGGTCAGCGCCTTCTCGCTGGCGGCCACCGCGCTGCTCCCGCTCTACGGCAGGCTCTGCGACGTGTACGGCGCCAAGCGGGTGCTGCTCGGCGCGGTCGGCACCTTCCTGTTCGGCTCGGTGCTCTGCGGCGCCGCGCAGTCGATGAGCGAGCTGATCGCCTTCCGGGCCGTCCAGGGCATCGGCGGCGGCGGGCTGATGAGCGTGACCATGGTGGTGATGGCCCAGCTCCAGGACCCGGAGGAGCGCAAGGGCGGCAAGGGCGGCGCGATGGGCGGCATCGTCGCCGGGCTCGGTATGGCGGTCGGCCCGCTGGTCGGGGCGCTGTTCACCGACCACCTCGGCTGGCGCTGGATCTTCTACTTCAACGTGCCGCTCGGCCTGCTCGTGCTGGTCGGCGTCGCCCTGGTGATCAAGCTGCCGCGCGACCTCGGCCGGCGCGGACTGGACTTCCTCGGCGCCACCCTGGCCGCCGCCTTCGCCACCGGGCTGCTGCTGGTCACCGAGTGGGGCGGCAAGGACTACGCCTGGACCTCCCCGGTGATCCTCGGGCTCTCCGCCGCCACCCTCGCCTCGCTCGGCCTCTTCCTGTGGCGCCAGGCCACCGCCGCCGAGCCGGTGCTCCCGCTCTCGCTGTTCCGGATCCCGGTGGTGCGGATCGGCTTCGCGGTCCAGGGCCTGGTCGGGATGGGCATGATGGGCGCGATCGTCTACGTGATGATCTACCTGCAGATCGCCCGGGGGATCGCCCCGACCACGGCCAGCCTCTACCTGATGCCGATGGCCGCCGGGATGACCGGCGTCGGCCTGCTCGCCACCCGGCTGATCGCCCGCGGCCACCAGCCGCGCACCTTCCTGATCGTCGGCTCGGGCGTCTCGGTGCTCGCCCTGGCCCTGCTCGGGCTCAGCGGCCCGGACACCCCGCTGTGGGCGGTGGGCACCGAACTCGCCCTGCTGGGCGCCGGGTTCGGGCAGCTGATCGGGCAGCTGATCACCATGGTGCAGGACACCGCCCCGCGCGAGCAGCTCGGCGTCGCCACCACCGGCGTCCGGTTCTTCCAGACCCTCGGCAACGCGCTCGGTGCGGCGCTCTTCGGCACGGTGCTGACCCGGGTGTTCGAGGCCGCCGAGCCCGGGCGCTCCCTCTCCGCGGTGCGCACGATGACCGGCGCGGCCCGGGAGCACGCGCTGCGGAGCTTCACGGACGCCGTGGACGTGGTCTTCCTGTCGGCGGGCGGGGTGATGGTCCTGGTGCTGCTGCTGGCGCTGCGGCTGCGCACGGCGGAGCCGGCGGCGCTGGAGGCCGCAGGGGCCGCTGGGGCCGCTGGGGCCGCTGGGGCCGCTGGGGCCGCGGAGGCTCCCGCGGCGGCCGAGGGACCGGTGCTGGCGGCCTGAGCGGGGCCGCCGGGGCCTGGCGGAGCCGGGCGGGGGAGGACGGCGGAGCGGGGCTCGGTGGACCCACGGGGGTGTCCACCGGGCCCCGCTCCGCTTTCCCGTGTCGGCGCCGAGGAGGGCGCCGAGGAGTACGCCGAGGAGGGGGCGGCGGGTCGTCAGGCCCCGGTGGCGGTGTGCTCCGAGGCCAGGACCGCCCAGATCTCCTTGTCGTGGCGGACGCCGTTGTGCAGGAACCACTCCCGCAGCACGCCCTCCCGCTGCATCCCGACCCGCTGGGCCACCGCCCGGCTGCGGGCGTTGGCGGCCGAGCACCACCACTCGGCGCGGTGCAGGCCGCGGGTGGTGAAGGCGTAGTCGAGCAGCCGGCGGACGGCGGCGGTGATCAGCCCGCCGCCCTCGCCGGCCGGCTCGGTCCAGGCGCCGATCTCGCAGTTGCCGCTCCGGGTGTCGAAGTGCACGAACATCACGCCGCCGACCAGCGTGCCGTCGCGCCAGATGCCGTAGATCCGGCTGGAGTCGGCGGCCTGGCCGTCGGCGTAGCGCTGCAGGGTGGCGCGGGCCGAGTCCAGGTCGGTGGTGCGGGTGGCCCACGGGATCCACGGGTCGGTGTGGGCGCGGGCGCGGTCGATGTGGGCCAGGAACTCGGGGGCCTGCCAGGGCTCCAGCGGGCGCAGTTCGGCGTTCTCGGCGAGCGGGACGGAATACACGGGCGGGCCTCTCGGGGTGGTGCGACGGGGTGCGCGCGGCGGGAGTGGGGGAGGGGGTGGGGCGCGAGTGGAGGAGGGAGTGGGGTGGGCGTTCGGATCATTCATAACAAACGTTTGGTATGTACGATAGCCCCCATGACGCCAGCCCGTGGAGACCATGACGCCCGCCGTTCGGAAGTCTCCGAGGGGGTGTGGCGGGTGCTCTCCGCCAAGGGCTTCGAGGGGCTGACCCTGCGCGCGGTGGCGGCGGAACTGGGTGCCTCCACCGGGCTGTTGACGCACTACTTCCCGAACAAGCGGGCGCTGCTGAGCCACGCCCTGGAGGAGCTCGACCGCCGCTCCGCCGCCCGGCCCCGCCGGCTGGCGCCCGCCGACGGCACCCCGCCGCCGCCCGAGGGGCTGGCCCGCCTGCGGGCCGCACTGCTCGACGTGCTGCCGCTGGACGAGGCCACCGAGTCCGGCAACCGGATCTGGGTCAGCTCCTGGGACGTCGCCCTGGCGGACCCGGAACTGGCGGCCGCGCACGCGGGGCGCTACGCCCGGTCACGGGTGGCGCTCACGGGGCACGTGGCGGACGCCCAGCGGCTCGGCGAGCTCCCGGCCGGCGCCGATCCCGCCGGGCTCGCGGCGGGCGCGCAGGCCTTCGTGCTGGGGCTGGTGGTGCAGTCGCTGTTCGCCCCGGCGGAGTTCCCGGCGCAGCGGCAGATCGCGCTGCTCGACGCCTATCTGACGGGGCTGGTCGGTTAGTCCCCTCCCGGGCGACGGGACTTCGACCGCGGGCCTGCGGCAGTTCGGCCGCGGGCCCGCCGCGGTGCGGCCGCAGTTCGGTCGCGAGCCGGGTTCCGGCCCCGGGGTGAGGCGTCCCGGGCGCCTCTGTCCGGCTTTTGTCGGATTTCGCCGGTCGGCCGTTCGGGCGGCTGTTTCGTTCAAGGGTGGGGGATTCGCCCGGAATTCCGGTTTTCCGCCCGACCGGCTTTCGCGGCGGTCATGACACGCATTGTCACGGGTTATGCGCGGTGGGTGCTGGATTACCCGGAGGTGATAAACGGCCACGGAAAGTACTCACGGGCGCGATGGCCTGCGGAAATTCGCAGGGTGGCGCCCCCAGCAGGATTCGAACCTGCGACCTACCGCTTAGAAGGCGGGTGCTCTATCCGCTGAGCTATGGGGGCGGGACGGACGGCGCCCTGGCGGGCGTGACCGTGGCCGGGATCGGGCGACGAGCGCTGGGCGCGCACGTTGTCCGGCCCCGTACCTGAGGGTGGGGGTGGGGGTTGGTGGGCCCTCGCCCTGTCGGGGACAGGATAAGGGTGTCCAGTTCCTCGGCCGGGTGCGACGACACCGTCGTTGGTGTGTCGGTTCGGTGGAGCGGTCCGATAATCGCAGGTGGAGACCGTGTGTGCAGCGGTCTGGGACAGTTCCGGGCCGGACGTTGTGCAGTCGTTACGGGGCTGCCTCCCCACCCGTTATGGATTCGACACGGAGAATGTCCCGCCGCCGGTGCGGGTGGGGGGTCCTATTCGGCTCGCTCCGGCGTGATGACGTGCGCGGACGGCCCGGCCCGGGTGTTCCGCCGTGCTGCGGGGGTGGCCGCGATCTGGCCGTTTGTTGTCATGACCGCGAAGAGATGGTACCCGAGCGGTGTGCGAAGGCCGAAATTCACCCCTGTGAGTGACGGCCGTTTTTCACCCTGCCGATCGGCCTACTAGTTGTCCACAGGATTTCGGAACCGGGTGGTCGTGATTTCTTCCGGGACGCACTCTGAACTCGCACCGCTCGATTCCGTACGGTGCGTCGGCGAGAACGGGGAGTGCGCTGTGAACGAGGTTCAGGTGACGGTGCTCGGCAATGTCGCGACCGAGGTGCGCTACGGGGAAACCGCCGGCGGGGTGCCGATGGCGGACTTCCTCCTCGGCTGCACCGAGCGGCGGTACGACCGCGAGCGCGCCTGCTGGGCGGACGGCGGGACGCAGTGGCTGAGGGTGACGGCCTGGCGGGCGCTCGCGGTGAACCTGATCGGCTCGCTGGCCAAGGGCGAGCCGGTGCTGGTGACGGGTCGGCTGCGGGTGCGGGAGTGGACGGAAGGGGAGGTGAAGCACAGTCGGGTCGAGATCGACGCCCGGTCGATCGGACACGACCTCACCCGGGGTACCACGGCGTTCCGTTGGGCGGCGGGTGTGCGCGGGCAGCCGCCGGGCGCGGCGGAACCGCCCAGCGCGAAGCCTGCGGGCGAGCCGGTGCCGGGGTGGATCGTCGACGCACTGGAGTCGCGCCGGGCTTCGGCGCTGGCCTCGGTGCCCGCTCGGCCGGAGCCGCCGCCGGGTGCGCGGGCGGTGACGGGGCAGCAGGGCGAGGTGTCCGAGGGGGAGCGGGGAGGTGAAGACCGGGCGCTGCTGGGCTGACCGGTCGGTGACCTTCCCTGTCGACAAATATGTTGATCGAGAACGTCGTTGCGCCCGCACGCGCAATCTCGTCCGGATAACGGAAAGTCGCGCAAAGATTCTGTCGGTACGTCAGCTTGTGTGGAACCTGAGAGGGTTGATAACGATCCAGATACGGAATCGTCCTGATTTCGCATGGGGGTTTCGGGGCCTCCGGGGCTCAATAGGATTCACTTGGTTCACACCCGCAGCAGTGCCACAGGGGGCACGCGCGGCACGGCAAGTCGGCGGGCTGCCCACTCGGTGCAAGCCCGCTCCGGAGGGATCCCAGATGTTCAAGCGGCAGGGGCGGAGTCTGTCCCGCATAACCACTGTCATGCTCACGACCAGCATCGGGCTGGGCGGAGGACTGTTCGCGGCCGGTGCGGCGGTCGCGGCTGACGCCCCCGCGTCGGGCGTGACCGCGATCGTCCAGCCGGACATGTTCGGCGAGCGGGTCGACGTCCAGGGCAAGGACAGCGTCGACGCGGGCCTGTTCACCCTCAAGACGGCCTCCGGCGAGCTGCTGCAGACCTACTGCATCGACTTCGACAACCCGGTGTACCTGGACAGCAAGGCCAAGTACCACGAGGCCGACTGGTCCGCGAGCTCCCTCAACGGCAACGCGAACGCCCCCAAGATCCGCTGGATCCTGGAGAACTCGTACCCGCAGGTGCCGATCGACGCCCTGCGCAAGGCGATCGGCGACACCGAGCTCTCGGAGAAGGACGCCGCCGCGGGCACCCAGTCCGCGATCTGGAAGTTCTCGGACAACAAGACCGCGACCCCGCGCAACGAGCACGCCAAGAAGCTGCGCGACTACCTGACGGGTGACGCCAACAAGGGCGTCGCGGCCGAGCCGAAGCCCTCGCTGACCCTCACCCCGGACTCCGTCTCCGGCAAGTCCGGCGCCAAGCTCGGCCCGTTCGTGCTGAACACCAGCGCCAACGAGGTCAAGCTCGCCGTCTCCGGCGACGCCGCCGACAAGATCAAGGTGCTGGACAAGGACGGCAAGCCGGTCAACGGCACGCTGGCCGGCCCGGTCGCCAAGGACACCCAGCTGTTCCTGGACGTCCCCGGCGGCACCCCGGACGGCAAGGCCGTGCTCAAGGCCACCGCCGACACCACCGTCCTCAGCGGCCGGGTCTTCATGAGCGGCCTGGACGACCAGGGCAACCACAGCCAGACCATGATCCTGGCCGGCTCCAAGAAGCTCAGCGTCGCGGCCGCGGGCCAGGCCACCTGGAAGCAGGGCCAGGGCGCGATCGTCGACAGCTCCGCCAAGGAGGAGTGCGCCAACGGCGGCGTGCGCGTCTCCGTCACCAACACCGGCGACCAGCCGGCCGAGGTGACCGTGCAGCCGGGCCAGAAGGTCACCGTGCAGCCCGGCAAGACCGAGACCGTGCTGGTCAAGGTCGCCGAGAAGACCAAGTACGACATCACCGTCACCGGCCCGAACGGCTACTCCAAGAAGTTCACCGGGGTCCTCGACTGCAAGACCGGCGTGACCCCGACCGGTGCCCCGACCACCCCGACCGGCACCGGCACCACCACCGCCACCCCCTCGGGCACCCCCTCGGGCACCCCGAGCTCCGGTGCCGCCCACCCGGCCCCGTCGACCACCAGCGCCGCCCCGGGCACCGGTGGCCTGGCCCAGACCGGTGCCAATGACTCCACCCCGATCCTCGCCGCCGTCGCCGGTGGCCTGGTCGTGGCCGGTGGCGCCGCGGTCTTCGTCCTGCGCCGCCGTGGCCGTCACGGTCGCACCACCGCCTGAACCGTCTGAAACGGTCCGAACCGCCTGAGCGGTGCTCCGGGAGGCGCTGACCTCCCGGGGCCCCGAACGAGCGGAGCCCGGCCCGGCTCCCCGCACCAGCTGCGGGGAGCCGGGCCGTCGCGTTTCCCGGCCCGCGCCCGGCCCGCGCCCGGCCCGCGCCCGGCCCGCGCCCGGCCCGCGCCCGGCC
>NZ_JBHJWG010000081.1:0-18976 GCF_042266305.1 Kitasatospora sp. NPDC056076
GCCGCCCCCGCCCCGGCCGGCCACGCGCCCCGCCGCCCCCGCCGCGGCCGCGCCACCGTCCCGGCCCGCGTCCTCACCGCCCACCGCCCCCGCCGCGACGGCCACCCCTACGACACCCACGTCCTCCCCCACCGCCCCGCGGCCCCCACGCTCCGCCCGGTCGACCTCGACACCCTCCCCGACCTCACCGCCGAATCCGGCCGCGGCCTCTTCCTCATCCACGCCCTCACCGACCACGTCCAGCTCCGCAACCACCCGCTCCGCGGGGCCATCGTGAGCTTCGACAAGATCCTCAAGTGGCAGGACGGCGCCCTGCTGCGCGCTGCGTCCTGAGCGTGTCCGGGCGGGTGCCCGTCAGTCGGTGGTGGGGCGGCGGCGGGTGAGGAGGCGGAGGGTGGTGCCGAGGAGGAGGGCGGTGGTGCCGGCGATGGCGAGGGGGCGGGTGGCGGTGCCGGCGCCGGTGTCGGCGAGGTGGGTGGGGGTGGTGCCGGTGGCGGGCTGGGCGTGGTCGGCGGGGGTGAGGGTGCCGGTGTAGGCGGCGGTGAGCTGGGGGCAGGTGTACTTCTTCGCCGGGGCGGAGCCGCTCGGGAGGACCTCGGACCTGGCGGTGAAGGTGAGGCGGTGGTCGCCGCGCGGGGTGCCGGCGGCGAGCCGGACCTGGAGGGTGAGCCGCTGGCCCTGGGGGACCTGGTAGGCGCCGGTGTCGGCCGGGGTGCCGGTGAGGGTGAGGGGCTTCCATGCGCCGGCGCCCGCGCGCAGTTCCAGCGGGAGGCTGCCGCTGCCGTCGGCGAGGGCCACGGTGGTGGCGAGCTGCTTCACCGTGGCGGTGCTGGTGTTGGTGAAGGTGACGGCGAGTTCGCCCGGGGTGCCGGTGCCGCCGGTGGCCGGTATCGGGTCGGCGGTGGTGCCTTCCGGGCAGTCGGCGGGGGCGGTCGGCGCCGGGGTCGGCGTCGTGGTCTCGGAAGGCGTCCCGGTGGGTGCCCCGGTGGGCGTCGCGGGGGCGGTGGTCGGAGTGTCGGAGGCGAACGCGGGGACCGTGGCGAGGGCGGCCGGACCGGCGGTGAGCACGAGCAGGGTGCAGGCGGCGGGAAGGCGGGCGGGACGCATCGGCGGGCTCCAGCGGTGGGGTCGGGTGTCGCTCTCCCGGAAGACCACCGAGGGGCCCGAACGGTTGTCCGCGCCCCTCGGTTCATTTCACGCGGGATCAGCTGTGCGCGCCCGCCTTGCGACGGCGCAGGACGAACAGGGTACCGGCGCCGGCGGCCAGGACGGCGGCGCCGCCGAGGGCGATCGGCAGGGTGTTGGAGGAGCTGCCGGTCTCGGCCAGGTGCGGGCCGGCCGACGGGGAGGCGGAGGCGGTGGCGACTGCGGCGGGCACGGTGGCCGCGGTGGTGGCGCCACCGGCCTCGGCGACGTGGAACTCGCCCAGGTAGTCGTCGAGGAACTGGGTGCAGGCCTGGGGCTTGTTGTTGGCCGGGGTGGGGACCTTGTCGTTGTCGAAGGCGTCCGAGCCGGCCTCGTAGTTGGCGCCGTAGCGGCCGACCGGGGCCTTGGCGGTGGCGGCGATCCGGACCTTGTAGGTGAGCTTCTCGCCCTTGGCCAGCTTGAACTCGGGCGTGATGAGGCTCCGGTCGTTGAGCTGCGCGGGCTTCCAGCCGTCGCCGGTGTTCAGCTGGACGTCGAAGAACGCGGTGCTCCACTGGACCGGGACGTTGCCGTCGAACTCGTCCGTGACGTACAGGGAGTTGTGGACCACGGGCAGGTCGACGCCGCTCTTGTTCTCCCAGGTCACGGTGACCTCGGCGGCCGGTCCGCCCTTGACCAGGGTGGTCCCGTACAGGCCGGTGCCGGTGGCCTTGAGCAGGGCGCTCTGGTAGACGCCGCCGTGGCACCGGTTGTCGACGGTCGGCTTCGGTACCGGCTTGACGGTGGGGGTGACCGGGGCGCTCGGCGTGCCGGTCGCGGGGGTGCTCGGCGCCGGGGTGCCGGGGGCCGGGGTGCCCGGGGCGGTGGTCGCGGTCGTGGTGCCGGTCGGGGCCGGGGTCGGGGAGGTGATCCCGACGGCGCTCGCGGTGGCGGCACCGGCCGTGGCGCAGAGGGCGAGTGCCGTCAGCGCGGAGGCGGCGAGAAGGCGGGAAGAGCGCACGCGACTAGCTCCATCTTTGGGCGAAATACAGGTTGTTTTGGGCGATTTGAGGCTTCGGCGCGGGCCGTCGGCACTGGTTCGCCCGCGTACCCTACCGGGGTGGGGTGCCGGTGCTCCGGGCGGGGACGGGAGGCCGGGTGCTCCGGTTGCCGGGGCGTGGGGGCCGCCGGACGATGGGGGCATGATGCACCAGATGCGAGCCGAGTTCGGCCCCGAGGGGGAGGCCGGAGGGGTGCGGCTGTGGCACGTGGTCCGGGGGTCGCAGAGCGTGGCGATGTGCGGCCGGGAGCTCGATCCCGGGGCGCCGGTGCGGGAGGCGGTGGACTGGGGGCGGACCCCGGAGCTGTGCTGCCACACCTGCGGGGCGTACTTCCTGCGTGAGACGCCGTACCTGTCGGCCGAGCACCAGTGAGCGGCCGGGCGCTACGGTGCTCGGTATGGAGGAATCGCTGGTCCGGCCCCGGTCGCTGACCGCCGAGGCCGCGGGGCTGCGCTCCGGTACGCCCGGGTTGTCCGAGTACGTCGACCGGTTCTGCGCGCGGGTCGAGCGGGTGGACCCGCTGCTCCACGCGTTCGTGGCGGAGCCCGGTCGGCACGACCGACTGCGGGCGCGGGCAAGGGAGTTGGCCGCACGCTACCCGGAGCCGGCCGGGCGGCCGCCGCTGTACGGGGTGGCGGTGGGGATCAAGGACATCGTGCACGTGGACGGCCTGCCCACGCACGCGGGGTCCGCGCTGCCGCCGGGTGTGCTGGCCGGGCCGCAGGCCGTGGTGGTGGACCGGTTGCTGGCGGCGGGGGCGATGGTCGCGGGCAAGACGGTGACCGCCGAGTTCGCCGCGACCGCCCCGGGCCCGACCCGCAATCCGCACCGGCCGGGGCACACCCCGGGCGGTTCGAGCAGCGGGTCGGCGGCGGCGGTGGCGGCCGGGCTGGTGGCGTTGGCGATCGGCACCCAGACGGTGGGTTCGGTGATCCGGCCGGCCGCGTACTGCGGGGTGGTGGGGTTCCGGCCGACGTACGGGCGGATCCTGTTCGCGGGCGTGGTCCCGAACGCGCCGAGCTTCGACACCCTGGGTGTGTTCACCGCCGATCCGGCGGGCGCGGCACTGGTGGCCCCGCTGCTGTGCGAGGACTGGCGGCCCGGGGAGGGGGAGGCGGCGGCCCCGGTGTGCGGGGTGCCGGACGGGCCGTACCTGGAGCGGGCGGAGCCGGCCGCGCGGCGGGCCTTCGAGGAGCAGGTGGCACGGCTGGTCCGGGCCGGGGTGACGGTGCGCAGGGTGCCGCTGTTCCCCGACTTCGCCGAGGTGGTGCGGCAGTTGCAGGTCGTCAACCGGTTCGAGCTGGCCCGCAGCCACGCCGACTGGTTCGCCCGCTTCGGCGGGCTGTACCGGCCGGAGACGGTGGCGAGCATCCGGGTCGGGCAGGGGGTCGCGGCGGTGGACCGGGCGGCCGCGCTGCGGTTCCGGGAGGGGCTGCGGGAGCGGGTGGCCGGGGCGGCGGCCGCCGCCGGGGTGGACCTGTGGCTGGCGCCCTCGGCGACCGGCGGGGCGCCGGAGGGCCTGCACGACACCGGGAACGGGGTGATGTCGCTGCCGTGGAGCTTCCTCGGTCTGCCTGCGGTGAGCCTGCCGGCCGGCCGGACGGCGGACGGGCTGCCGCTCGGTCTCCAACTGGTCGGCGCGGCGGGGGCGGACGAGCGGCTGCTCGCCGGGGCCGCCGTGCTGGAGCGGGCCTTGGGGCAGCGGGCGTTGGGGTAGCGGCGGGTACGGGGTAGCGGGGGGGGTACGGGGTGGCGGCTCAGGCGAGCGCGGGGTCGGCCGGGTCGGTGGCGGCGGTGCGGAGCAGGCCCGGCAGGAGGCGGCCGGCCCGCTGGTAGGGGGCGTCGTCCTGGTGCAGGACGGCCTGGGCGTTGGCCGCCTCCAGGACGGCGATCAGCGCGAAGGCGAGGTCGTCGAGGTCGGCGTCGGGGCGCAGGGCGCCGGTGTCGCGGGCCCCGGCGAGGGCTTCGACGACGGTGCCGTGCCATTCCCGGGCGCAGCCGGCCAGGGCATCCCGGACGGCGCCGGGGCGGGCGTCGAACTCGGCGGTGACCTGGTAGAAGAAGCAGCCGCCGGGGAAGACCCGGGTGCGGGAGTAGGCGAGCCAGCTCTCGCAGAGCGCGCGGGCCCGGGCGAGGCCGGGCGGGATCTCGGCGACCGGGGTGAGGACGGCGTCGGCGAAGATCCGGCGGGCGGCGCGGACGGTGGCGAGCTGGAGCTCCTCCTTGGAGCCGAAGCCGGCGAAGACGCCGCTCTTGCTGAGTCCGAGGTCGGTGGCGAGGCGGCCGATGGACAGCGCGTCCAGGCCTTCGACGGAGGCGATCCCGACGGCGCGGCGCAGGACGGCCCGGCGGGTCTCCTCCCCGCGCAGGACCCGTCCGTCCGTGGTCGGTGCGGCCATGGTGCGCCCTCGTTCCTCGTCGCGGTGGGGTGTCGCCCAGGGTAGTGGGTCGGTTCGTGGGCCCGGAGGTCCGGCGGTGGTCTGAAAACTGCACGAACGGTCGTGCTAATATCTCGCCCCGAGCAAGGAGCAAGGCC
This sequence comes from Kitasatospora sp. NPDC056076, assembly GCF_042266305.1. Lineage (NCBI taxonomy): Bacteria > Bacillati > Actinomycetota > Actinomycetes > Kitasatosporales > Streptomycetaceae > Kitasatospora > Kitasatospora sp. NPDC056076. Next base: position 4,723 of record NZ_JBHJWG010000081.1, read on the forward strand.
CAGGGAGCGCAGCACGCAGAGAGCAGGGGAGACCCGATGGACCCGGCCCAGGCACTGATCCGCACCGCCCTCAACCCCACCGCCCGGATCGCCCCCGGCCTGGCCGGCCGGGCGGCCTTCGAACTCTTCCGGCGCCCGCTGCGGCGCAGCCCGGTCCGGCCCGCCGAGCGGGAGGTCCACCACGGGGCGGCCCGCGAACCGCTCGCCGTCGACGGGAAAACCGTGGTCGGCTACCGCTGGGGCAGCGGCGAACGGCCCGTCCTGCTGCTGCACGGCTGGCGCTCCCGGGCGTCCCGCTTCGCGCCCTTCGTCCCCCGGCTGCGCGCCCTCGGCCTGAGCGTCCTGGCCTTCGACGCGCCGGGCCACGGCGACTCCGGCGGCCGCGCCACCAGCGTGCTGGAGTACCGCGAACTGGCGCTGCGGCTCCAGGACCGGTACGGGCCGTTCGAGGCCGTGGTGGCGCACTCGCTGGGCGTCTGCGCGGCCTTCGGCGCGCTCGGCGACGGCCTGCGGGCGGGCCGGCTGGCGGCCCTCTCCGGGGTGTCCGAGGTGGGTTTCTTCCCGGCCGCCTTCTGCGCCGGACTGGGCCTGGACGCCACCGTCGAGCGGGCGCTGCGCCGCCGCATCGAACAGGACCTCTTCGCCGGGGACGCCGGGGTCTGGGAGCGGTACGACGCCGCGCGCCGGGCGGCGGAGATCGGGCTGCCGGTCCTGGTGCTGCACGACGAGGACGACGACGTGGTGCCGCTCGGCCAGGCGCACCGCTTGAAGCGGGCGTACGGGGAGCGGCTCGACCTGGTGGTCACCCGGGGGCTCGGCCACCGCCGGATCGTCGCGGAACCGGCCGTGGTGGACCAGGTGATCGGATTCGTCGCCGCCGGAACGGGGGTCGCGGCCGCATGAGGATCGTCGAACTGCACGCGCGGGCCGTGGCGTCGGCCGTCGAGGTGGTGGCCGCCGTCCGGCCGGAGCAGCTGGGCCGGCCCACCCCGTGCGAGGGGTGGACCCTGGGCGCGCTGCTGGCGCACTGCGTCGGCCAGCACCGGGGCTTCGCCGCGGCCGCCCGGGGCGCCGGTCCGGACCTGTCGCTGTTCGCGGACGCCCCACCGGGTGCCGACCCGGCGGAGGACTTCCGCCGCAGCGGCGCCGACCTCACCGCCGCCTTCCGGGAGGCGGCCGCCGCCGGGCGGGCGCTCTGGCTGCCCGAACTCCGTGCCGACGAGCCGTTCCCGCTCGACCTGGCCGTCGGCTTCCACCTGCTGGACACCCTGGTGCACGGCTGGGACGTCGCCGCGGCGCTCGGCTGCACCGGGCGGCTGGTCGCGGCGGTGGACGGCGACGAGGAGCTGGCGGGCGCGCTGCTGGCGGTGACCGGGGCCGTCCCGGACACCCCGGAGTTCCGGGGGCCCGGCCGGCCGTTCGGACCGGGGCGGGCGCCCGGCGGCGGTGCCGGGCGGTTCGAGCGGGCGCTGGCGCTGCTCGGCCGCGACCCGGCCTGGAGCGCGTAGGCCTTGTCCGGCCGGGGGGTTACGCGTCGGGGCCGCGCCGCTCGTCGGGGAAGCGCGGTCCGCCGATCAGGAAGAACAGTGCGGCGGTCGGAAAGCCGAGCGCGGCGGCGAGCAACACGATGAACTGCCAGAACATCTTCCGCTCCTCGTCAGTCCCGGGCCGCCCGGGCACCCGAAGGTGGTGCCAAACCTGGACGGCCCTGATTGGCCGAATTGTCCAGTCGTTATCCGACGGTATGGCCGAATCGCCCCGGCTGCCACCGGAAACCGGCCCCGGCCCGCGCCACACCGGCGCAGGGGTCTGGGCGCGGGCCGGGGGTGGCGGCCACACTGTCGGGATGCAGCTACAGCTCGCAGGGGAAGCACGGCGGCCCGACCGCGAGAGCGAGGACTTCGCGGCGGCCTCGCCGGAGGCGCTGGTCCTGCTGGACGGCGCCAGTTCGCCGGCCGGTCTGGAGTCCGGGTGCCGGCACGGAACCGCCTGGTACGTCCGCCGGTTGGGGGTGCACCTGCTCGCCCGGCTGACCGACCGGGTGGACCGCTCGATCGCCGAGTGCCTGGCCGACGCCATCGTGGAGACGGCCGCGCTGCACGGCGGCCGCTGCGACCTCGGCCACGCCAACACGCCCGCGGCGATGGTGGTCGCGGCCCGGCGGCACGGCGAGTCGCTGGAGTACCTGGTGCTCGGGGACTCGCTGCTGGTGCTGGAGTTCAAGGACGGCCCGCCCAAGGTGATCGGCGACAACCAGCGCTTCCCCGGCGGGGAGGGGCTGCGCCGCCAGGTCTGGGCGACCGTCCCGGGGTCGGCCGAGCGGGCCGCGCTGCACCTGGAGTACGCGCTGGCGGTGCGCGCCGCCCGGAACCGGGGCACCGGTCCGTGGATCGCCGCCGCCAGTCCGCGGGCCGCCGAGCACGCCGAGACCGGCTTCGTCCGGCTGGACCGGCTGCACGCGCTGGCCGCCCTCACCGACGGCGCCTCGCGCTACACCGAGCGCTTCGGGCTGGGCAGTTGGGGGGACGTGCTGCAGCTGCTCGCCGAGTCCGGTCCGGGTGAGCTGATCGCCCAGGTCCGCGAGGTGGAGCGGGCGGACGCGGGCTGCGAGCGCTGGCCGCGCGGCAAGACCCACGACGACGCCTCCGCCGTCTACGCGTTGCTGTAGCCGGCGGAGGCGCTGCTCAGGCGGTGCTGCCCGGGCGGTGTTGCTCAGGCGGTGCCGCCCGGGTGGTGCGGGGTGGGTGGTGCGGGTCAGCGGTTCTGGCCCCAGCGGAAGCTGGACGAGTCGCCGACCTTCTGCACCCACGGCTGCACGTAGCGGGAGGGGTCGTCGCTGGTGGAGAAGCTGCCGCCGGTGATGTGGCCGACCCAGCCCTGGTCGCTGGTGTACGCGCCGGCTTCGCAGCCCTGGGTCCCGTTGCCGTGGTTGATCAGGTCGTACTGCACGTACCAGTGCGAGCTGTAGTAGAAGTGCACGTTGATCGAGCAGGTGCCCGTCCCGTCGTAGACGGAGTACGAGCTGGTGTCGATGGTCGGCCGGGCCTCGGCCGCGGTGGCACCGGTCAGGGCGATCAGCGGTGTCGAGGCGAGTACGGCGAGTACGGCGAGCCGCCGGACGGTACGGCGCATGGTGGGTTTCCTCCCGTGGTGGTCTCGACCAATTTGGCCAATGGTTCAGACCAATCGACATTATGGGGAGACGCTCGGAGCAGGTGTCAACACCCGTGCGACAAGGGGAGGATGGGACTCCGGAGGCTTCCGGTACGAACATGGCGAAGGGCCCGGACCGTAGCGGTCCGGGCCCTTCGGGTGTGCCGACGTCCGTGGGTGCCCGTGGGCGTCAGTGGGCGTCGGTGGGGATGGTGCCGAGGCGGCCGGCCTGGAAGTCCTCCATGGCCTGCTGGAGTTCGCGGTGGCTGTTCATCACGAACGGGCCGTAGTGGGCGACGGGCTCGCGGATCGGGAGGCCGCCGAGGAGGACCACCTCGAAGTTGTTGTCGCGGGAGTCCTGCTTCTCGTCGGCGCGGATGGTGATCGAGTCGCCGTCGCCGAAGACGACGGCCTGGCCCCGGTGGAAGGGACGGCGCTCGGCACCGGCCGAACCGTTGCCCGCGAGGCCGTAGGCGAGGGCGTTGAAGTCGGCGCGCCAGGGCAGGGTGACCTGGGCGCCGGGGTTGACCGACGCGTGGATCATGGTGATCGGGGTGAAGGTGGTGCCCGGGCCCTGGTGGCCGTCCAGCTCGCCGGCGATCACCCGGAGCAGCGCGCCGCCGTCCTCGGAGCCGAGCAGCTTGACGCTGCCGCCGCGGATGTCCTGGTACTTCGGGGTGATCATCTTGTCCGAGGCGGGCAGGTTCACCCAGAGCTGGAGGCCGTGGAAGAGGCCGCCGGACCTCACCAGGGACTCCGGCGGGGTCTCGATGTGCAGGAGGCCGGAGCCGGCGGTCATCCACTGGGTGTCGCCGTCGGTGATCGTGCCGCCACCGCCGTGCGAGTCCCGGTGGATGAACGTTCCGTCAATGATGTAGGTGACGGTCTCGAAGCCGCGGTGCGGGTGCCAGGGGGTCCCCTTCGGCTCGCCGGCCGCGTAGTCCACCTCGCCCATCTGGTCCATCATGATGAACGGGTCGAGGTACTTCTGGTTGATCTTGGCGAAGGCGCGGCGGACCGGGAAGCCCTCGCCCTCGAAGCCCTCGGGGGCGGTGGCGACGGTGAGCACCGGCCGCGGGGTGGCGACGGTCTGGTCCGGCGTGGTGACGCGCGGGAGGGTCAGCGGGTTGTCGACGGTCACGGCGGGCATGTCGGCCTCCTTCGAGGGGGGTTCTCTGGCCTACGTCCACGAGAATAGTTCAATCCTCAACAACAAGCAAGTTGAAAGTTGAACTATGTGGTGACGAAGGAGCGCGGGGCTCCTGGTCCAGGATGGGTCAGCCGTACATCCGGCGCATGGTGAAGTCGACCATCTGCTCCACGGCCTTGGCGTCGAACACCATCCGGTGCTCGCCCTCCATGTCCAGCGCGAAGCCGTAGCCGGTCGGCAGCAGGTCCAGCACCTCGGCGCCGGTGACGGTGAAGTGCTTGGAGTCCTTGCCCGCGTAGCGGCGCAGCTCCTTGAGCGAGCTGAACATCGGGATCACCGGCGTCGGGGTGTTGTGCAGTGCCAGGAAGCCGGGGCGCTCGCCGCGCGGGCAGTGCACCTTCGAGGTGATGAAGATGGCCTGGAAGTCCTCGACCGCCATCGAGCCCGTGGTGAAGGCGCGCACCGCGTCCGCCAGGGACGGCGGGGAGGGCTCGGGGTACAGCGACTGCTGGGGTGCCTGCCCCTGGGTGCCGTACGCGTCCGGTCCGGGCATGCCGTTCATGCCCGGCTGCGGACCCGCCTGCTGCTGGTAGGGGTCACCCGGGTATGCGTTCTGGTCATATCCGTACACACGGACAGGCTAGCGGGAGCGCACCCGCCCGCGCTGGCGTCGATCCTGACAAGGAGTGGTCGCCCCGGCTTGTGGGACGTGACCACGTTCATACCGGATTCACCGCCGGGGGCTTGCCCAAGTTACCGCTGGGTAGCATCATGATGCCTACTGGTGGGTACGGGGCGCCCGAAACGCGGCGGTCTCCCGGAAGCGACGAACCGGAGAAAACGGCCATGGGTCACTACAAGTCCAACCTGCGGGACGTGGAGTTCAACCTCTTCGAGGTGTTCGGTCGCGACCAGGTGTACGGCACCGGGCCGTTCGCGGACATGGACGTCGAGACCGCGAAGAACATCCTCAGCGAGATCGCCCGCCTCGCCGAGAACGACCTCGCCGCGTCCTTCGTCGACGCCGACCGCAACCCGCCGGTCTTCGACCCGGAGACCAACACCGCCCCGGTCCCGGCCACGTTCAAGAAGAGCTACCAGACCTTCATGGACGCCGAGTGGTGGCGCCTGGGCATCCCGGAGTCCATCGGCGGCCAGGTCACCCCGAACTCGCTGATCTGGGCCTTCGCCGAGCAGATCCTGGGCTCCAACCCCGCCATCTGGATGTACTCCTCCGGCCCGGCCTTCGCCGGCGTCATCGCCGAGGAGGGCACCGAGGAGCAGCTCGAGGTCGCCAAGCGGATGACCGACCGCCTGTGGGGCTCCACCATGGTCCTCACCGAGCCCGACGCGGGCTCCGACGTGGGCGCCGGCCGCACCAAGGCGATCCAGCAGGAGGACGGCTCCTGGCACATCGAGGGCGTCAAGCGCTTCATCACCTCAGGTGAGCACGACATGTCCGAGAACATCATCCACATGGTGCTGGCCCGCCCCGAGGGCGGCAAGCCGGGCACCAAGGGCCTCGGTCTGTTCATCGTCCCCAAGTTCGACTTCGACTGGGAGACCGGCGAGCTGGGCGAGCGCAACGGCGTCTACGCCACCAACGTCGAGCACAAGATGGGCCTCAAGGCCTCGAACACCTGCGAGATGACCTTCGGTGCCAAGCACCCGGCCAAGGGCTGGCTGCTGGGCGAGAAGGTCGACGGCATCCGCCAGATGTTCAAGATCATCGAGTTCGCCCGGATGATGGTCGGCACGAAGGCCATCGCCACCCTCTCCACCGGCTACCTGAACGCCCTGGAGTACGCCAAGGAGCGCGTGCAGGGTGCCGACATCTCCCAGTTCCTGGACAAGACCGCCCCGCGCGTCACCATCACCCACCACCCGGACGTGCGCCGCTCGCTGCTGACCCAGAAGGCCTACGCCGAGGGCATGCGCGCGCTGGTCCTGTACACCGCGTCCGTCCAGGACGACATGATGGCCGCCAAGCTGCGCGGCGAGAAGGACGAGGCCGCCGAGCGCCTCAACGACTTCCTGCTCCCGATCGTCAAGGGCTACGGCTCGGAGAAGTCCTACGAGCAGCTCGCCCAGTCCCTGCAGACCTTCGGTGGCTCCGGCTACCTGCAGGAGTACCCGATCGAGCAGTACATCCGCGACGCCAAGATCGACACCCTGTACGAGGGCACCACCGCCATCCAGGGCCAGGACTTCTTCTTCCGCAAGATCGTCAAGGACGGTGGCCAGGCGCTCACCGCCCTCAACGAGCAGATCCAGAAGTTCCTCGGCTCCGCCGAGGGCGGCGACGCCCTGGCCGCCGAGCGCGAGCTGCTCGCCAAGGCCGCCGGCGACCTGGAGGCCATCGTCGGCAAGCTCATCGCCGACCTGACCTCGGTCGAGCAGGACGTCAAGAACATGTACAAGGTGGGCCTCAACACCACCCGCCTGCTGATGGTCTCCGGCGACGTCGTGGTCGGCTGGCTGCTGCTGCGCCAGGCCGCGGTGGCCCTGGCCAAGCTGGAGGCCGGCGCCTCCGAGAAGGACGTGCCGTTCTACCAGGGCAAGGTCGCGGCCGCCCGCTTCTTCGCCAAGAACGTCCTCCCGACCATCGCCCCCCAGCGGGCGATCGCCGAGGGCATCGACAACGAGATCATGGAGCTGGCGGAGGAGGCCTTCTAAGGCCTGCGCCCTCCTCTTCTGAACCGCCTGACGACACCCTCACACCGAAGGGCCCGGCTGCCACCGGGCCCTTCGGCGTTTCCCGTGCCGCCCCAGGTGCCGCTCCAGGTGCCGTCCTAGGTGCCGTGCAGGGCCTGGAGGGGGTCGGTGCGGGCCGCGCGCAGGGCCGGGTAGAGGCCGGCGAGGAGGCCGACGGCGGTGCCGATCAGGGGGGCGGGCAGGGTGGTGGCGGGCTGGAGGACGGCGGTCCAGTCCCGGGCGGCGGCCACGCCGACCACCGTGACCACGCCGAGGCCGGTGCCGATCAGGCCGCCGAGGGTGCCCAGGGCCGTCGACTCGGTGAGGAACTGGGCCGCGATGTGGCCGGTGCGGGCGCCCAGCGAGCGGCGCAGGCCGATCTCCGCGGTCCGTTCCAGGACGGCGACCAGCGTGGTGTTGGCGATGCCGACGGCGCCGACCAGCAGGCAGATCCCGGCCAGGGCCAGGAACAGGCCGGTCAGGTCGGAGGCCACCGTGTCCTGGAGGCCGTGCGGGTCCGGCGGCGGGACGGCGGTGAACGCGGTCGGGGCGTCCGGTCGCAGGGCGAGCGGGAGTTGGGCCGCCACCACGGGCGCCGCGCCGATCCGGGTGGCGACCAGGCCCTGGGCGCCGCGGTCCGGCTGCGGGGCCGGGTTGCCGAAGTGCTCCAAGGCCGTGCCGGCCGGGACGATCAGGCTCAGCAGGGCACCCGGCCCGCGCCGGACGTCCGCGTAGACGCCGACGACGGTGTACGGGAGGCGGTCGATGAAGACCGCCGGCTGGGCGTCCAGACGGCTCACCCCGAGGCGTGCGGCGGCGGCCTCGCTGAGCAGCACCACCGGCTGTGCGGTGTCCTGGACGAACGCGTCCAGGGTGACCCCGGCGGTCAGGGTCGGCTCCATCGCGGCGACCGCGCCCGGGGTGGCGGCCAGGACGGACAGTCCGGCGCCCTCGTCGGGGCCGTCCGGGCGGCGGGAGAGCGTCGGGGTGCCGGGCACCGGCCACCAGACGCCGCCGGCCCGTACGCCGTCGATCGCGGCGATCCGGCGGTCGGCGTCGGCGGGGAAGTCGCTCGGCGGGTTGGTGCCGGGGGCGACGCCGTCGGTGCGCGGCTGGTCGGTGACGGTCACGGTGGTGGCCCTGGTCAGGCTGAACCGCTCGTCGATCCGGCCGGTGGCGGTCGCGGTCAGGCCCAGGACGGCGACGAAGGCGCCGATGCCCAGCACGGTGCCGAGCAGGGTCAGCGCCGAGCGGCCGGGGCGCTGCAGGAGGCCGGAGAGCGCCTCGGAGAGCAGGTCGCGGGGGCTGAGGCGGGAGGACGGTCCGGGGGGCGTGGGGCGGGCCACTCAGACCACCTCGGGCACGGTCAGGCGGCCGTCGCGGAGCAGGACCCGGCGGTCGGCTCGGGCGGCCACGGCGGGGTCGTGGGTGATCACCAGCAGGGTGAAGCCCTCGGCGTGCAGGGCGTCGAACCGGTCCAGCACCGCCGCGGCGTTGGCCGGGTCCAGGTTGCCGGTCGGCTCGTCGCACAGCAGCAGGCTGGGCCGGTTCACCAGGGCGCGGGCGATCGCCACCCGCTGGCGCTCGCCGCCGGACAGGGTGCCGGGCAGCGCGTCCGTGCGGTGGCCGAGGCCGACCAGGCGCAGCGCCGCCAGCGCGGCGGCGCGGCGGGCGCGGCGCGGGGTGCGGTTGTAGACCTGGGCGAGGAGGACGTTCTCCTCGGCGGTGCGGTGCGGGAGCAGGTGGAAGGACTGGAAGACGAAGCCGATCCGGTGCCCGCGCAGGGCCGAGCGGTCCCGGTCGCGCAGGCCGGCGGTGTCGATGCCGTCCAGCTCGTAGCGGCCGCCGGTGGGGGTGTCGAGCAGGCCGAGCAGGTGCAGCAGGGTGGACTTGCCGGAGCCGGACGGGCCGGTGACGGCCAGGTACTCGCCGCGGTGGACGGTCAGGTCGGTGGGGTGCAGGGCGACGACGGGCGGGCGGCCGGGGTGGGTGCGGCCGACGCCGTGCAGGGCGATGACGGGCGGTGCGGCGGGGGAGTCCGTCGCCGGCGGGGTCACTTGCCGACCACCACCTGGTCGCCGTCGCGCAGCCGGGCGCCCTCGGCCGGGGTGACGGCCACCAGGCCGTCCGCGGTGACGCCGGTGGCGACCGGGACGGTGGTGCGGTTCCCGGCGGGATCCACCCGGGTGACGGAGGTCCGGCCCGCCGCGTCGGTGGAGACCGCGGCGACCGGGACGGCCGTGACGGGGGCGCCGGCCTTGGCCCTCAGGACGGTGAGGCGGACGTTCCTGCCGTTCAGGGCGGCGGGCAGCGGGGCGTCCGGGGTGATCGTGACCGGTACGTAACTCTGGCCGCCCGGCTGGTTGTCGGGCGCTCCGGCGGCCGGGCCCGCGGCGCCGGGGGGTACTGCGCCGGGCCGGGCGGGGCCGGAGCCCGCCGGCGCGCCCGAGCCGCCCAGGGTGATCACCTTGCCGGCCGGGGCAGCGGTGGTCGGGGCGCCGACCTGGGCGACGGTGCCGGGGGCGGTGGTGCCGGAGTCCTCGGCGAGCAGCTCGACGGCCATGCCCGGCCGGACGCCGGCCGCCTGGGCCGGGGTCAGCTGGCCGGTGACGGCCAGGCCGCCGCTGGTGAGCGACAGCAGGGCGCCGGAGACCGGCGAGCCGACCGCGCCGTTGACGGCGGTGACGGTGGCCGGGAGGGCGGGCAGGAACAGCACGTGGGCGGCCGGGACCATCGGTCCGTTGACGGCCTCGGCCTTGCCGAGGGCGGCCCGGTCGTCTGCCAACTGCTTCCTGGCGTCGGCGAGTTGCCGGTCGAGGTCGCCGGTGGGGGGCCGGGGCTGCCGGGGCTGCTGGGTCGGGGCCGGGGTCGGGGGCGGTGCGGTGGCGCCCGCCTCCTTCTGTGCGGTGAGGCCGTCCACCGTCTGCCGGTCGGCGTCGACCGCCTTCCGCGCGGTGTCCACGGCCTGCTGGGTGGTGGCACCGGTGGTCGGCACCGGGTAGCCGAGCGCGCGGTAGAACTCCGTCACCGCGGCGGCGGTGCCGGGCCCGTACGAGCCCTGGTCGTCCTCGCCGCTCCCGTGCCCCAACCCGGCCAGTGCGGACTGGAGTTCGGCCACGTCGGGGCCGGTGCTGCCCGGCTTGAGGTCGCGGTACGCGGGCACCGGTCCGGGCAGGGCGAACAGCGGCTGCCCGGACACCTCGGCGAGCAGCCTCCCGGCCACCGCCAGGTCCCCCTGCCGCACGCCCAGCTTCGAGACGAACAGGCCGGTCACCTCGGCCGAGGCCGCGGTCGGGACCACGTCGAACTGCGCGGGCGGGTACACCACCGCGCGGGCGACCGTCGAGGGCGTCAGCACCCGGCTGACCACCGGCGCGGTCAGCAGGCTGTTCGGCGGCGGAGCGGTCCGCGCGGCCCGCTCCGCCGGGGACTTCACCAGCGCCGCCGCCCCCACCCCGCCCACCGCCACCAGCGCGGCGGCCAGCGCCACCCCCAGCAGCGCCCGCCGCCGCCGCGCGGCCCGCGACGGGGCGGGCGGGGGAGGCGGCGGGTCGGCGGTGCCGTCGGCGGTCTTCGTCGTCGTGGTCAACTCATCCCTCTCCCCGAGGACTTCACTGCGACGAGTGTTATCACCCGGCGGTCGGGCGCGGGTGGGGGTTCCCGGCTTTTCGGTGCGCGGCGGGCCCGTGCGGCGCGGCCGCGGCCGGGGCTCCGCTGACGGTGTGCGACCGGGTCGGACCAGGGCGTGAAGAAGGGCCGGTGGGAGGCGGGTTCGGGATCGCGCCGGTGTTCCGAAACCGTTGCCCGGTCCCGAATGCCATGTCCGTGTACGGGCATATGCTCAAGGTGCGAAGCCGATCCCCCATCCGGCTTCGGCCCTCCCTCGACCCTGGAGCAGTATGTCGACCGCCGCCCGCCGGGCCTTCTTCGACCGGACGCACACCGACGATCTGATCGCGTTCCTCGGCACCTCGCCGTCCCCGTACCACGCGGTCGCGAGCGCCGCCGAGCGCCTGGAGAAGGCGGGGTTCCGTCAGGTCGCGGAAGCGGACGCCTGGGACGCGGCGGCCGGCGGGCGCTACCTGATCCGCGGTGGTGCGCTGATCGCCTGGTACCTGCCGGAGGGGGCGGGGCCGGAGACGCCGTTCCGGATCGTCGGCACCCACACCGACTCGCCCAACCTGCGCGTGAAGCCGGTCCCCGACACCGGCTCCGCCGGGTGGCGGCAGGTCGCGGTGGAGATCTACGGCGGGGTGCCGCTGAACACCTGGCTGGACCGTGACCTCGGCCTGTCCGGCAGACTCGCGTTGAAGGACGGCAGCGCGCGGCTCGTCCAGCTGGACGAGCCGCTGCTGCGCGTGCCCCAGCTCGCCATCCACCTGGACCGCCAGGTCAACGACGGCATGAAGCTGGACCGGCAGCGGCACGTCACCCCGATCTGGGGCCTCGGCCCGGTCGACGAGGGCTCGCTGATCGGCTACGTCGCCGAGCGGGCCGGACTGGCCGCCGAGGAGGTGGCCGGCTGGGACCTGATGACCCACGACGTCCAGCCCGCCTCGTACCTGGGCCGTGACCGCGAGCTGCTGGCCGGCCCGCGGCTGGACAACCTGCTCTCGGTGCACGCGGCCACCGCCGCGCTGGCCGCCGTGGCCGTCGCCGCCGCCGGGGGCGAGGTGGAGCTGCCGTACATCCCGGTGCTGGCCGCCTTCGACCACGAGGAGACCGGCAGCGAGTCGGACACCGGCGCGCAGAGCCCGCTGCTCGGCAACGTGCTGGACCGGACGGTGTACGCCCGCGGCGGCTCCCCGGAGGACCGCGCCCGGGCGCTGGCCGGCACCGTCTGCCTGTCCTCGGACATGGGCCACGCCGTCCACCCGAACTACTCCGAGCGGCACGAGCCGGGCCACCACCCGCTGCCGAACAACGGGCCGATCCTCAAGGTCAACGTCAACAACCGCTACGCGACCGACGGGGTCGGCCGGGCGGTGTTCGCGGCCGCCTGCGAGAAGGCCGGCGTGCCGTGGCAGAGCTTCGTGTCCAACAACGCGATGCCCTGCGGGACGACGATCGGTCCGATCACCGCGGCGCGGCTGGGCATCAAGACGGTGGACTGCGGCATCGCGGCGCTGTCCATGCACTCCGCGCGCGAGCTGTGCGGGGCCGAGGACCCGTACCTGCTGGCCAGCGCGATCAAGGCCTTCCTGGAGGGCTGAGCACGTAGCCGCGAAGGGGCCCGCCGGTCCGCCGGCGGGCCCCTTCGCATCTTGCCCGGTTACTCCATGCCCGCCAGGACCAGCGGGAGGCGGCGCACGCCGTCGGCGACCAGTTTCACCGGCACGCCCCAGTCCTGCTGGTGCACGTGGCAGGCCGGGTACTCGATCTCCGGGTCGTCGTCGCAGGAGGCGGCCATCGCCGAGACGTGCAGCACGCCCTCGGTCACCTCGGCGGAGAGCACCAGCTCGCGGGAGAGGGCGGAGTCCGCGCCCGCACCGGAGACCAGCAGCTCGGGCGGGGTCGAGCTGACCAGCAGCCGGGTGGACGGGCCGTAGCGCTCGTCCAGCTTCTGGCCGCTCGGGGCCTCGAACACCACGTCCAGCCGCAGGGCGCCCGGGGCGACCTCGGTGGCCGCGCGCTGGGTGCGGTGCGCCACCGACTCCACCCGCACCGCCTCCTCCGGCAGCCGCAGCCGGGTCAGCCGGTGCCGGGCCGACTCGATGACCACGATGTCGCCGTCGACCAGCACCGCCCCGGAGGGCTCGCGCAGGTCGGTGGCCAGCGTGGTGACCTCGCCGCTCGCCGGGTCGAAGCGGCGCAGCGCGTGGTTGTAGGTGTCGCTGACGGCCACCGAGCCGTCCGGCAGCACGGTGACGCCCAGCGGGTGCTGGAACAGGGCCTGGTCGGCGGCGCCGTCCCGGTGGCCGAAGTCGAACAGCCCGGTCCCGACGGCCGTTTCGACCGTCCCCGTTTCACGTGAAACGAAGCGCAGCGCGGAGGTCTCCGAGTCGGCGACCCAGAGCCGCTCGCCGTCCGCGGAGACCGCGAGGCCGGACGGCTGGGCGAACCAGGCCTCCGCGACCGGGTTGTCCACCAGGCCCTCGTTGGTGGTGCCGGCCGCCACGGCGACCGTGCCGGCCGCCGGGTCGTACGCCCACAGCTGGTGCACGCCCGCCATCGCGATCCACACCTTGCCGTCGAACCAGGCGACGTCCCACGGCGAGGAGAGGTCCACCTCGCGGGCCGGACCCTCGGTCGGCGTGCCCTGCCACCACTGGCGGCCGGTGCCCGCCAGGGTGGTCACGCTGCCGTCGGCCAGCCGCACCCCGCGCAGCGCGTGGTTCACGGTGTCCGCGACGACCACGTCGTAGTCGTGGCCCTCCGGCAGCAGCGCCAGGCCCTGCGGCTCGCTGAACCGCGGGTCGGCGCCGTCCACCAGGCCGCGCTGCCCGTCACCGATCCGGCGCACCACCGTCTCGCCGTCCTCGGCCAGCTCGACCAGCGAGTGGTGGCCGGAGTCGGCCACCAGGAAGTGGCCGTTCGGCAGCCGCACCGCCTTGCCGGGGAACTTGAGGTCCTCGCTGCTCGGCTCCGGCGGCACGTACGGGCCGTCGCCGCGGCGCAGCGTGCCCTTGGCCCCGTGCTCCGCCTCCAGCTCGGCCACCAGGCGCGCGATCGCGTGCGCGTGGCCCTCACCGGCGTGCTGGGCCACCACGTAGCCCTCGGGGTCGATCACCACGAGCGTCGGCCAGGCGCGGACGGCGTACTGCTTCCAGGTCGCCAGCTCCGGGTCGTCCAGCACCGGGTGGTGCACCTCGTACCGGGCGACGGCGTCCACCACGGCCTGGTGGTCGGCCTCGTGCACGAACTTGGGCGAGTGCACCCCGACGATCACCACGGTGTCGCGGTGCCGCTCCTCCAGCTCGCGGAGCTCGTCCAGGACGTGCAGACAGTTGATGCAGCAGAAGGTCCAGAAGTCCAGGACGGTGATCTTGCCCCGGAAGTCGGCGAGGGTGAGGTCCTTGCCGCCGGTGTTCAGCCAGCCGCCTGCTCCGACCAGTTCGGGGGCGCGTACGCGTGCACGAGATGCCATGGGTGTATCCAACCCCATGAGGGGTGGGGGGCATTCCGGGTGGGGGGGGCGCTGCGCGGGGCTGTTGTTGGGTGGGGGGCTTTCGGGAGGGTGGGTGGGTCCGGGGGCGGTTCCGGGGGTGGGTGCTCCGGCGGCTGGGTGATTTTCGGACCGCCGACCCTGTGGGGTGG
>NZ_JBHJWG010000082.1:0-15957 GCF_042266305.1 Kitasatospora sp. NPDC056076
ACGCAGCCCCCCGGCCGCTGCGGGCCGACGCGCGGCGCAACCGGGAGAAGATCCTCACCACCGCCGCGCGCGTGTTCGGGGAGCAGGGGCCCGACGCGCACCTGGAGCGCATCGCCAAGGAGGCGGGCGTGGGCAGCGCCACCCTCTACCGCAACTTCCCCACCCGGGAGGACCTGATCGAGGCGGTCTACCGCAACGAGGTGGCCCAGCTGTGCGAGGCCGCCCCCGCCCTGCTCGCCGAGCGGCCGCCCGAGCAGGCGCTGCGCGCCTGGACCCGCCTGTTCCTGGACTACGCCACCGCCAAGTACGGCATGATCGACGCCCTGCGCGCCATCGCCGCCACCGGGGCCAACCCCTACGGCGGCAGCCGGGAGATGATCCGGGCCGCCGTCACCGCGCTCATGGACGCCTGCGCGGCCGCCGGCGCGATCCGCACCGACATCCGGCCCACCGACCTCGCCGCCGCCCTGGAGGGCATCGCCCTCACCTCGGCGGGCGCCGGGCACCGCGAGCAGGCCGAGCGCCTGCTCGACCTCACCCTGGACGGCCTCACCGCGCGGCGGTGAGGCACCGGTGGGGCAACGGCGACGAGGGCCGGGGCCGCCAACGGCACGATCGAAGGGAGGCGGCCCCGGCCCCGGTCCGTTCCCGTACGGGCGGGGCATCGACCGCGGAAAGCCCGTACGGCTGCGGTCGGCACCCATTCGACGACTTCAACAGCACTTGAAGTCAAGCCCCCCGGCCGCGCCCCCGACAGGAAACCGGACACCGCCGCGGGGTAGCCTCGCTCCCGGCGGGGGCCGACAGGCGCGACGGGACGAGGGGCGGACGGGATGACGCAGCAGCAGCGCGGCTACTGGCGGGAGGCGGACGGCACGGCCGTCGCCGTCAGCCAGGCGCACATCGTGTGGACCAGGGCGGCCTACCCGGCCCTGGTGGACGTGGCCCACCGCTACCACGCGGTGATCACCTACGCCGAGCTGGCCGAGGCCGTCCAGCAGGCCTCCGGGGTGCGCACCAGCGTCAACCAGCGGCACTGGATCGGCAAGGTGCTGGCCCTGGTGGTGCGCGAGGCCCACCGGCGCGGCGACCCGCCGCTGACCGCCCTGGTCGTGAACGCCACCGACGGCATGGTCGGGGCCGGCTACCAGGACGTGCTGGAGGTCGCCGGGCAGCCGCCCGTCCTGGACGAGATGGACCGCGAGCAGCACGCCGCCGCCGCCCGGCTCGCCTGCTACCGGCACTTCGGCGCCGACCTGCCCGCCGACGGCGGCATCCCCGCCCTGGCCCCGCGCCTGAAGACCACGGTGACCCGCCGCAAGAGCGCCGCCGCCGCCCCCGCGGCCGCCGCGGCCACCGCGACCACCCCGCGCCCGCCGGCGATCTGCCCCAACTGCTTCCTGGAACTGCCCGCGACCCGGGTGTGCGACTCCTGCGGGGCGACCGTCGCCTGAGCCGGGGCCCGGGACACGGCCCAGGACGCGGCCCGGGGTGCGGCCCGGCCGCCTCACACCGCGGCCGGCATCCTCCCCGGCATCTGCCAGCCCTCCGCCAGCCGCGAGGGCGTCAGCCGCCGGCCCTCGCCGAAGAACTCGCAGAACTTCATGATCAGCGGGTCCCAGCCGACCGGGTCCACGTAGTGGTCGGTGCCCGGCACGATCAGCCGCTCGTCCACGTGCGCGCGCACCACCGAGACCTCGAAGGCGGTGCACCCCGGGTTGCCCGCCAGCGGCCGGGCCTCCTCCAGCCGGCACTCCAGCTGCACCGGGCACTCGGCGGCCCGCGGCGCCCGCACCAGCTCACCGGGCAGCTCGGTCAGCCCCGCGGCGGCGAACTTCCCCCGCTCGTGCCGGTAGCCCTGCGCGAGCCGGTGCTCGGTGATCCGCGGGTTGGCGGTCAGCAGCGCGAGCGCGTCCACGGCGTCGACCTGCCCGGCCGAGGGCAGGTTGAGCACGCACTCGCCCTCGCGCCGCAGGTTGACCGACGTCTGGGAGCTGTTGCCCAGCCCCAGCACGCAGGTCTGCCCCAGCCACCAGGCCGAGGACATCGGCGCCAGGTTGGCGCTGCCGTCCTCGTTGCGCGAGCCGATCAGCACCACCGGGGTGCCGAAGTAGAGAACCTTGAGATCGGTGACCTTGTGCACGGGAAGAGCCGTCCTCGCATCGGATGAGTCGGTGGCCCGGACCGGACGGTCCGCGACCGGACACCGACTCTGCCCCCGCCCGCGCCCCGGCGCTGGCGGGGATCGGACACCGCGTTCCCGCACCCGCAGCTCGCGGCGCCGGGGGGGTCAGCCCAGGCCGCGGACGGCGACCGTACGGGCCTGGCCGTCGGTCAGCCGGTACGACAGGCCCACCACCGCGGCCCGCCCCTCGGCGACCCGGGCGGCCAGCAGCTGCGAGCGCTCCAGCAGCAGGTCCACCGTCTGGCGGATGTGCTCGTCCACGATCGCGTCCGGGTCCTCGATGCCCGCCGCCTTCGCCGACAGCACGCTCGGCGTCACCCGCTCCACCACGTCCCGCACGAAGCCGCCGGGCAGCCTGCCCTGCTCCAGGGAGTCCAGCGCCGCCGCCACCGCGCCGCACGAGTCGTGCCCGAGCACCACCACCAGCGGGCAGTCCAGCACCGCCGCCCCGTACTCGATGCTGCCCAGCGCCTCCGCACCGGTCACGTGACCGGCGGTGCGCACCACGAACAGGTCACCCAGACCCCGGTCGAAGATGATCTCGGCGGCCAGCCGGGAGTCGGAACAGCCGAACAGCACCGCGAACGGCTTCTGCGCCGCCCCCAGCGCGGCCCGCCGCCCGGCGTCCTGGTTGGGGTGCTCGGGGCTGCCGCCGACGAAACGGGCATTGCCCTCCAGCAGCACCCGCAGCGCCTCGGCGGGGTCGGATATCGGGCCGGATATCGGAGAGGAGATCATGCGGCCACCCTAGATCGCCGCCGCCGGGACCCGCAGCCGGGGGCCGGGTGCCACGAAAAAGCGGATGCCCGCGCCCCCGCCGCCGTGGCAGGGTCGCGCGCATGAACACCGACACGCCCACCGGCTGGTCCTTCGCCACCGCCCGGCAACCCGCCACCTTCGGGGCCTGCACCGTCGAGGGCGAACCGGACGAACCGGAGCACGCCGCGGTCGGCGACGACCGGACACTGTGCCAGGAACAGCCACGCACCATCGTCCGCTACCGCCACCCGTTCGGCGTGCGCGTCGGCGCCCGGTTCTGCCCGCGCTGCCAGCACCTCGCCGCCGCCGCCCCGACCCGCCCCGGCGTCCAGGAACGCCTGCACGAACGCGTCCTGGACGCCGCCGAGGGGCCGCTGCGCGCGGACCTGCTGGCCGCGCTGCGCCGCGGCGCGCCCGTCCCCAAGTGGTTCAACGGCCCCGCGGACTTCCTGGCGTCGCACGCCGGCCTCGACGAACTGACCGAGGGCGCCGCCCCCGCCGCCGCGGCCTTCGAGGCGCAGACCCTCTCGCTGGCCGTGGCCGAGGACGGCCCCTGGCGCTACCTCGTCGTCCTGCCGCACGACGGCGGTGCCCCGCTGCTCGCCCGCGGCCCGCGCACCGCCTGACGCCTGTCCCCCGGATCCCCGCCGGGTCCGCGGCGTCGGGGCACGCACCTCGCCGCGGTGGCGGCCGGCCCGCCCGGCGCCACCACCCGGTTACCGGGCGCGCGCCGGGCGGGGCAGGGTGTCCGAGCGGCCCGGTACGGTGGCTGCTGTGCCCACCCGCGTACCCCTCGAAGACCTCGTCCGGCTGCGCCGGGCCCGCGACCGGATGGACCGCGAGTACGACCAGCCGCTGGACGTGCCCGCGCTGGCCCGCACCGCGCTGATGTCGCCCGGCCACTTCTCGCGCAGCTTCCGCACCGCCTACGGCGAGACCCCGTACAGCTACCTGATGACCCGCCGGATCGAACGGGCCAAGGCGCTGCTGCGGCGCGGCGACCTCAGCGTCACCGAGGTGTGCATGGCGGTGGGCTGCACCTCGCTCGGCTCCTTCAGCAGCCGCTTCACCGAACTGGTCGGCGAGAGCCCCAGCGCCTACCGCTCCCGCGACCACGCCGACGGCGAGCCCATCCCCGCCTGCATCGCCAAGATCCGCACCCGCCCCGCGCGCCGCACCTGAGGCGCCGTACCTGAGGCGAAGGGCGGCCCCTCTCCCGTAAGTTGACGTGCATGAGCATCGAACTCGCGCAGTGCTTCATCGCCGTCGACGACCACGACAAGGCGCTCGCCTTCTACCGCGACGTCCTCGGCTTCGAGGTGCGCAACGACGTCGGCTTCGAGGGCATGCGCTGGGTCACCGTCGGCTCGCCCGAGCAGCCCGGGGTGGAGATCGTCCTGGAACCCCCGCTGGCCGACCCGCACGCCTCCGAGGACGACCGCCGGGCCGCCGCCGAACTCCTCGCCAAGGGGCTGCTGCGCGGCGTCATCTTCCGCACCGACGACTGCGACGCCACCTTCGAGCGCATCCGCGCCGCCGGCGCCGAGGTCCTCCAGGAGCCGATGGACCAGCCCTACGGCGTGCGCGACTGCGCCTTCCGCGACCCGGCGGGCAACATGCTGCGCTTCAACCAGCCGCGCGCCAAGTAGCGCTCAGGGCCTTCCGGCCGGGCGGCCCAGGCGGTGCAGGACCAGCCAGGCCTGGACGCCCTGGGCCAGCAGCACGGCCGGCGGCACCGCCCAGGGCAGCAGGCCGGCCAGGGCCAGCGGGAACAGCGCCAGGACGGTCACCGCCAGGACGGGCAGGGTGCTCAGCAGGGCGACGCGCAGCCGCACCCGGCGGGGCATCATGACGCCTCCCGGGCCCGGTCGAGGAAGGTGCGCAGGTCGGCCCAGGCGTCGGCGGGGGCGGCGGGGTCGCCGGACAGGGCGGCCGGGTCCTCGCGCCAGGCGGTGCGCACGGCGGCGGACAGCGTGGTGTCGCCGCCGCTGAACAGGCGGGAGAGCTCGTCGAGGCGGGCGGCGATGCGGCGCACCCGGGGGTCGGCCGGGTCGGTGCCGGCGGCGCGCAGGGCCTCGGCGCGGCGGTAGAGCTGGGGCCACTCGACCTCCAGCAGGTAGTGGGCGGCCGGGCCGAGGGCGGCCGCGTGGTCGGCGAGGGCGTGCAGCTGGTCCTCGTCGAGGTGGCGGCGCAGGGCCTCGTCGGCGGCGGGCCGGGTGGCGCCGGCGGCCCGCACCAGGCGCAGCAGGTCCTCGGTGCCGGGCTCGCGTGCGGCGGCGAGCTCGCCGTCCAGGTGGCCCAGGCGCTCGCGCAGCTCCCGCAGCGCCGCCAGGGAGGCCTCGGTGGCGGCCAGGTGCTCGCGCACCAGGCGCCGCACGTCCACGCCGGCGTCCAGGCAGGTGGCGATGGTCTCCAGGCCCAGGCCCAGGCGGCGCAGGGCGAGGATCTGGTAGAGCCGCACGACGTCCTGCTCGGTGTAGGCGCGGTGGCCGGAGGCGGTGCGCCGGGAGGGGCACAGCAGGCCGAGCTGGTCCCAGTGGTGGAGGGTGCGTACGGTCAGTCCGCTCGCCTCGGCGAGCGGGCCGACCTTCCAGGTCTGTTCGGAGGAGGGCATGGCACGAGCATCCCTCCTGACGCCGCGTGAGGTGCAAGCCCCCGGGGCGCACCTCAGGCGGCACGGGCGGGCAGCGGGTAGTCGGGCAGGGCGATGTCGCCGGCCTTGGCGAACTGGGCGGCCAGGACGGCGCGCAGCGGCCAGCGGCCCATCCAGCGCATCGAGGCGGCGCGCAGGCGGATCATCAGGGCGCTGTCGGGGGCGTAGCCGTTGACGCCGCCGGGCGGCAGCTCCTGGGCGCGGGTCACGTAGGGGCGCATCAGCTCCTCGTAGCGGGCGTAGGCGGTGGTGAAGTCGCCCGCCGCGGCGGCGAGTTCACCGGCCAGCAGGTAGGCGCCGACCAGGGCGAGGCTGGTGCCCAGGCCGGTGAGCGGGCTGGGGCTGTAGCCGGCGTCGCCGAGCAGGGCGACGCGGCCGCGGCTGTAGCGCTCCAGGTGGATCTGGCCGAAGGAGTCGAAGGCGAAGTCGTCGGCGGCGGCCATGCCCGCGACCAGGCGCTCCACCCGCCAGCCGGCGCCGGCGAAGCGGTCGGCGAGCAGCCGGCGCCTGGCGGCGTCGTCGCCGCGCTCGAGGGCGAGCGGGCCGGAGCGGAAGGCCAGGGAGGCCTTGACCTCCCCGGGCAGCCGGCCGGGCCGGGCGGCGGCGACCAGCCCGCCGGGGGCGTTGTACATCAGGAACCAGCCGTCCAACTCGCGCGCCAGCGCCGGGTCGTGGACGGTGAACCAGCAGTGGTGGCCGCCGAGCGGGCGGTAGTGGTCCGGCTCCGGGCCGAAGGCCAGGCGGCGCACCGCCGAGTGCAGCCCGTCGGCGCCGACGACCAGGTGGAAGCGGCGGGCGGGGGCGTTCTCGAAGTGGACGGTGACACCGTCGGCGTCCTCCGCCAGGGCGGTGACCGTGTCGTCGTACAGGTACTCGACGCCGTCGGTGGCCTGCCGGAGCAGGTCGGCGAGGTCGCCGCGCAGGATCTCCAGCTCGGAGACGATGCCCTCGCCCCCGAACAGCTCGACGGGCATCCGGGCGCTGTGCCGGCCGCGGGTGTCGACCAGGGCGATGCCGCGCTGCTCCACGCACAGCGCGCGGGCGCGCTCCATCAGGCCCATCCGCTCGATGACGGTGCGTCCGGCGCCGCGCAGGTCGACGGCCTGCCCGCCGGGGCGCGGGGCGGGGGCCCGCTCGACGACGGTGGGATTGAAGCCGTGGCGGCGCAGCCAGTGGGCGAGGGCGGGGCCGGCGATGCCGGCGCCGGAGACGAGGATGTCGGTGTTCTCCATGCCCGCAACCGTACGCCGTACGCATCGCGGTCAACAAGCCTTGTTCTGCGGTTGTTTGGGGCTGGCGCACTAGTGCACCAGGGCGCTTCGGGGTCGGTCCGGGGGTGGTTCGCCGGCCTCCGGGGGAGGGTTCGGCGCAGGCCGGTGGCCTGCGGTGGCGCCCGCGGGTGCACTAGTGCGCGCGAGGGGCGGGCCGACGGGGTCGGGGTCGGCTCGGGGACGGCTCAGGGTGGGGCGGGGGCGGCTCAGGGTGGGGCGGGGTCTGCGGGGGCGGGTGCGGAGCCCGGTTCAGGACTTCGGCGCCGTGCCCAGCAGGGTGTGCACCAGGTCCCCGCCCAGGGCGAGGCCGGCCGGCGACTCGTCGGAGAGGCCGTAGTCGCGGTACCACTCGGCCGGGGCCTCCGGGTGCGGGCCGCTGACCGCCACCCGGCCCGAGCCGTACGGGGCGACGGCGGCCGCGGCCCGGTCGTTGGTGTAGCGGGCCAGCACCTGGGCGCCCGGGCCCTCCAGGTCGAAGTACGGGCCGTCCTGGAAGTACATCCGCTGCGGCTGCCCGCGCCAGGAGACGTCGACCAGGTGGTCCTGCTCGTCGGTGACGGTGGCGCCCCCGGAGCTGATGTACTGCCCGGAGTCGCCCGGCAGGAGGCCGTAGCCGGGGTCGTGGCCGGCCAGGTAGCCGCCCATGCACAGCCCCAGGTAGTGCCCGCCGCCGCGCACGTAGGCGCGCACCAGCTCGGGGGAGAAGCCCGGGTCCTGCTGCAGCAGGCGCCAGGCGGTGGACACCTCCTGCCCGTTGGTGCCGCCCGGCTGCACGTACAGCGCCGCGCCGGACAGCGCGTCCGGGCCGAAGCGGACCTCCTCCTCGGGCCCGATGTAGCGCACCGCGAAGCCGTCGTGCTCCAGCAGGTCGTGCGCCGCCTCCGGGCAGCCCTCGCAGGCCGCCGGGCCCCGGTAGACCAGCGCCAGCGGACGGCCCTGCGGATCCGGCGCGGCCCCGCCGCCCGCGTCCGCGCGCGGCGCCCGGCCGGCCCGCGCGGCGCCGTCCGGGCCGCCCCCGGAGGGGGGAGCCCCGCACGCCGACGCCGCCAGCACCACCGCCGCCAGCGCCAGCGCCGCCGCGCCCCGCCCAACCCTCATGACCTGCACGCGTGCCGCCTCCCCGGGCCGTTGCCGTCCGCCGCCACGACGCTACGGCCCACGCCCCCGGGCCCGCACACCAGCCCCCCTGATCGGGTGAACGGGGAGGCGGTCGTTGACCGGCCCCGGGGTGGAACCGGGGGAGGCCCGCGGTTGACGGCCCCGGGGACTCGGGAGTGTTCGGGCGTCAGGAGGCCCCGGGCGTCAGGAGGCCCCGGGCCTCAGGAGGACGCGGCCGCCGCCGCGAGCGCCGGGGCCGGCGCCGGCCGGGCCGGCGGGAACCGCCGAAGCCGCACCAGCGCCAGCACCAGCAGCAGGGCCAGCGCCCCGGCCGCACAGGCCAACGCGAACGCCGCGAGGGGCCCGTGCGCGCCGACCAGCGGCCCCACCCCCGTCACCGCCAGCCCCTGCCCCGCGATCAGCCCGCTGCCCAGCAGCGTCATCGCCTCCGCCATCCGGCCCGCCGGCGCGACCCGCTCCACCAGGCCGAACACCGCGATCAGCGCCGGCGCCACCGCGAACCCCACCGCCCCCACCGCCACCGCCGCACCCGCCACCCCGTCCACCGGCAGCAGCCCCAGCAGCAGCACCGCCTGCGCCGCCACCGCCGTGCGCAGCCGCGCGGTGAGGTCGAAACGCTCCGCGAACGAGGCCAGCAGGACCCCGGCCGCCGCGCTGCTCACCCCCATCGCCGACCAGACCAGGCCGCCGACGCCCGCGTCCCCCCGGGCCAGGTACTGCACCCCGGTGTTGGCGGCGCCGAACACCACGCCCTGCAGCACCGTCACGGCGATCAGCACCAGCAGCGGCCCGGACAGCACCCGCCCCGCCGCCGTGCGCCCCGCCGCCGTGGGCGCCGCTGCCACCGCGGGCGCCGGCGCCGGGGCCGTCGGGTGCAGCGCGAACACCGTGCCGAACACCGCCATCAGCACCGCCGCGCACACCAGGCCCGCCGCCGGGTGCACCGCCCAGGCCAGCACCCCGACCAGGGCGGGGCCGGCCACGAAACTCGTCTCGTCCACCACCGCGTCGAAGGCCAGCGCCGGGCCGACCAGTTCGTGGCCGTCACGGCGCCCGCCCGCCAGCGCGATCCAGCGGGTCCGCGACAGCGGCCCGATCTGCGGCACGGTGAAACCCGCCAGCGCCGCGCACCCGGCCTGCACCGCCGGCGCCAGGGCGCCGACCGAGGCCACCACCAGGGCGGCCGTCAGCAGCGCGTTGGCCAGCGACGCCGCCAGGATCACCGGACGGTGGCCGCGCCGGTCGGCCAGCCGGCCCAGCAGCGGCCCGCCCACCGCCTGCCCGCCCCACAGCAGGCCCGCCACCACCCCGCCGCGGCCCACCCCGTCCAGCGCGGTCACCATCAGCAGCGTCCCGGTCGGGCACAGCGCGGCGGGCAGCCGGGCGAGGAAGGACACCAGGGGCAGCCGGGGCCCGGCGAGTCGGACGACGCCTTGCACGGCGGTGCGAGCGGACAAGGGGCGCCCTTCATCGGTGGTCGCGGCGGACGCCCCCCACTACACCGGACGGCGCGCGCGCCCGGCCATCGGCGGCGGCACCAAGCGGGCCGCGCCGCGGGCGGGGCGGCGCTGGACGTTCCTCCGAGCCGCAGGCCCGCCCTCCACGGCGGCGGGCGTCAGTCCTCCCGCAGCGCCCGCACCACCGCCGACAGGTCCCGGTCCGCGATCGACGGGTCCGCCAGCAGCGCCTGACGGGCCGCCGCCAGCAGCGGGCCGCCGCCCGCCAGGGCGAGGTCCTTGGCGGCCAGCCGCACCGGGAAGTCCGACTCCGCGCTGCGCGCCCGGGCCACCACCCCCGCGAGCGGCCCGGCCGCCAGCACCTCCAGCGCCTGCTCCTGCG
Source organism: Kitasatospora sp. NPDC056076 (assembly GCF_042266305.1). Taxonomy (NCBI): domain Bacteria; kingdom Bacillati; phylum Actinomycetota; class Actinomycetes; order Kitasatosporales; family Streptomycetaceae; genus Kitasatospora; species Kitasatospora sp. NPDC056076. The sequence goes on from NZ_JBHJWG010000082.1 coordinate 9,827, forward strand.
GCACGCCCAACTCGCCCGCCACCGAAAGCACTTCGTCCAGGACGGCGACCGAGGTGACGATCGCGCCCATCACCACCACCTTCAACGCCGCCCCCGCACCGGGGCCCCCGCAGCGCCGCACCCGGCCCAGGTGGGACAGCACCGGCTCGGCGCGCTCCAGGTCGGCGTCCTCGCCGCCCGCGTAGACGGTCAGCTCGCCGCGGGCGGCCGGGCCGACGCTGCCCAGCACCGGGGCGTCCACCAGGGCCACGCCCTCCGGCAGCCGCTCCCGCAGCCCGGCGAGGGCGCGCGGGCCGATCGAGGACATGTCGATCCACAGGGTGCCGGGGGCCAGCGCGGCGGTGAAGCGCCCGGCGACCTCGGCGGCGGCCTGCGGGTCGGAGAGCATCGTGACGACGATGCCGGCCCCGGCCACCGCCCCGGCCGGGTCGGCGGCCTCGGTCAGGCCGTCGGCGCGGCCGGGAGTGCGGTTCCACACGGTCAACGGGTAGCCGGCGGCGGCCAGGCGACGGGCCATCGGCAGCCCCATCCGGCCCAGGCCCAGAAAGGCGATCTTTTCCATGGCCCCCACGCTAGGCAGCCCCGAGCCAGGCGACAAACGAATGTCTCGCATGGTACTCATGCGTAATGGACATGGCTTGGCTGGACGTCTTCCGCACCGTCGCCCACCTGGGCTCCTTCACCGCCGCCGGCGAGCGCCTGGGCTTCACCCAGTCCGCCGTCTCCCGCCAGATCGCCACCCTGGAAGCCGAGTTGGGCGCCCCGCTGTTCGACCGCCTGGCCCGCGGGGTCCGGCTGACCGAACACGGCCGCGCCCTGCTCCCGCACGCCGAGGCCCTGCTGGAACGCCTCGACACCACCCGCCGCGACCTCGTCGCCCTCACCGAACTCGACGCCGGACGCCTGCGGGCGGGCGCCTTCGACAGCGCCAACGCCGAACTCGTCCCCGCCGCCCTCGCCGCCTTCCGCACCGCCCATCCGCAGGTCGAGACCACCCTCACCGAAGGCCTCAGCGCCCAGCTGCTGGAGCGCCTCGCCGAGGCCACCATCGACCTCGCCGTGGTCGCCTCCTACGCCGAGGACCCCCAGGACGCCTACGACACCGACCAGTTCGAGCTGCACCCGTTGCTCGCCGACCCCGTCCTGGTCGCCCTCCCGCGCGGCCACCGGCTCGCCGGCCGGCGCCGCCTGCGGCTGGCCGAACTCGCCGACGAACCCTGGATCGCCGCCCGCCGCGACCCCGGATCCACCCTGCTCGCCGCCTGCCTGCGCAGCGGCTTCCAGCCCCGCATCGAGTACGCCGTCGGCGCCTGGGCCGCCAAACTCGGCCTGGTCGCCGCGGGGTTGGGCCCCACCCTCATCCCCGCCCTGGCCGCCCGCGCCGCCCGCCCCGACATCGCCCTGGTCCCCCTCCACCCCCAGGACACCCCCGTGCGCCACGTCTGCACCGCCACCCGCCGGGGGCAGCGGGTGCCGCCCGCGGTGGCCGGCTTCCTCGGCTTCCTGCGGGCGGCAGCCGACGCCCACCGGGGCTGACGCCCAACGGAGTTGGCGCTCGCCGGAGTTGGCTCCCACCGGGGCCGGCGCTTGGCCGGAGTCGGCGCTCCGCCGCCTCCACCGTCCGGGCCGGCGGCACCGCGACCGTCAACCGGGCAGGGGGCCGGGTGGCGCGTTAACTCGGTTGAAGGGTGCGGTGGTTGCGGGCGATCATGCGGGGATGAGCGAGCGACCCGAGCGATGGACCCAGGCCACCGTCTACCCCGACATGTGGGCCGACCCGGCCGACGATCCACGCAACAGTGAAGGCCCCGCCCCGGACGGCGAGGCCGCCACCCTCGAGGACTACCTGGTCAACTACCGCCTCACCCTGCGGATGAAGTGCGAGGGCCTGGACGCCGAGCAGCTCGCCCGGCGCTCGGTGCCGCCCTCGACCATGTCGCTGCTCGGCCTGGTGCGCCACCTGGCCGAGGTGGAACGCGACTGGCACAACTGGATCCGCGAGGGCGAGCCGCAGCCCAAGCTCTACGGCGCCCGCGACGCCGACTTCGACGGGGCGCTCCCCGACCCGGCCCTGGTCGAGGCCGCCTGGCGCGACCTGGAGCGCGAACAGGCCGCCCTGGACGCCGCGTTGGCCGCCCATCCGGACCTCGGCGAGCGCCTCGGCAAGCAGCGGCTCTCGGTCCGGGAGGTCCAGGTGCACCGCATCGAGGAGTACGCCCGCCACTGCGGCCACGCCGACCTGCTGCGCGAGTGCGTGGACGGCCGCGTGGGCCAGTGACGTGAGGGCTGCCGGGGCGGCCGGCGCCCCGGCGGCCCGGCGGCCCCGGCGCCCCTCACCCTCAGCAGGTGGCGTCGGCCGGCGGCAGCACGCCGGTGGACAGGTAGGCGTCCACGGCGCGCTGGGCGCAGGGGCTGTAGCCGTTGAGGAGGACGGTGTGGATCCGGCCGGGGACGGTCAGCAGCCGGGAGGCGGACAGCCGGGCGTGCAGGGCCAGGGCGCCGGCGTAGGGGGCGTGGGTGTCGCCGGTGGACTGGATCTGCAGGGCGGGCACCGCGTTGCGCACCTGGACGAACGGCTCCTGCGGGTCGGTCGGCCAACTCGCGCACGGCGTGGGCCCGTTGAACACCGGTCCGAAGAGGGGCCGGGTGGCGCGGGAGCGTTCGACGGCGGCCGCGTACCACCCGGGGGAGCGCGGCATCGCCACGTCGTCGCACAGGTAGCCGATCGCGGCGGCGAGGTCGGCGCCGGCCTGCGGGTCGGGCGCCAGGACGGCCGTCAGCAGCGCGTGCAGGGTCGGGCTCGCCTGCACCGGCCTGCCGTCGGCGGCGTCCAGCAACTGGCGCAGCACGTCCGCGTAGTCGGCGCTGTCGCGGTCGTCGCCCTGGCAGACGGTGAGCAGGAACGGCAGCAGGGCGCCGTCGAGGCGGAACCCGTCGATGCCGATCGGCGCCGCCTCGGCGCGCCGGACCAGGCCCTGCACGGTGGCGCGCACCGCCGCCGCCGTCGCGCCCAGCCGGTACCGGTCGTCGCGGGGCGCGGCCCAGGCGGCGAAGTCGTCCAGCGCCCGCTCGTTGGCGGCCCCCATGTCCTGGAGCGTCCGGACCCCGTACCGGTCCGGGTCCGGCGCGCTGTCCAGCACCAGGCGGTCCACCCGGCCCGGATACAGCTGCGCGTACACCGCGCCCAGCAGCGCGCCGTAGGACTGGCCGAAGAAGGAGGCGCGCTGCTCGCCCAGGGCCGATCGCAGCACGTCCAGGTCGCGCGCGGTGTTGCGGGTGGTCAGGTGCGGCAGCAGGTCCGGGTACTTGCCCAGGCAGGCGTCGGCGTCCGCCTTCGCCAGGCGCCAGCTCTCCCGGAAGCCGGCCGCGCCGCTGCCCGCCGAGCGCAGCCAAGTGCCGTGGTTCAGGCCGCAGTCGAGGCCGCCGCTGGCACCCACCCCGCGCGGGTCCATCCCGATCAGGTCGTAGGCGGCGGCCGTGGCCGGGGCCAGCCGGTCGCGCAGCGCGACCGGCAGGGCCAGTGCGCGCTCGCCGGGGCCGCCCGGGTTGGACAGCAGGACGCCGTGCCGGGCGGCGGGGTCGGCGGAGCGGATCCGGGAGACGGCGAGGGGCAGGGTGCGGCCGTCGGGCGCGCGGTAGTCCAGCGGGACGGTGAGCGTGGCGCACTCGGCGCCGGCGGCGGCCAACTCCGGATCCTGGCACGGTCCCCAGGCGAGGGCCTGGTGCCGGAAGCGCTCCGGCGGATCGGCGGCGGCGGCCTTGTCGGCCGGTGCGGCCGGTGCGGCCGGGGTGGCGGCGGTGGCGGCGGTGGCGGTGGGAGCGGCGGCCGCGGACAGGGCCAGGGCGGCGGCGAGTACCAGGGCGGGCTTCATGGCGTCCACCCTAAAGTCCCCGTGCCGTAGGGGGGTTGGCGGCCCGAGGAGGGCCCCGTGCCGTCGCGCGGGCGCACCTGCCGGATCCGATTGACCCATGGAAACGGTGCTCGATTGCCCCATGATCGTGGGTCTTTCCGCTCCTAGGCTGGTCCCATGACGACGACGGAGAGCACCGCCCCCGCCCCCGCTGCCACCCCCGCCACCGCCCCGGTCCTGGCCCGCCACGGTGAGGCCGAGACCTGCGCCGACCCGAGCGCCACCATGACCCTGCTCGCCGAGACGGCCCCCGGCGAGGGCGGCTTCACCGTCTACCGCTCCGCCTTCGCCCGGGGCGCGGTCGGGGCCCCGGCGCACTTCCACACCCGGGCGACGGAGCTGTTCTTCGTGATCAGCGGCTCGCTGCGGGTCCTGGTCGGCGAGGAGGTCACCGTCCTGGACGCGGGCGACTTCCTGGCCGTGCCCCCGCACACCCCGCACGCCTTCGCCGCCGCCCCGGGCTCCGAGGCCGACGTGCTGTTCGTGTTCGCCCCCGGCATGGATCGCTTCGACTACCTGCGCCTGCTGGGGACCGTCATGCGCGGCGAGGCCGACCCGGGGGCGATCGCCGCCTCCGCCGAGCGCTTCGACAACCACTACGTGGACAGCCCCGCCTGGCGCGCCGCCCTGGCGGGCCGGGCCTGACCCGGTCCCGGGGCGCGGGGCCCTTCGACGGGCCGGGGCGGCCCGGGTGTGGAACGGTGGAAGGCCGGGGGATCAGGGGGCCGGTTGCGAGAGGAGTCGCCATGTCGTCGAAGCGCCGCCGCAAGAAGAAGGCCCGGGCCAAGCGCGGGGCCAACCACGGCCGCCGGCCCCAGTGCTGAACGGTTGAACGGCTGAACGGCCGGTCCGTACGGCCCCGCGTCCGCAGCTCGGACGCCGGGCCGTACCTCCGGTCACCCTGCGCAGTCACCCGCGCAGCCAGCCCGCGGAGTCAGCCCGCGCCGTCGAGCGCGGCCGCCTTGCGCAGCAGCACCGCCCGCTCGCGGGCGTTGCGGCACAGCCGGGCCGCGAGCTCCAGCTCCGCCCGGGCCTCGCCGGTGCGCCCCAGGCGGGTCAGCAGTTCGCCGCGCACGCCCGGCAGCAGGTGGGAGCCGGCCAGGCGCCCGGAGACGGCCAGGTCGTCGACCAGGGCGAGCGCGGGCCCCGGCCCCTCGGCCATCGCGACGGCCACCGCCCGGTTGAGTTCGACCACCGGGGACGGCGCCACCCGGCCGAGCGCCTCGTAGAGCAGCACGATCCGTTCCCAGTCGGTGTCGGCCACGCCGGGCGCCGCCGCGTGGCAGGCCGCGATCGCCGCCTGGAGGCCGTACGGGCCCAGGCCCTGCCCGAGGGTGGCGGCCCGGCCCAGGGCCGCCAGGCCGCGGCCGATCGCCGAGTGGTCCCAGCGGCGCCGGTCCTGGTCCTCCAGGAGCACCGCCTCCCCGTCCGGGCCGGTGCGGGCCGGGAAGCGCGAGGCGGTGAGCTCGAACAGGGCGAGCTGCCCGTGCACCTCGGGTTCGTCGGGCAGCAGGGCGGCCAGGGTCCTGGCCAGCCGCAGCGCCTCGTAGGCGAGGTCGGGGCGCAGCAGGTCGGTGCCGGAGGTGGCCGTCGAGCCCTCGGTGAAGACCACGTACAGGACGCTCAGGACGGCGCCCAGGCGCTCGCGCCGCTGCCGCCGCGGCGGCAGCTCGAAGGGCACGTGCGCGGCGGCGATGGTCTTCTTGGCGCGGGTGATCCGGGCCTGCACGGTGGGCACCGGCACCAGGAACGCCCGGGCGATCTCCTCGCTGGACAGGCCGCCGACCACCCGCAGGGTGAGCGCCACCCGGGCCTCGGGGGAGAGCACCGGGTGGCAGGCGGTGAACATCAGGGCGAGGACGTCGTCGTCGACCCGGTCCGGGTCGAACGGCAGCTCCGGCGCCGGTGCGGGCCCGGCCGCCGAGCCGGCGCTGAACTGGCCCTCGGCCAGGCCGCCGGCGAGCGCGGTGTAGCGCTCGTCCAGGGCCGAGGCGCGGCGGAAGGCGTCGATGGCCCGGCGCCGGGCGCAGGCCAGCAGCCAGCCCACCGGGTCGGCCGGGGCGCCGTCGCGCGCCCAGGAGACCAGGGCCTCGGCCAGCGCCTCCTGGGCGACGTCCTCGGCCAGGGCGAAGTCCCCGGTGTAGCGGGCCAGCGCGCCCACGACCCGGGCGGACTCGATCCGCCACACGGCCTCGACGGCCCGCCGGGCGTCCTCGATGC